>NZ_LR722991.1:0-437500 GCF_902500275.1 Brevibacterium sp. Marseille-P9724 | reverse complement strand
GCAAGACTCCAAACGGACCATTTCGATGATCTGATGAACCGCCTTCTCCTTGAACTCGACGGAATACTTTCTAGGCATAGTTCAATCCTTCCTTACCTAAGGTAGGAACTAAACCCAGGACGCTTCATTCTGTATGTAGATACAGCCACCAATCCATCACTGTGCGTTGATGCGGTAGTGATAGTCCGCGGTGTCTGCGGGCTAGTTCTTTTATGGGGGCGTTGATGCCACCTTCGAGGCTGTTTGTTGTTGCTGCAAGGTTGTCGGGGTCGATGGTTGTTGGTGGGGGTTGCAGGTAGGTAAACAGCAGGTCTCTGCGGTGCAGAGATAGCAATGATTGATAGGCCGCTCGGACGCGTTGGTGGGTGTAGACCTTGGTGTAGGCGCCGGTAGCAGGGTCTTTGATGGTGGTTTTCTCGTTCATCCATTCCCGGTAGGTGTGGTCGAATTCGTGCAGGTGGGCGACCCATGTGGATGCTTGGTCAAGGTCGGTGATGCGAGTGAGTTTCAGGGCTAGGCGGTAGAGGGTTTTGCCGGCATCGGTGCGGGGGTTGCTGGTGGTGTGGCGGCGGACTGTTCGTTGGGCGTGGACGAGGCAGCGTTGGATGCGTGTTGTTGGCCAGCAGTGGTGGATGGCTGATTGGGCACCTTGTCCGCCGTCTGTGACTGCGATTAGTGGTGCGGCAATGGGGCGTAGGAGTTCGGTGTAGGCGGCGGTGGTTTCGTGTCTGGCCCAGGTCCAGTTGATGACGTGGGTTTTACTGGCTGCGATCAGGAGGCATCCGGACTTTAGATAGGTCGCGTCGAGGAAGATTTGGTCATGGATGCGGAATGAGTCGATGGTGGGTGTGGGGATGATCCACCAGCACCATCGGAATCGGTGGTGCATGGTTTGCCTGGTTACGCCATGGTGTGCGGCGAAGGTGGTTAGAGATTGGGTGCCGGTGGCCCATTGGATGAACAAAGCCATGGTGGCGGTATTTTTGTTGTGGGTTTGGGTGTTGCGGGTAAAGGAGTGTCCGCAGTGGGTGCAGCGCCAACGGGTGGTTGATTTGCTGGTGGTGCCGTTTTTCTTTGTGTTGTTGCCGCATAGTGGGCAGCTGGGGCGGTTGGTGGTCATCCTTTAATCCAACCGGTGTGCGGTTAGCACAAATGTGGCCGGAGGTGCGGGATGGTGTGGGTAATAGCTTTCGGGGAGCTATTCTTTGGTGATTTGTGGTGTGTGGTCTGGGGTTATGGTGGCATGCGGACACACTTTTCTTTACTTAACCCCACAGAGGCCGAGGTGCCGCGCTGGTTCTCGGGTTCGGCTCGGCTGTCTTTGGCACCGGGCTGTGGCCCGAGGTGCCGCCCGGGTGAGCCTGGGGCGGCGGTACGATGAGCCCATGACTTTTCAGTACCGCCTGCGCCCTGCCGTGCGCGATGCCGCGGCATATGTTCCCGGCAAACCCGCCGCCCCGATCGAAGGCATGACAGCGTACAAACTGTCAGCCAACGAGCACCACATGGAGCCGCTGCCGCAGGTGCGCGAAGCCATTGCGAAAGCATCTGAAAATCCCAATATCTACCCTGACCCGGGCGTTTTCGAACTGACCGACGCCATGGCCGACTTCCTGGGTGTTGCACCCGAGAACATTGTGTTCGGGGCAGGTGGTTCGGAAATCCTGTCGGCCGCCTTTGCCATTACGGCCGGCCCCGGTGCGAACATCGTCTACCCGTGGCCGTCGTTTGAAATGTACCGCCAGGTGGGCGTTATGAGCGGGGCGGAGAACCGCCAGATCCCGCTGACGGCAGACGGTCGCCACGACTTCGATGCGCTGCTGGACGCAATTGACGACGACACGACGCTGGTCGTGCTGTGCAGTCCGAACAACCCCACCGGACCGGCAATCGGGGAAGCCGAATTCCGTGCGTTCATGGACCGCGTACCAGCGGACCTGCTGGTGGTTCTCGACCAGGCGTACCTGGAGTTCATCACCTCAGAAGACACCGTCGACGCCGTCGCCGCACTTGGCGACTACCCCAACCTCATCATCATGCGCACATTCTCCAAGGCCCACGGTCTTGCCGGTCTGCGCGTGGGCTACGGAATCGCCCACCCGGACGTCATCCTCGAAATGCGCAAGTCGATTGCCCCGTTTTCGGTGCAGAGCATAGGCCAGGCAGCAGCGCTCGCATCCCTGCGCGCATCGTCCGAAGTCGATGTGCGGGCCAAGGAAATCGCCGCCGCGCGCGACAAACTGACAGAAGAGCTGCGGGCACTGGGCATCGAGGTGCCGACTTCGGACGCCAACTACGTGTGGCTGCCGCTGGGCGAACGTTCCGCAGACTTCGAAAAGGTGTGCATGGCCAACGGACTGGCAGTGCGCAATCTGCACACCGGCATCCGCGTGAGCATCGGCCCGGACGAAGCCATGGAGCGCTTCATCGCCGTCACTCGCGAATTTCTGGGCAAGTGAAGCCGCCTGCTATGAGCACCGCCGATCTCGCCGGTCTGAAAGAAACACTGGGCCGCGCTTTCACGGACGACCCTGACGTCCTGCAGACCTACAGCTGCGATCATGCGCAGTTCAGCGATGCGGGCAAGCCCTTGGCGCTCGTGCTCGCCCAGACAGTTGAAGACGTGCAGACCACGGTCCGCTTCGCCCACGAACACGGCGTGCCGATCGTGCCGCAGGGAGCGCGAACCGGCCTGGCAGGAGCCGCAAACGCCGTCGACGGCTGCATTCTGCTCAGCCTTGAGCGGATGAACCGCGTGCTGGACGTCAATACTGTCGAACAGACCTGCACCGTTGAGCCCGGCATCATCAACGGCGACCTCAAGAGGCACCTCGACAGCTTTGACATGTCCTACCCACCCGACCCGGGCTCGGTGGCGATCTCGTCGATCGGCGGCAATGTGTCGACCAACGCCGGCGGTATGTGCTGTGTGAAGTACGGCGTGACCGCCGACTACGTGCGCAGCCTCAAAGTGGTGCTGCCCGACGGAACACTCACCACTGTCGGCCGACCCACACGGAAGGGCGTGGCCGGCTACAACCTGCACTCGCTCATCATCGGCGCCGAAGGCACTCTCGGGGTGGTTGTCGAGGTGACGCTCGAACTGGTGCCGAAACTTCCGGCTCCGCTGACCGCGGTGGCGATTTTCCCAAGCTCTGTCACTGCGGCAGGCGCTGTCACGGACTATATGGGCGCCGGAGGTCGGCCTTCGTTCATGGAGTACATGGACAGGCAGGTCATCGAGTTCGTCAACGCCTACGGCGATTTCGGTCTGCCGGATGGCGCCGGTGCGATCCTGCTGGTCCAGGCTGATGGCGACGGTTCGACCGAAGCGGCAGCCGCCGAACTCGAACGGTTCACGGCGGTGGCAAAAGCCGTCGGCGCAGATGACGTCTTCTATTCAGACGACCCGGCTGATTCCGAACTGCTGGTTGCCGCCCGGCGTGCGGTTTCGCCCGCCACGCAGAAGGTTGCGCACGAACTCGGCGGCGGTGAATTGGTTGACGATGTCTGCGTTCCGCGCGGGCGGCTGCCCGACATCTTCGCCAGGCTCGATGCTATTGCCGAAAAGTACCCGCAGCTCATCTTCTCCTGCTGTGCTCACGCCGGTGACGGCAATCTGCACCCGACCGTCACGTTCAACGCCCTTGATGACCAGCAGGTTCGCCTGGCCGAAGAGGCTTTCGGCGAAATCATGCAGGCAGGCATTGACTGCGGAGGAACCATCACGGGCGAACACGGAGTGGGCTCACTCAAGGCCCCCTGGCTGCGCCGCGAACTCGATGAGGGCAGCCGGGCAATGCACATGGCAATCAAAAAGGCCCTTGACCCGCAGAACATCATGAACCCGGGCAAGATGCTGGAGTTCCTCGGCGAAACCTGAACCATGCCCACGCACCCTGAAGAACCTGCTCCCCCAGAACCCGCAGTGAGCCCTGACCGCCCCGAAGCGGGCTTCGGTTTCACAATCGAGTCCCGCCTCGACCCCGGATCGCGCACCCGCAGTCCCTATTCTCTGGGGCAGGGGAGCGTGCACGGCCGCACCGGAGTGATCCGCACCCCGCACGGGAACATCCAGACGCCCGCCTTCATCCCGGTGGGCACAAAAGCCACCGTAAAGGCCGTGCGGCCCGAGGAAATGCGGGACCTCGGGGCACAGGCCCTGCTGGCCAATGCCTACCACCTGTACCTGCAGCCGGGGGCGGACCTGGTGGACGAAGCCGGGGGACTGGCCGCGTTCATGAACTGGCACGGGCCGACCTTCACCGACTCCGGCGGTTTTCAGGTGATGAGTCTGGGCTCGGGATTCAAAAAGGTCATCTCGATGGAGGCGGCTGCTGACAACGCCGGGCTCGACGACGGAGCGATAGCCGAAGGCAAAGAGCGGCTGAGCTTTGTCGACGACGACGGGGTGAACTTCAAATCTCACCTGGACGGTTCCCTGCACCGCTTCACTCCCGAAATCTCGATGCGGGTCCAACACCAGCTGGGGGCGGACATCATGTTCGCCTTTGACGAGCTGACCACCCTCATGAACTCACGCGCCTACCAGGAAGAGTCCCTAGAGCGGACACGCCTGTGGGCAATCCGCTGCATTGAAGAGCACAAGAAGCTCACCGTACAGCGCAGCACCCCCGGCTTTGCGGGACTGCCGGGCGGCAAGCCCTACCAGGCGCTCTTCGGCGTCATTCAGGGTGCGCAGTACGAAGATCTGCGGCGCAAAGCCTGCCGCGACTTGGGTGCTATGGACTTCGACGGCTACGGAATCGGCGGGGCGCTGGAAAAGGAGAACCTCGGCACGATCGTCGGCTGGTGCAATGACGAACTTCCCGAAGGCCGCCCCCGCCACCTGCTGGGAATCTCCGAACCGAACGACATGTTCACCGCCGTGCGTGCCGGAGCAGATACGTTCGACTGCGTTCAGCCTTCGCGTGTCGCCCGCAACGGGGCCGTCTACACCGCCTACGGCCGGTACAACGTCAACAACGCCGCCTCACAGCGCAACTGGGACCCCATTGAGCCCGGCTGCGAGTGCTACACCTGCCAAAACTATTCGCGTGCATACCTTCGCCACCTGTTCAAGGCCAAGGAGATGCTGTTCTCCACCCTGTGCACCATCCACAACGAGCACTACACGGTGCGGCTGGTGGAGAAAATGCGCGAAGCAATCGCTGAGGGCACCTTCGACGAATACGAAGAAGAAACCCTGGGCCGCTTCTACGGCAAATAGTCCCGCAGCCAGGCGCGCCTGACGGCTGGCCACACGGCTTCGGCCCACACGGTGTACCCGTGGTCGTTGGGATGAAACACATCAGATTCCATTGTGAAGAACTGACGCGGAATCCCCAGTGTGCTGCGTGACCACAGCGAAGCAGTTGCGGCGTGCAGTTCGGCAAGCTCAAGATCGTTTTCAGCCGCCAGACGGCGAATGAGCGCATTGGCTGCCCGGCACTTGCGCTCATAGAAGCTCAAACCGAAACTCGGCACGGTTGATACGACAGTTCCAGCCGGCAGCGCCGGATACAGACGCTCAGCAGTCCAGGCGAAGCCCTCAGCTGTAAACGTGCGGTCGGCGATGTCATTGCCGCCGATGACGCACATCGTGACATCCGCATGAGCAAACATGCGCCCCGCCTTGAGTTCCGGCAGCTGCTGTTCCATCAGAAGCCACGAGGAGTCACCGGGCTGGGCGACATTGCACACCACAACGGGGACACCGGCTTCAGCGGCCAAACGCCTGAGAACAATGCCCACATAGCCGCGATCCGCACTGGAAGCACCCACTCCCGCAGCGGCGGAATCACCCAGAACATTGACTCTGAGGGGACGGACCTCACCACCCCAGCCTGACACCGGACCAATTGAGCCGTCGGGGAAGAAAGCGAGCTCCGCCTCGTGAAAGTGTTGCCACCACCTGCGGCGGGTGCGGGCCTGCACCCCGTTCATCCAGGCGGAGCTGGACAGCCAACCGGCAGCCGCTCCAGCGGCAAAGCCAGCAGCGACCCCGAGCGCCCGACCCCACGGCGACAGGCTCGGCGATTTCGGTGAGCCCGGCGAATCCAGGCGGAATCGCGCGGTCACACTCGGGCGCCTTCGGCCATGCGCTCGGCGTCGGTTTCAACAGAATATGTGCCCTCGCGCTTCTTGAACCAGCGGATGACCACCTGCGTGACAGGCAGGAACAGCACTTCAACAGCGACCTTGTAGGCAAAGCCGAACAGAACGTACTTGAAGAACTCACCACCGGGAATCACCCCGGCAAAGGCAACAGTGCAGAAGATGACGGTGTCAGCTGCTTCGCCCACACCCGTCGAACCCAGCAGGCGCACCCACAGGGCGCGCTCGCCCATGCGGCGCTTAATGCGCACAAGCACAAGGGCGTTGAGCATCTGGCCCACGCAGTAGCCAGCCAGAGACGCGGCAACAATCCGCGGATAGAAGCCCAGAACGGCTTCAAAAGCCTCCTGGCCGTCATAGCCGGGCCCCGGCGGGGCGACGATGACCAGCAGAAAGACAAGCGAGGCCCCCAGCTGGGTAATGAAGCCCATGATGACGGCTTTGCGGGCGGCCGCGAATCCATACACCTCGGAAATGACGTCGCCCATGATGTACACGAACGGGAACAGAAAAGCTCCGCCGTCAGCCACAATCCAGTAGCTGTCCGGGCTGTCGCCCATGGGGAAGAACGCGATGACCTTCGTGGCCGAAATGTTCGACACGAGCAGCGCCACGCAGAAGAACGCCAGAACAACGGCATAGTAGCGCCCCCGGGAGGACGCAAAGGCAACCAGTCGGGCACCCGCCGTCTGGGCGGACGGTGTGGAAGCCAGGCGGGGTTCGCGGGACTCCGGGGTGGTTTCAGCGTTCAACGTCGATTTCCTCTCCGCCGGTCAGGCGCAGCAGCTCCGGATAGGTCAGCGGGAACATCGAATCCGCGGTGCCCGCGGCAGCCCACAGCGTCGGGTACGCCCCGAGTGCGCGGTCGATAAAGGTGCGAATCGGCTTGGTGTGCCCAGCTGGGGCAACCCCGCCGATCACCTGGCCGGTGGCCTCCTTCACCACGTCCGCGTTGGCCCGGCTGATCTTCCCGCCGGTCTGCTCTTCGACAAAGCCCGTGTCCACCCGGTGCGCACCGGACGTCATGATGAGCACCGGTTCACCGTCAAGCCGGAAGATGAGGCTGTTGGCAATCGCACCTGTCTCAATGCCCAGGTGAGCAGCCGCATCGGCGGCCGTTGGCAGGTGCTCGGTGAAGATTGTGATCTCACCGGTGATCCCGGCTTTGTCGAGGTCCGCCTGGATTCGCTGATTGCGTTCGTGCACTCTTCAGACCTCCCGAGGTGCTTCTGGGCGGACGTCGGTCGGAGCCGGAGCCTCGGTAGGGGAGCCCGCGGGCGCAGGAACGTGGGCAGGGGAGTCAGTTGGCGCCTCGGCCTGGGTCTTGGCCCGTGTTGGCAGGCCGCGGCGGCGCAGCAGAGGATCGACGGTGGGCTGTTCCCCGAAGAACTGGGTGATGGCCTGCTCCGGGTCGACAGAGAAGCCCGGAGCCAGCACCGCGCGGCGGAAAGCCTGCCCCGAAGCGGCCGTCAGACCGCCCTGCCGGTCAAACCATTCAGAAGCGTAGGCGGCCAGCTGCTCCGACCACAGGTAGGAGTAGTAGCCGGCCGCATAGCCGAAGCTGAACGCGTGCATGAAGTACGGCGAACGATAGCGCGGCTGCACAGAGGGCGAAAACCCAGCGGCCGAGAGCACCTCCGACTCGAATTCGAGAACAGCTTCAACCTGTTCGCCCGGTTCCAGGCCGTGCCACGACAGGTCAAGCAGAGCCGCCGCCAGGTATTCGACCGTGCCGAAGCCCTGCCCGAACTTCTGCGCCTGCTTGATCTGTTCGACCAGGCCTTCCGGCATCGGCTCGCCCGTTGTGATGTGACGGGCGTAGTTCGGCAGAACATCCGGGTGGAGCATCCACATTTCGTTCAGCTGCGACGGGAACTCAACATAGTCCCGAGGGACCGAGGTGCCAGCCCGGCTGGGATAAGTGGAATCGGCAAACAGTCCGTGCCACACGTGGCCGAACTCGTGAAACAGGGTGTTGACGTCATCCAAGCTCAGCAGGGCAGGTTCGCCCGGAGCGGGGCGGGGCACGTTCATGGTCATGGTGATGATGGGCTGTTCTCCCGTCAGACGCGCACCTGTCACAAGCTCCGCCATCCATGCCCCGCCGCGCTTGCTGGGACGCGTGTAGGGGTCAATGCAGACCAGCCCCAGGATCTTGCCGCCCTCGGAGATCTCCCACACCGTGACGGCTTCGTCCCACAGACGACCGGCGAACCGGTCGGTGACATTCTCAAAGCTCAGCCCGTACAACACGCTCGCGGCATAGAAAACACCGTCGTGCAGAACCCGGCTGAACTCAAAGTACTTGCTGATTTCGCTGTGGTCGATGCCGTACAGCTGAGAGCCCACGCGACGCAGCCAGAAAGGAATGTCCTCAGCCGCAAGCCTCTGCGGCTGCGCAGTCTGTTCAATGGTTTCCAGTTCACGCCGCAGCTGCTGATCAGCAGGCTCCAGAAGCGAAATGAGCAGACTCGACGCCTGTTCCGGGCTGCCCGCCTGCTGCTGCTCAATCGCGTACTCGCTGAACGAACTGTAGCCCAGCACACCGGCCAAAGCGGCACGCAGTGCCGTGATGTCGGCAACAAGGCCGCGAGTATCACCCTCACCGCCGCGACTGCAGCGATCAGCAGATGCGGCAAACAGCGCCGAACGGGTCTCCGGGTGGGTAAGCGCTTCAGCCGGCGGCTGCACGGTTGTCGACTCCAACGGCAGAACCCAGCCGTCAACACCGCGCTCCCGGGCCTGAGAAGCGGCGGCGGCCAGCTGAGCCTCAGTCAGCCCATCAGGTGAGTACGGGCCGCCGCGTTCAATCACAAAAGCCGAAGCGTTGGTCTCCGCCAGGACGGTATTGGCAAAGCGATTCTCCAAGCGCGTCAGCTCAGCAGAGACCGCTTCGACGCGCTGCTTGCCGTCATCGTCCAAACGGGCACCCGCCCGAATGAAATCAGACAGGAGAAGCTGCAGGTGACGACGATCCTCCGGCAGAAGGGCACTGTCGCCAATCGCTTCAAGCCTGTCGAACAGGACGGAATTGAGCCGAATGCCGAGAAAAGCCGACGACAGCTCCGCATCGATTTCCGCCAAAGCGTCGCTGTTGTCCTCCGTGTGCGCCGAGCCTTGGAGAACCCCGGCAACAGCAGACAGGCGGCGCAGCGGTTCTGTGGCCTTTTCCAAAGCGACGACCGTGTTGTAGAAGTCGGCCGGAGATTCATCGGCCGCAATTGCTTCGAGATCCTGCTGAAAGTCGGCCAGAACAGCCGCCAGCGTGCGGTGCAGCTCTTCAGCTGACAGGTGGAAGTCCGGCAGCGTCAGCGAGGCCGGGCGGGTGATCCAGTCAAGCAGCGAATCAGCGGAAGCCCCGCCGTCGGTGTGTTCTGGGGTGGTGGGCACGTGCTTCTCCTCTAACAGGCTCGGGCATCGAACTCTACCTGCCGCCGATGTCAGCCAAGCGCTGAGTATCGTGAACTTCGTGAGCAGCTTCGACGGATATCCGCGCGGGCACCGCCAGACGAAGAAGATCGAAATCGGTCTGCTCGTCGCGGGCCTTGCAACCTTCGTGCTGCTTTACAACACGCAAGCTATTTTGCCCTACTTCACCCGAGACCTGCGGATCTCCCCGTCACATTCGGCCCTTTCGGTCTCTGTGGCAACAGCGGGGCTGGCTGTAGGCCTCATTGCGGCAGCACCCGTTTCCGAAAGGATCGGCAGGGTTGCGCTGATTCGCTTCTCGCTGCTGTCTTCCAGTGCGCTGGGCCTGATGAGCGCATTTGTCACAGACTGGCCGACGTTCCTTGTTCTGCGCTTTGTCATGGGAGTTCTGCTGGCAGGTCTGCCCGCCACGGCCGCGGTGTATCTGAAAGAGGAAATCCACCCTGACTACGCAACGGCCGCCACGGGGATCTACATCTTCGGCACAACCCTGGGCGGTCTGAGTGCCCGCCTCGTCACGTCTGGTGTGGTCAGCCTGCACGAACGGCTGAGTCTGGGCGCGCCGCTGGGGCTCGATGCGGCGCATTTCGCTCTGCTCGTGTCGGCACTTGCGGCAACCGCCTGTGCTGTGGGTGCGTGGCTGCTGTTGCCGCAGTCGCGCGGTTTTGCGCCCCACCCGGTGCAGCCGCGGCAGCTTCTGCGGGACTTCGCCCGAGTGTTCACGGATCCGGTTCTCGTGGGCCTGTACGTGCTCGCGTTCTTCGGCATGGGCGCTTTTGTCGGCACCTTCAATGTTCTGGGCTTCCGTCTTGAAGCTGCACCCTACGGCCTGTCGGTTGCCGTTGTCGGACTGCTCTACTTGGCCTATCCGGTGGCTGGTTTTGTCGGTGCCCGCGCAGCCCGGCTGGCCAACAGCTATTCGATCCGCGCGGTCATCGTGTTCGGCCCCCTGACCGCCCTTGTGGGGGTGGGGATTCTCGCAGCTTCGCCTCTGCCGGTCATCGTGTTCGGACTGCTGGTGCTCGCCTCGGGGTTCTTCATCACCCACTCGATCGCATCTGCGTGGGTCCCCTCCCGAGGTGCCGCCCGCCTCGGTCTTCCCGCTCAGGCCGCCAGCATGTACATGCTGTTCTACTACATGGGGTCTTCAGCTGCAGGCAACCTCACGCCAGTTGCTTGGCAGGATTTCGGCTGGTGGGGTGTCACGGCGATGACCGGCGCCTTCATGGGTGCGAGCGTGCTGATCGCCGTCGGTCTGGCGAGGTCGAAAAAGGCCTGAGCTGGGTGTCGTGTGCGACGGCCGGTTGGTCGTGTCAATCAGCAGGGGCGGTTGTTCTGTGTTTCCCTGTCAAAAGCGATGCGGTTGCGAGGCCGCGTATTTGTGGTGGATAATGTATGCAAAGGTTCCCCCCTGGCGACAAGGACCCCTGGGTTCTTCTTTATAGATAGCCGGGGGGGTCATTTTTCACCAGTACCTTGTGTGGCCTTCGAGGAAAGTGTTGTGGTCGCTGACATCGGCGCTCTGAAGTTCTTTAATGCGCTTCCAGTATTGGTCGTCGGCTCGTTCTAGACTGCGAAAATGTGACCAGGCGACATAGTCGGCGACCTGACCAACCGGGTCGTGTTTGATCGAATCGAAATGGATTCGCATCTTCGTGCCGTCGGCTTTGAGTTCCGGCTTCATCTTCGCATGGAAGGCTTTCTGGTTCTTCTTTGTGATGGCTGCGTCGTAGACCATGACCACAGATGACGCCCTGCCATCCGCCGCATTTCTGATGTACCTTGCGAGAGCGCCTGCAAAGATGCTGTAGAACTTGCCCTGATCGTGGATGCGGGGTGAAGCGTAATGTTTGTCTGCCCAAAGGGAGCGGATGGTGAACTGCGGCAGAGACTCGATCGTGTCGAACATTCGTTTCCGCACCCCGGGTGAATCTTCTGTCGCGTGAAAGTACGGCCGCTCCATGTCGTGCTGCATGAGTTCGTATTTCAGAGCGAGCACTTTCGCGGCAGTATCTACGGGATTGCGTGTGATCACCGCCGACATGACGAAATGGTCAGATCCCTTAGCGCTGAATTCCATGTCCCCAGATTCGTCTACGTAGACGTAGAGCGGGCGTGCCGTGTCCACAGGGGGTCACCGTCCTGGTTATTCGTTCTCTTGCTGGTGGGGCGACTTTATCTTCAACCCCTAAACTATCCGTCCCGTTTACGAAACTCATTAGTTCAAGCCTGCTGATCGCCCTCGGCCCGGCGAGGTCGAGAAGGTCTGAGCTCAGCCCACCCGGGCTCTAGACTGGTCGGGTGAGCGCAATCAACATCAACGGCCGCACTGCGAACCCTTTTGCCATAGGGTTCCTCGGCATGCTCGGCGCGGGCCTGGCATACGGCCTCTTTCACCTGGTGGATGACCTCGCCGGAGTCATAGTCTGCATTGCCTGCGCGCTGTTTCTAGCCCTGGGGCTTGAACCGGTCATCCGCTTTATGACCAAACGGGGGATCAAACGCGGGTGGGCTGTCACCATCACATCGCTGGCCGTGGTCATAGCCGTTGCCGGTGTTGTGCTCATCGTCGTGCCGCCCGTGGTGCGGCAGGTGCAGCAGTTCATCGGCAATGTTCCGCACATCATCGACGACATCATTCGCCAGCCCTGGTTTGGAAAGCTCGAAGAGAACCTGCCTTTCGGCATCGACCTCAACGAGGGGCTTGAAAGTGCCGGCGTCTGGTTCTCAGACCCAGCCAACCTGGCCAATGTCGGCGGCGGCGTTCTGACGATCGGTGCGGGAGTGCTGACGTTCACCACGAACCTCATCATCGTCATCATCCTCACCCTCTACTTCGCTGCAGGGCTGCCCAGCATCAAATCTGCTTTCTATCGGCTCATGCCCGCGCGCAAGCGCGAGGACGTCAAAGACGTCACAGAGGAGATCACCGGCTCTGTCGGCCGCTACATTCTGGGTCAGGGGGCGCTCGCCGTCACGAACGGCGTGCTGTCGGCAATTTTTCTTACGATCATCGGCGCCCCGCTGCCCGCTCTTTTGGCGTTCATCGCTTTTCTCGGTTCGCTCATCCCGCTGGTCGGCACAATCTCGGCATCGATCGTCATCGTGCTGTCGTGCCTGATGAGCTCACCGACTCTGGCCCTTATAGCCGCGATCTACTATTTGGTGTACATGCAGATTGAGGCGTATGTCTTCAATCCGCGCATCATGAAAGCCGTCACCGATGTTCCGGGGCCGATCGTCATCATTGCCGCGATTGCCGGTGCAACCCTCGGGGGAGTGCTTGGGGCAGTTGCTTCGGTACCCGTTGCGGCATCGCTGCTCATCATCTACAGGAAAGTGGTCATTCCACACCAAGACGCAAAGAAGTAACCTGTCTCACATGACCGAGCGATTTCCAGACGCAGTTCTGACAGACCTTCCCGACGACATCCGACAGCGAATCGAAGACGAAGCTGAAAAATCCGGCTTCATTCCCAATGTCTTCATCAAGCTGGCCCGCCGACCCGCTGAGTTCCGAGCGTTCTTCGCCTACTACGACGCGCTCATGGACAAAGACACCGGAAGCCTCAGCAAAGCCGACCGCGAAATGATCGTCACGGCCACATCCTCCGCCAATGGGTGCCTGTACTGCGTGGTTGCCCACGGGGCACTCCTGCGCCTGTTCAAGAAAAGCCCGGACATTGCAGACAAAGTAGCCGTCAACTACAAGCACGCTGACCTCGAACCCCGCGAAACGGCAATGCTCGACTTCGCCATGAAGGTCTGCACGAACCCCGCAGACATCAGCGACGACGACTTCACGCGCCTGGCCGAACACGGTTTCGATGCCGAAGACGTGTGGGACATCGCCGCAATCACCGGGTTCTTCGGCTTGTCCAACCGCATGGCCACGGTTTCGGGTATGCGCCCCAATCAAGAGTTCTACACCCTTGGCCGGGTGCCGAAAGACATCTACCAGCAGCTCAACGGCTGAACCACACGCACGAGGTGGGGCTCACCTGCATTGGTGAGCCCCACCTCGTGCGTTAGAACCGGGTGCAGAAACAGCTTGCCTGTTCACCGGTGGGTGCGTAGTTTAGGTGCAGGACACCGACGTCCTGCAGCACTGCACCTGAAGTCTCAAAGGAGAGAATCGTGACGGTTTACGCAGCCCCCAACACACCTGACAGCAAGGTGACCTTCAAGCCCCGCTACGACAACTGGATCGGCGGGCAGTGGACGCCGCCGAAAGCCGGACGCTACTTCGAAAACCCCAGCCCAGTCACCGGAAAAGTCTTCTGCGAAGCCGCGCAGTCAGACGCTGATGACATCGAGGCGGCACTCGACGCCGCTCACAAGGCCGCACCCGCATGGGGCAAAACAAGCCCCGCTGAGCGCGCTCTCATCCTCCAGCGGATTGCCGACCGGATGGAAGAAAACCTCGAAATGCTCGCCGTTGCCGAAACATGGGACAACGGCAAGGCGATCCGCGAACCGCTGACCGCGGACATCCCCCTGGCCATCGACCATTTCCGCTACTTTGCCAGCGTAATCCGCGCTCAGGAAGGTCGCCTGTCGCAGATTGACGACAACACCGTCGCCTACCACTTCCACGAACCACTCGGTGTGGTCGGACAGATCATTCCGTGGAACTTCCCGCTGCTCATGGCGGTATGGAAGCTCGCTCCCGCGCTCGCAGCCGGCAACGCGGTGGTCCTCAAACCAGCCGAACAGACCCCGGCCTCGATCATGGTCCTCATCGAACTCATCGGCGATCTGCTGCCCGACGGCGTAGTCAACATCGTCAACGGCTTCGGCGTCGAAGCGGGCAAGCCGCTGGCGTCGAACCCGCGCATTGCAAAGATCGCGTTCACCGGTGAAACGACCACCGGTCGGCTCATCATGCAGTACGCATCGCAGAACCTCATTCCCATCACCCTGGAACTGGGCGGCAAGAGCCCTAACGTGTTCTTCGAAGACGTCATGGCAGCTGATGACGCTTTCCGGCAGAAGGCCGCTGAGGGCTTCGCGATGTTCAGCCTCAACCAGGGCGAAGTCTGCACGTGCCCGTCACGCGCATTCGTGCAGGAGAGCATCTTCGATGACTTCGTCGAACTCGGGCTCGAGCGCGTCCGCAACACCAAGCAGGGCAACCCGCTGGACACGGACACGCAGATCGGCGCTCAGGCTTCGAACGATCAGCTTGAGAAGATCAAGTCGTACCTGCAGATCGGCAAGGACGAAGGCGCCGAAGTGCTCATCGGCGGTGAGCAGAACCACCTCGACGGTGACCTCGCCGACGGCTTCTACGTCCAGCCGACGGTCTTCAAGGGCGACAACAGCATGCGGATCTTCCAGGAGGAGATCTTCGGACCCGTTCTCGCTCTGACGTCGTTCACCGACTACGACTCCGTCATCAAGGAAGCGAACAACACGCTCTACGGCCTGGGTGCCGGCGTGTGGTCACGCAACGGCGGCATCGCCTACCGTGCGGGTCGTGACATTCAGGCCGGCCGCGTGTGGGTGAACAACTACCACAACTACCCGGCACACGCTGCGTTCGGCGGCTACAAGTCGTCCGGCATCGGCCGTGAGAACCACCTCATGATGCTCGACCACTACCAGCAGACCAAGAACCTGCTGGTCAGCTACGACGAAAACCCCATGGGATTCTTCTGACAATGGCTGACGACAACAGCGGAGGCCTGGAAAGCACCTCGGTGACCGCGCAAGTGGAAGCGCGGCCTGAGATCGAAGGTGAACAGCGCTCGCGTGTGGGGCTGAGCCCGGCGGCGGTGGAGCTGTTGCAGAAGCTGACACAGCAGCACGGCCAGCTGATGTTCCACCAGTCTGGCGGATGCTGTGATGGGTCTGCTCCCATGTGCTATCCGGAAGGTGAGTTCCTCACCGGTGACTCGGACGTGCTGCTGGGTACGTTCACTCTGCCCGATGTGTCCGCAGAGTCTGCGGAGATCGGCTTCTGGATGTCAAAAGAGCAGTTCGAGTACTGGAAACACACCTACCTGCTGGTTGATGCAGTGCCCGGCAGGGGCGGCGGCTTCAGCATTGAAAGCCCTACGGGCCTGCGGTTCCTCATCAGATCGCGGCTCATGGATCAGTCCTGAACCACACGCACGAGGCGGGGCTCACCTGAAATGGTGGGCCCCGCCTCGTGCGTGGTCTGAACAGAAAAGGTCAGTCGGTGCTCTCTTCGCCAGCTGATTCGCTGGGAGCAGAGGCTTCCTCATCGGGGGAGTCGGTCTCATCAGCCGACTGTGAGTCCGATGTGGCGCTTTCCTTCATGGCTTCTTCCGCGGCTTCCCGCTGGTCAGCGGGAATGGCGGCGAGTGCTGTCCAGTCGTCCCATTTGTAGGTCCAGTCTGCAACATCGCCCGAGGAGGGGCTCAGCGAAACGCTCGAACCCTTGATTTCAACCGGGTCGCCGTACAGTGCGGAGTTGAAGTACTTCTGAGCGCTGCCCGGTGCGAGGTTGACGCAGCCGTGCGATACATTTGCCGATCCCTGCGAACCGACCGACCAGGGCGCACCGTGGATGAATTCACCGTTGTTGTGGATGCGCACCGCGTGCCTGGTGGGGGTTTCGTAGTCCCACTGCTGGCTGCGCATGACGTAGTAGTCGTGCTTGGACATCACGATGTGCGTGCCGTTGTGGGTTTCAGTGCGTGCGCCCGACCGACCGAAGGACGCGGGGAAATCCCACTTGGTCTTTCCGCCGCGCTTGACGACCATGCGGTGAGTCTTGGTGTTGCCCTCAACCACCTGATTGCGGTCGACGGTGAACTTCAGTTCGACGTCTTTGGCGCCTTTCTGATTGTCGCCCATGGGAACGTCCTTCAAGTTCATCCGCAGGTCGACGTCAGTGTGTTCGGGCCAGTATTCACGCGGGCGGTAGTGGATGCGCGAAAGCCCGTCGACATCAGGAAGCCACGCCCAGGAGCCCTCCACGTCGCGGTCTTTGCCGTCAGAGTCCTTGAACGTCAGACCCAGACGGCTTTCCACGGTTGCGCGGAACTTCTCTGGCACGATGCTTCCGAAGTTCACAATAATGGGCGCACCGACGCCGACCTTCTGGTTGTCGCTGATCACGGTGCGGGCGTTGATATCTGCGCGCTTGAGTTTGTCGGTGTCGACAGTGCCGGTCAGCGTGTGCTCTTCGCCGTTGGCGTCAATGGCCGAGGTCGTCCACGTGTAGGTCGAATTGCCTGCCAGCAGGTACGACGATTCCCATTCGGTCTTCTGAGCGTCGGAGTCGTCTTCTGCACCGGCAGATTCCGAGGGCTCGCCTGATGCGTCGGCTGACTCAGCCGACGGCGTGGGGCTTTCTGCAGGGGATTCAGATTCTGATGCCGCACCGTCGGTGGCTTTGTCGGTTGGCTCTGCGGAGTCGCCTTTGAGTTCGCCGAGGTCAACGAGGGCGCCTTCGGCATCGTTGTCGACAAGGCGAACGTCTTCGAACGAACCGTCCGTGACTTTGAGGGCGAGCTTTTTCCCAGGGGCGTCTGCGGTGACTTCCACGGTGGGCTCGGGAACGTCTTTTTTGGCGATCGGGCTCGATCCGTCAGCAACCGCGCATCCGCTGATGAGCAGAAGAGCTGACGTTGCCGCTGCGGCCGCGGGCAGAATGCGAAATCTCACGCGGTATCCCTTCGGAAAGGCTGGTTTTAGAGCGCTGTTCAAGCAGTGTTCGGGCCGTGTTTCTCTGCTGCCAGAAGCACGGTTTTGGGCTCCCGCGATTGTACCGTTCGGCTTTGGTTGGGGTATTGCAACTTGATTGCAAAAGGGTTACAAGCGCCGCGCGTTCGCTATAAGTGCTGATCGGGGCGGTGCAGTGAAGTTATAGAAAAGTGATGGGACCGCAGCGGGAAACGTTAAGGGCCCTCCGCGCACCCAGTAGAGCTTGCTTACCCTTGCTACCTTCCGGTCCTGGGGGAGTTCACAAGATGCTGCCACGCGAAGGGCCGAAACGAGTATAGGCCATGACCGGTCGACAAAGCGAACGCCGGACCCTGCGACTGAGCTGGCGCGGGCTTTAAGCGGATCTGGGCGCAGTCTGTGTGAGGGAACGGCTAGGGCCTCATGCGATTGTTGGGGCGGAGCCGATGATGGGTCGCTGTTCTTGGAACGCGACAGCGCTAGGAGCGCAAGCCGTATTCATCTGCGGTTTACGGCCAATTCGTCCTTCGGCAGATTCTTCTGTATGCTGTCTTGCGGAGGATTCGCATAGCGGCCTAGTGCGCACGCCTGGAACGCGTGTTGGGTTAATAGCCCTCAGGGGTTCAAATCCCCTATCCTCCGCGTTGGGAAGTCCCGGGACATCGTTCACTCGATGCCCCGGGACTTTTTGTGTTTGGGGCAGCTGATGTGTCGGGTCATCGTTCCCCGCTGTAGGTCCTGCATCCTAATGCTTGAGCATGTGCCCTTATCTGCAGAACCCACTGAAGCCTGCGGGCTGTCTCTTGGCAGCGCGGCTGCTGGAGGGCTGTCTATTCCGCGTCTCCGCACCGTTAACGACAAATCCACGCTTGAGCCGCAGGGAGACTCCTTTGAGCAGCCGAAACTCCCGTTAGAAGCTGTTGCTAAGGCGCAGAACCCGGCTCAAGGGGTGTCGGGCTGTCCGCATGTGGTTGTGAATTATGTCGTGGGACATCCGCAGCCCGATTCCCGGTGGCAGGGGTGAACGATGTCCTGAAACCAGACACCCTATCCTCCGTCCGATGTTGAAGTTCCGTGGCTCGCGCGCTCAGGAGACTGCAACATCGGCACATCAGGGCTGGTAGTCATCAGGTCCGAGGAACGAGGCACCGAGCTTCGACTCCAGGACATCCATGGTCTTCTGCTGAGGCAGGTGCGTGTACGCCGTCCATTTCTCGTCATCATGCGTGAAGAAGGCCGCTTCGTAGTCACCCTTCACCGAAGGCGCCGTCTGGTGGAAGTCGGAACTGACGTCGGCGCTGTTGGTAAAGAAGCGCAGCATCACGCGTTCTTTTCCGTTGGGATACATCTCTGACGGGGCCGATCGTACACAGTCGACGGCCACCAGCGCTCCCTCGAGCGGTCCGTAGAGGCCATCATCTTGGAGGCTGTCGTCGAATCGGCTCCACTCACTCAGCGGTGTGCCGGGGGCGAACTCTTCTCGCTCACTGCAGGCGTCGTGGCCCATCACCGACTCCACTGCCGCACTGACCTTCTGCTCGACGGCGGACATGGAATCCGCCTTCGAACCCTTGCTTGCACCGTTCTTCTGTGCTGGGTCCGTGGCATCCTCAGCGACCGGCCGCTCACTATCCTCAGGAACGTCTTCGTCGGCTGGGTTATCGGCGGGAGAGCTTGGAGTCGACCCGGCTGGTGGCTGCGAACTGCTGCCGCAACCGGCCAGCACCATGAGCGCGGTCAGGAGTGCGGCGGCGAGAGCTGAGAGCGTGCCAGTGTGCATGAGCGGTGCCTTTCTGAACTCAGAGTGCTTGTGACGGAGATCATATTGAACCTATGTTACTCGGACTGGACGCAGCCGAGCACCGACGCGCACCGCTCCTGCCTGGCTACACTGTCCTCAGCACCCAACCTGCGATGCGAGTGAGGGTAAGCCGTTGAAGACTGCGACCGATGTTGTCCGCTACTCCGTTTCGACCGCTGTGGCGATCCTCCTGGCCCTGCTCATTGAAACGGCATGGGTCCTCCTGCTGCGCCCCGACTCGACGGGTGGGGCGCTGCAGACTGAGCTCCTCGTTCTCTTCTACCTGCTGTTCTGGAACCTATTCGTCCTCATCTACGTGACTTGGACGATTCGCAGCTACAAGCTCCTACGCGGACCGGCACTCATCGTCCAGGTGCGTCGTGAAGTCCGGTTACAGAGTCGCTGGTGGGCGCGGGCTTTAGGGTTCAGTGGTGCGACGAACTTCGCCGTCACCGCTGCCGCCTTCGCCATCTTCCTGACCGTCGTGCTCGCCCAGACTGAGGTGGTGCGCCAGTCGCTGCTCTACCTCGCACTCGGCGTCGTCGCCGTTGCCGCATCCTGGGTGTTCATGGTCTTCGCCTTCGCTGCCGCCTACATGCACCTCAACGTGCTCGGCGTCGAGAAGCGCCACATCCGCTTCCACAGCGAACCACCCGAGGAGTTTGACGACTACCTCACCCTGGCAGTGCTTGCCTCGACGATGGCCGCCGCCATCTCAGCTCAGATCCACACGAAGGCTGCCTGGAGGCAGGTGCGCACCAATGTCGTCGTTGCCTTCGGATTCAACTCGCTCGTGCTTGCGATGATCGTCTCGGTCGTCATCTCCGCCTTGACCCGGTAACGGTGTTCGTCGCACTGGCTGCGGCAGTCGGTGCGACGAGCGCCCGGGCCTGCACCCAGGTGAAGGCGGCGAGCACACAGAACAGTGCCGCGTCGAGGGCGATGTAGATGATATGTACCGAACTGCCCGCCTCTGCAGTGCCGGCGAGTACGGCGTCGGTGCGCGCATTCAGCAGCGGGCGCACGACTGTGACCTTGACGATCAGCAGCCCGGCGATCGTCGCCAGCAGCGTCCAGGCCGGGCGGATCTGCCGGGTCGTGACGACGGCTGCGATGAGGATGAGTGCGAGCACGCCTTCGACGATGTTCATCGCAGTGAACACAAGCCGTCCGATCCCCAGCCCCAGCGGGATCGTGATTCCGGGGGCCTGGAACTTCAGCGGCGCCTCGATGAGGTCGATGGCGATGATGAGGCCCAGCCAGATAGCAGGGATGACAAGGCGGGCAGTTAGGGCAGCAGCGCGCATAGCGGCAGTCTACGCCAGGCCGGCGCCACCGCCGTAAAGCGCTGGTCAGCATGCTCAACCGAAAATCCCAAAACGGCAGCCGGCATCCTGGGAGCGCTTTAAGATCGCCGGTAGCGCCTGCGTCGCCGAACTTGCCCTCAACCTAGATCGTTGGGGCCGTTACGGGGCACGACGACGGGGTCTGCCGACCGGGGCTATTCACCCCACCGGGTATGGGGGTACACCCCCGTCCGACCTCATAACGTCTCTGCGGCCTCAGCGAGCTCTCCCCAGAAAGCATCCCAACCCCGCGCAACCGCACGGGGAACCCCAAATAGTGATGTTGTGTCATCGTCCGCAACCCGGACGAAGGGCGCGACAATGGGCTATAAAGACTGGTTCAAGCTTGACCCGGCAGTGAAGAAACACAATGCCATGCTCGGTATGGGAAACATCCTCCAAGGCTACGAACTCACAGTCATTGGAGGCGATCAGGAAAACAGCTTCTCCACCAACACGAAAAATCTTCACGCCGAAGTAGCAACGTCCGAAAGGCCGACAAATACATAAGTGCGGGCCGCGTTGTCGGAGGGACGTTACTGTTTGGCCCTATCGGTCTAGTTGCCGGAGTGCTCGCAAAGAAGAACCCTAATCGGGTTGATGTCACTGTCACCAAAGACGAACAGCTCCTCGGCATGATCGATGTCAAACCCAAGGACATTCGCAAAGCCGACCAGTTCGCCCAAGCGATTAATCGGTCAGCACAAGATCCGGAAAACTCTGGCGAGTAACAATAATTCTCAAGCCCCCGTCCTCTCGTATCGCAAGGGGTGGGGTCCAAAGTGTTAGGGGAGAGGTCTCCCGCTGGCACAGCCCGCCCTCAGCGCCTCACAGTGAGACTTCCGCGGAATGTGAAAAGGGCCCAAAAGGGCGAGTGCCGGCAGCCAATGATTTAACACAGGGCCGTCTAGTTGTACTGACCGGAGACGTTGATTGATTACGCGAGGACGCTTCGACATGGTCCGAAGCGATCTGCGCTTACACTGGTGCGATGAACATGGAAACCCGCTCAGTCCAGCTGCCCGTCTTCTATGTGTACTGACCGGGCAGGTTGATCGAACGGATTGTGGTATGACGTTGTCCTCGGTATCGCTATGAGGTCGTGGCTTCGCGGCTGAGCCAGGCTGCCAGGGCGGTCTCTGTCGCTTGAAGTTGTCGGCGGCGTTCGCTGATCTCGTGGAGGCGATCGACCAAGCGGGCTCGTGTCACGTCGCAGCACAGGCCGGGTGCGGGTTCCGGCTGCATGCACGGGAGCATGAGAGTGATGTCGCGCGCGGTGAATCCGGTGTCCAAGAGTGCCTTGACCTTCTTCGCGCGCGCGATGTGGCGTGGCGTGTAATCCCGGTATCCGGCCGGGGTGCGGTCCGGCACGACGAGGGCGACTGCCTCGTAGTGTCGTAGCCGGTGGGCGGGCACACCCACCTGGCGGGCCGCTTCAGTGATGCGCATGACGCCTCCTGGTCTTGTCGATGGATTTGACCTTCACACTAGTATGAAGGTTGAGGATAATGGCATGTCCTTAACACACCTGCGTTGGCCAGCGCTCACGCTGGCTAGCACCTTGTTCGTCGTCACCACCAGCGAGTTCCAGGTCGCCGCGATGCTGACCGATATGGCCGATGATCTACATCAGCCAATCGAAGGCCTGGCTTTGCTGGTCACCATCTACTCCCTCGGTAGCGCCCTCGGCGGCCCGATGCTGACATGGCCACTACGACACCTGCGCACTAAGACGTCCCTGATCGCGGTCGTGCTCGCGTATGCCGTTGCCGAGGTCGCAGCGGGCTTTGCCCCCAACTTCACGATTCTCGCGGTCTTCCGCTTCGTCACCGGCTGCCTGTCGGGCGCGACCTTCGGGTTGGCTCTCACGTTGGGGATGGCCCTGACCGATGAGCGCGACCGCCCACGGGTGTCCGCGTCGATCTTGTCCGGCCTAGTGGCGGGCACGCTCCTTGGCCTGCCCCTCAGCCACCTACTGGGAATGTGGTCGGGGTGGCGGACATCTTTCCTGCTCCTGGGCGGGGCAGCGGCTGTGATGGCTGCGGGGGTCGCCGTGCTGATCCATCAACCTGACAGGGCTCCTGCGCCTGATGGTTCAGATCACGGGGGTCTAGCGAGCTGGGCCCTGTGGAGTCGCTTCGCAGCGAGCTTCCTCACGATCGGCGGTGCCTTCGCGGCGTTTGCGCTCATCGACCCCATCTTGAAACGTGGAGGACTGTCACCCGCCCAGGCAACCGGAACCATGGTCGCCTTCGGTGTTGCGGCGCTCGTGGGCAACCGTCTGTCCGGCCGAGCAGCGCCGGGCCGCGCCCGTGGTTGGCTCTTGATCGGTCTGGGAATTCAATTAGTGGCGTTGATCGCGCTGGGTCTGCTGCCCACCACACCTCTGATCGTGGTCGTCGCGGTGATCGGCTTGGGCGCTACCGGTATGGCTTTGAACCCATTGCTCGTCAATCGGGTCGTCACTGTCGCCGGCTCCCACGCACTAAGCAACACGGTGCATACAGCGTGCATCACGCTCGGGGTCGCTGCAGCCACCGCGCTGGGTAGCCGCGCCATTGCCACCAGCGGAGGTTTGACCGGCACGGTGCTGGTGGGAATCGCCCTCACCGCAGCGGCCGGCATCGTCGTGGCAGCAACTCCGGACCAGCGCGCCGCCACACGGGAGGCCTGACATGTCCCACGCCAATGCCGCTCTCACGCCCCGCCACCGGCTCAAGGTCGCCCAACTCGTCGTCGACCAGGGCTGGTCGATCAGCGAGGTCGCTACTCGGTTCCAGGTGGTTGGCCGACGGTCAAGCGGTGGATTGACCGCTACCTCGCCGGCTGGCTCCACCAGTACAACCACCACCGGCCCCACACCGCTTGCGGCAACCAGCCGCCGTTCTCACGCTTGACTAACGTCCCCGGTCAGTACATCTATGTCGGTACGCCTGTGGCTTTGATCACCACGGTGAATCCCAATGGGACGGCGAATATTGGTCCGATGTCGAGCGCGTGGGCTCTGGGGGACACGGTTGTGCTCGGGTGGGAGTCGACTTCGCAAACGGCTGGGAACCTGGAGCGCACGGGCGAGTGCGTCATCAACTATCCCGACGCCAGCTTGTGGCAACAGGTCGATGCGATCGCGAAGCTCACGGGGCACAATCCGCCGGCTCCCCACAAGGCTGACCAGTTCTCCTTCATGGAGGACAAGTGGACGCCCAGCGGGTTCACGCCCGTGCCCTCCACCAGGGTTGCTCCGCCGCGCATTGAGGAGTGTCCTCTGCAGTGTGAGGCCGAGGTCGTCGCGATCCACGAACCGGCCCGTACCAATGGTGGTGTGGACTTCCGCATCGTGGAGACCCGGGTCCTCGAAATCCACGCGGGGGCCCGGATTCTCCAAGCTGGTGCGGAGCGCGTCGACACGGAGGCCTGGGAACCTCTGCTCTACGTCTTTCGGGACTACTTCGGCACTGGCCGCAAGCTGGGCAGCACACAGCGCAAATAGGGTTCGTGCGCATCCCGCGTGGATGCGCAGCGTGCTCGGCTCACACCGCGTGAAGCCATCCCTGGATGCGTTCGGGTCGGTGGACCAGGATGTCACGGCGGCCGGGACGTCGTTCGATCCAGCCGAGGTCCACGAAGGCCTGCATGAGCGCGGCGCCGAGACCTCCGGCGAGGTGGTGGCGCTGCTCGGTCCAGTCGGTGCACACCTTCACCGCCGGTCGCCGTGCTGCCCGGACGGCCGTGAGGTCAACGTCGACCCGGGCGAGGTGCTCGCCGGCGCAGGGCGCGAGAACGTAGCTGGGTTCGGCAGGGCCTGCGATCTTGTCGTGGGGGCCACGGACGGTTCCGCTGACGCCGTCGGTGCGCCGCAGCGTCCCGGCCTCGAGTAGGCCGGCGAGGATGTCGGTGCCCAGGCTTCCGGCGAGGTGGTCGTAGCAGCTGCGTGCCACGCGCAATCGGTCCCACCGGGTGACCTGACGCAGTCCGGTCGGCGCCGGCGTCGACGCCAAGGGCAGGAGCGACTCCAGGACCACCGCGACGTGGGTGCCTGCGAGCCGGTAGCGACGCACCCGTCCCTCGGGCTCGACGACGAGCAGTCCTGCCCCCGCCAGGCGGGACAGGTGCTCGCTGGCGGTGGAGGTGCGCACCCCTGCCACCTGGGCCAGGCGCGTCACGGGGCGGGCGTTGCCGTCGAGCAGTTCGAGCATCATCGCGGCGCGTGACCGATCGGCGAAGTGCGCGGCCACCGAGGCGATGTCTGGCTGTGGGTCCATGGCACCCATTCTCACCCGGTCACACTTCGACCGCCACCGAAGCGTCCATACCTCATCGTGGTGGACATGAACCTCTCTCCTGATGCCCCCGCTTCACACCGGGGTGGTGCCCGCCGCAACGGCGGGACATTCCTGCTCGTAGTGTTGTGCATCCCCATGTTCCTGGTGCTGCTGGACGTGATGGCGATGAACGTGGCCATGCCCACGATCGGCACGACCTTCCACGTGCCGGTGGCCCACTGGTCCCAGGTGGTCGACGCCTACACGGTGCCGCTGGCAGTGGCCCTGCTGCCGGCCGGTTGGCTCGTCGACCGGGTGGGGGCACGTCGTTGCCTGCTGGCCGGGATCGCCGTGTTCACGGCAGCCTCCGTGGTGGGCGGGCTGGCCGGAGCCTGGCTGGTCGTCCTGGGTGCCCGTCTGGGCCAGGGGCTGGCCGCGGCCGTGATGCTGCCGGCCGGGCTGGCAGCACTGAGCACGTCCTGGCCTGAACCACATGAGCGTGCGAGGGCTCTGGGGGCCTGGTCGAGTATCAGCGCCGTGGCCACTGCCCTGGGCCCAGCCGTCGGCGGCCTGCTCGTGGCCGCCATGTCGTGGCGGGCCGTGTTCTGGGTCAACGTGCCCCTGGGCCTGGTCGCCGCATGGGGGACCTGGCAGCAGCTGGGCACCGGCCCCCGGCGCCCACAGCAGCCCCAACCCGAACAGTCCGGCCGTGGCGCCATTGCCACGGTGTCGCTGGTCGGGTCCGTGGTCGCGGCAGCCATGATGACCTCGGGTGCGAACGGGACCCTGCAGGCGGTCACCGTCCATCTCCAGTCCGGTCTCGGGATGGGCGCCGGCCCCGCGGGCCTCCTGCTCCTACTGGCCACAGCCCCCTTCGTCGTCCTGGGTCCTCTGTCAGGGCGGGCCGTGGTTCGCTTCGGTCGCCGTCTGGTAGCCGCCGTCGGCTTCCTCGCCGGAGCCGTAGGCCTGGCCACACTCGGCTGGCTGCCAGGGCTCGTGGGACTGGCCCCGGGACTGCTCGGCATCGGTGTCGGACTCGGGCTGGTGACCTCCGCGATCGTCGGGGAGAGCCTCAGCGCGTGGCCCACGCGCCCCGGCATCGCCAGCGGACTGAACAACGCGCTCAGACAGACCGGGACCAGCGTGGGCGTAGCCCTGGGCGGCTGGGCAGCCGGCCATTGGACGGGCAAGTCACTGCTCACCCACACCGGCACGACCGCCGGCCTCTGGTGGGCCCTCGCCGCAGCTCTGGCCATCCTCACCTTCACCCATCACCCGGAACCGAAGAAGCTCGAACCGTGAGCCACGCGAACGCTGCTCTCACTCCGCGCCATCGCCTCTTGGTCGGTCAGCTCGTGGTTGACCAGGGCTGGCCGGTCAGTGAGGTTGCCGCCAGATTTCAGGTCTCTTGGCCGACCGTGAAGCGTTGGGCCGACCGCTACCGGGCCGGCCAGTCCATGCAGGACCGCTCTTCACGCCCGCACCGATCGCCGAACAAGACCGACCAGGCCACCACACGGCGCTGCGTCAAGCTTCGCCTCCGACTGCGCGAAGGCCCGGTGCAGTTGGCCTGCCGGCTCGGCGTCGCCCCGTCGACGGTCCACCGGATCCTGGCCGACGCGCACCTGAACCGGCTGTCGCACATCGATCGCGCCACTGGGGAGCCCGTCCGTCGCTATGAGCACGACCATCCGGGGGCGATGCTGCACGTCGACGTGAAGAAGCTCGGCAACATCCCCGACGGCGGGGGCTGGCGCTACGTCGGCCGCCGGCAAGGCGAGAAGAACCGCGCCGCCACACCCGACAAGCCCAAGAGCAAGTGGCACGACCCGTTGATGGGCAAGGCCTACGTCCACACCGTCATCGACGACCACTCCCGCGTCGCCTACGCCGAGATCCACGACGACGAAACCGCCCGCACCGCCGCCGCAGTCCTCGTCCGGGCCGTCGAGTGGTTCAACGCCCGCGGCATCACCGTCGAGCGGGTCCTGTCCGACAACGGCGGCGCCTACAGGCCACACCTATGGCGCGACACGTGCGCCGAGCTGGGCATCAGGCACAAACGCACGAGGCCGTACCGGCCGCAGACCAACGGGAAAATCGAGCGGTTCCACCGCACCCTTGCCGACGGCTGGGCCTACGCCCGCTGCTACACCTCTGAAGCCGAGCGGCGAGGGGAGCTTGACGGCTGGCTGCACTACTACAACCATCACAGGCCTCACACGGCCTGCGGCAATCAGCCGCCGTTCTCACGATTGATCAACGTCCCGGGTCAGTACATCTAGTTCGGCCCGAAGGTGGCAGAGGCCATGGCGTGGGCTTCTCGTAGGATGGGTTGAAAGGCTTCGGGTGACAGGAGTCAGAAAATGCGACCAGGATTAGGACAACTGATCGGTTTGCTGGTAATTCTCGCTATTATCGCGGCGATCATTGCCGGGATTCTGTGGGCAGTCCGTGCGATCGTCCAGGCAACCCGTAGGAAGAGCGCGCAGCGTGAAGAAGAGCTGGCGCTCCTCCGCGAGTTGGCACGAAAGGCAGACCGCACCACCGACTGACTGGTGTCTCGTCAGTAAGTGAGTGCGCTCGCCAGGCTCGAGTCTTATGTAAAGATCTCATGCTGTGCACGCCGGCGGCTCGCCAGTGAGTATCCATAGATTTCACTTAGTTCTTGTGCCGTTGCCCGGCTCCTGGGTGTACCCGTTTTTTAGGACGCCAGTAGGACAAAGCGAGAACAAATATTAGAAACGTTTATCCTGGACAGGGCGTTATAGCTGAGATTCCTCTATCCTCCGCTCGAGAAATCTCGGGGCATCGTTCTTTCGGTGCCCCGAGATTTTTGTGCGGGCATGGTAACGGGGCGGTCTAAACCTCACCTGCGGGGAGGAAAGTTCTCCATGTCAATGACCGCCGGCTGATAATCGTCGTCAGCCTCGTACACCACGTCACCGGATTCCGACAGGTCCCACTCATCGGCATGGTCCTCGTGGATCCCGTTGGCGATAAGCGCCAGTGCGGCGCGTTGCGCGCCGCGCTTGTTGCCCATCACAGCTACAGCGGACGACGACTTTGCCTCGACCGCATCCGCCAAGCCGCGGACATCGAACTCGAAGAACACCAAAGACCCCTCGGCATCGCGCATCGGCACCGTCATGATCGGCCCGGCGATTCTGATGTCGCCGACGGCGCCGAGGAGCTCTGCGAGCTGCCCCGCAAGCAGCAGGTCTGAGTCTTTGATCGGTCTTCCCATCAGCACTTCTTCGTTGGGTAGGAGGTGATCACGTTTTTGCCGCCATGCGACAACGGTCACTTCCGGCGCGGCTTGAACGACGTGGAGCACTTCCACGTCTTCTTGCCCTTCTTGGCAGTAACGGTGATCTTGACTGCACGGTTCGGGGACGCGCCCGAGATGTAGTACTTCAGGCTCGCCTTGCCTTGAGTCGAAGCGGTCGCCCGCTTCTTCGTCTTCGTCGTCTTGTAGTGCGCAACGGTCTCGACCTTGGCCTTTGAACCGACCTTCGAGACCTTGACCCAGGTGTTCGAGTACTGGCGCGGTTTGCTAATCGACATCTTCGCCGAGCAGGACTTCGGCGCAGCCGAAGCGGGTGCGACATCGGCGAAGACGGAGCCGGAGATGAGAGCGAGCGCGGCAAGCCCGGCAGCCAGTGAGCGGCGAGTCGAGGCGGCGGCAGAACGGCGGGAGAAAACAGCGGGCATTGCAGATCCTTGGAAGAGATGTGAATGAGAAGAGGGTGGCACTGCCTGCGCGGTAGGTAGGTCAAGAAATCATCAGCTGTTTCGTTCCGCAGCGCCGGTGATACGGAGTATCATACGCCCACCGGAGTACTGGCAGAGAATCGGGGTGCGCACTTCTGTCTGCCTGTCTGACTCACTGTGGCCCGGATAGGCGCCGAGCACCGGTGTAGAGCACACGACGGTGCCCGGGGGCAGCAGAGGCGATGCCCCGGGCACCGGAGTCACTGCCGCAGCCGACCGGGCTGATCAGCAGCTGAACGTCACTTCGAGAGGGTCTCGATGAGTGCCTTGTTGAAGACCTCCAGATCACCGGGGTTGCGAGAGGTGATGAGGTTGCCGTCGATGACGAGTTCGGAGTCCTCCCAGGTGGCCCCGGCGTTCTGCATATCGACCTTGATCGATTCGTACGAGGTCAGTCTGCGTCCCTTGGCCAGACCGGTCTGGGTGAGGATCCAGGGGGCGTGGCAGATTGCAGCGACGGGCTTGCCGGCTGCGAAGAATGCCTCGACGAGTGCGCTGGCATCGGCATCAAGGCGCAGTGAGTCGGCATTGAGCGTGCCACCGGGCAGCACGAGCATGTCGTAGTCATCAGCATCGGCAGCGGCAACAGGGACGTCGACATCGAAAACATCGGCGTGTTCCCAGTCGCCCTCCATAGCCTGCAGAGTGCTCTCGCTGGGGGACACAATGAATGTCTGGGCGCCGGCCTTGTCAAGTGCCGCACGCGGGCTGGTGAGTTCGACCTGCTCGACGCCGCGCGTGAGCAGGAATGCAACCTTCGTATCGGCCAGAGCCATGGTGCTCCTTCCATCAGATGTGTTGACCACATTTGGGTGAACGACGCAGCCCAAGCGAATATTTCGTGCCCCAAGCGGTGGTGGACTCGCACCTTCCGGCTCACCGCCGGGTGACCCGTGTCATCGCTCGGTCGTGAGGTCTGCGTTCACAGCCTGGGAAAAGCCTTGGCATACCGTCGCATTCAGACACAGCGCTTGAAAGCCGACCGCTCGTGCGAAAGGGTGAAAAGACCAGGCGTCGCACCAGCGGCACCGCTGAAAGCTCAAGGAGAAGACATGGGTCTCGGAGACGACATCAAGAGCAAGGCTGAAGAACTCAAGGGCCGTGCCAAGGAGGCTGTCGGCGCTGCATCTGACGACAGCGAACTCAAAACCGAAGGCAAGGGCGACCAGGGCAAGGCCAAGGTGGACCAGGTTAAGGGCGACATCAAGGACGTCGCCGACAACTTCAAGAACTGACCGGCTGGACGCAGCCGCGGTGTTCATCACCGCATAGATCACGAGGTGCCGCTCACCTGCAAAGGTGAGCGGCACCTCGTCATTTGGAGTGGGCCGCGGTCAGGCAGTCCCGTACCACTCAGCGTTGCCGACAGCGGCACCACGGTCGGCAATCAGCATGCGAACAGGGGCGGCGGCAGCATCCTCATCCTCAGCAGTGGGAGGTGTGGCGAAGAAGTCAAAAGACAGATCGTCAGGCCGCTGAGATCCGTGCAGCACATTCGTGTGCGCCAAAAAATTCACAGCTGGGCCCGTGACGAGATACGAATGTCCGTTGGACAGTTCGACGATGAGAACATCCGGGGAGTGCCCGTAGACGGCCTCAACAGTCAGATGGTCAATAGGTGCCACAGCCTTGCGCAATCGGCGAAGCGGAACGATGCGCGCCAGCCCGATTCTGATGAAGTAAATGCCGGGCACCACGATCAGCAGCGAAGCCAGGGTTGCCACAGTCTTAGCCGGGACGGACAGCGGTGAAGTCAGAACCGTGTAGACAAGACCTGCCGAGAAGAAGAAAAAAGCGAAGCCGCTGATGAAATTCCAGCTGGGCTGATTGATTTCAGAGGTGATCCACAGCTGATCCTCCTGGCGCAGCTGCGGACGCTCCGCGGGATTCGTGGACACAGAAGCCTTTCTTCGGGGCGGCATTGCAGAACAGTTTATCCGGGTTTTCCCAGCGGGAGTTCACTCGCTGAGCTTTACAGACGGGGGTTGAATGCGTAAGTCTGGAAGTGCAGTCGATTCGAAAGGAGCCCACACATGGGACTCGGAGATAAGTTCAACGACGCTAAAGACAAGTTCAATGACGCCAAGGACAAGGTGGACGAACACCAGGACGACATCAACAACGCCAAGGACAAGGTGAACGAAGTCAAGGACAAGTTCAACAAGTGACCTTGTGATTTCGTCCGGACATGTCCGGATAAGCTGGGCGGCCGCTTCCTAAGCGGCCGCCCTTCGCTTTGTCTGCTGAGTCCGCTGCCTGCTCATGCTCAGCCCATGACTGACGCCGCGACGGTCGCCGCAGCCTCGGTCAGCTGCTCCCTGCGTTCGTCCGTGACATCACCGGTGAAGACAACAGCGGGGGCTGCGAGCCTCCACCCCAGGCCGGTCGTGATCTGTTCCATTGCCCTTTCAGCACCGGTTGTGTCGAAGCCGCCGCGAATCCAATACGTGAACGGGCGGCTCTGCGTGGGTTCGCGCACATCGTCGTACACGGTGTCGAAGAAGTGCTTCAGAGCACCAGAGATATAGCCGAAGTTCGCGGTGGTGCCCAACACGTAGGCGTCAGCCGCAAGAACATCCTCGACGGTTGCTTCGAGAGCCTGGCGCTCAATGAGTTCAACGCCTTCCAACTCCGGCATGCATATGCCCGCCCGTGCCGCCTCGGCAAGCGGTGTGACCGTGTCGGTGGGGGAGTGGTGGACCAAGAGTACGGTAGCCATACGGCAACTGTATCGCCCGCAAGGAGCCTCATGAGCGTTATTCGCGATCCGCTGCGCGGGATCACCCGCCCGAACCCCAGCCACACGGACGAACAGATTCTCGACGTGCTGTGCTCCCGGCCTGTCCGCGACTGGGCCGTTCTCACCGGAGCCGGGTTCAGCACGGATTCAGGGCTGCCGGATTACCGTGGCCCATCGTCGGTCAACCGCCAGCCGATGACATACCAGCAGCTGACAACATCCTGGGAGAACCACACCCACTACTGGGCGCGTTCCTGGATGGGCTGGCCCGTCATGCGCGATGCCCAGCCCAACGAAGCGCACCGGGCGCTGGCAGAACTGCATCCGGCGGCCCTCATCACACAGAACGTCGACGGTCTGCATCAAAAGGCCGGTTCGCGCGGGGTTCTGGACCTCCACGGACGTCTTGACCGTGTCATCTGCCTGGACTGTCGAGCACTCTACGACCGCGAATGGGTGCAGCGCAGACTCGATGAAAACAACACGAGCTTTCGGCAGAATCACAGGGAAGCCCTCGACATGATCGAAATGGCACCCGACGGCGATGTCCCTCTGCGGGACACAGCGGACTTTCGGATGATCGACTGCCCTGCCTGCGGCAGTCTGCTCAAGCCCGATGTGGTGTTCTTCGGCGAAACAGTGCCCAGGGAACGGTCTTTGGATGCTGCCGCCGCGGCCGCTGCGGCGCCAGGACTGATAGCGGCGGGGACGTCTTTGGCTGTGATGTCCGGTCTGCGCCTTGTGCGCCAGGCAGCCAAAGAGGGGCGAACGGTGGTCATCGTCACCGATGGCCCGACGCGAGCCGATGAACTTGCGGACTACAGGTCGCTCAGCCGCGTGGCCGATTTCTTCCGCGCGTGGAAAGACCGAGTCTCCGGACGATGATCAGCTTCTGGGCGGGGACTCTAAGCGCTTGGGGCATATCCAAATCCGCCCAGTGTGACTAGGCTGGGAGGCATGACGAATTTCGCTCGTTCCGAGAGGCTCGCGCTCGCGGCTCTTCTCCGCGAAGTCGGCCCAGATGCCCCTACTCTCTGTGATGGCTGGAGCACACGCGATCTTGCCGTCCACATCGTCATTCGCGACCGCTATCCGTCCGCCATGGCCGGTGAGGCGACCGAGATGACAGCCAAGATTCCGTTTCTGCACAAGCGGGCTGAACAGCGCCGTCGCGAACTCGGCGAACTCGACTGGAAGCAGCTCGTCGGGATGGTCGCAGAAGGCCCCGGAATGCTGTCGCCGGTCGGCTGGGGTCCAGGTGAGATCCTCGCCAACACCGTCGAGTTCTTCGTGCACGTAGAAGACGTTCGGCGGGCCCGCCCCGGATGGTCGAGGCGCAACATCCTGCCCGAACTCGAACAGCAGCTGTGGTCGGCGCTGCCGACCATGGTGCGCATTCCGCCGTGGCGACCCGAAACAGCCGTGAAGTTCATTGCTCCGGGCGTTGGGGAGTTCTCGTTCGGCAGAACCGACGTGAAGTCGAAAGTCGTCTCCGGCAATCCGTCTGAAATCGTGCTCTACGCGCTTGGCCGACAGGAACAGGCGCAGGTCGAGGTGCGGTCGGAGAAAATCTGAATGGGGCCTGGTCAAGGTTTCCTGTCAGTGCCTCCCAGTAGGCTGTAGACGTGTCAACAGCTCTGTACCGTCGCTATCGCCCCGACACCTTCGACCAGGTGATCGGGCAGGAACACGTGACCGACCCGCTCAAAGCCGCTTTGGCCGGCGGGCGCGTCAATCACGCCTACCTGTTCTCCGGTCCCCGCGGCTGCGGCAAAACCACCAGCGCGCGCATTCTTGCCCGCTGCCTCAACTGCTCAGAAGGCCCCACGCCCACTCCGTGCGGTGAGTGCGCCAGCTGCCGGGACCTTGCCACGGGCGGTCCGGGTTCCCTCGACGTTGTGGAAATCGACGCCGCATCGAACTCCGGTGTTGATGATGCGCGCGACCTGCGCGAACGTGCTGTCTACGCTCCGGCCCGCGACCGCTACAAGGTGTTCATACTCGACGAAGCCCACATGGTCACACCCCAGGGCTTCAACGCGCTGCTCAAACTGGTGGAAGAACCCCCGGAGCACGTCAAATTCATCTTTGCGACGACCGAACCGGAAAAGGTCATCGGGACCATTCGCTCCCGCACTCACCACTACCCGTTCCGCCTGGTCCCGCCGGACACCATGACCTCGTACCTGGACCACCTGTGCCAGCAGGAAGGCGTGCCGGTGGGCAAGGGCGTTCTGCCGCTGGTGGTTCGCGCCGGGGGCGGTTCTGTGCGCGATTCCCTGTCTGTTCTCGATCAGCTGATCGCCGGATCAGGGCCGGAGGGAATCGACTACGGAAAGGCCACGGCCCTTCTGGGCTACACGCCGGATTCTCTGCTGGGAGACATCGTCGATGCTTTCTCGGCGGGCGATGGCGCGGCTGTCTATCGCGTAGTCGATCGGGTCATCGAATCCGGTCAGGACCCCCGTCGCTTCGTCGAAGACCTCTTGGAGCGCATTCGCGACCTGCTTGTCATCAGCACCTCCCCGCAGAACGCTCGGGCGTTCCTTCCGCAGGCTCCCGAAGACCTCTTGGAACGGCTCGTACAGCAATCGCAGACACTCGGGCCCGCAGAACTGTCCCGCGCGGGCGATCTCCTCAACGCCGGTCTGTCAGAAATGACCGGAGCGACATCGCCGCGTCTGCAACTTGAACTCATCTGCGCCCGCATCCTGCTGCCCGCAATGGACGGCACCCGCAGCTCCGTGCTGTCGCGCGTCGAGCGCATGGAACGGCGGGTCGGCATGCAGGCTTCCGGGGCCGCTGCTGGGATGCCGACCACACCGGCAGGCCAGGCTGCCCCGCAGTCGCCGGAAGAACAGTCGGCCACTGAAGGGCCTGCGGCCAGCGCCGTACGCTCTGGGGCCCAGGCAGGCGTGCCTGAGCCGGGCAGCGCTGCTTCGCGGCGAGAAGACTCCGCGCAGCCAGTGCATAGCCCGCAGTCCGATTCGAGCGATTCCTGGGACGACCTTGACGATCTTGCCGATGTTGCATCGCAAGCAGAGGCACTCGCCTCGGGGCAGAGCGAACCGCGGCAGGAAGGTCAGAAGACCGCCAACGCAGAAAACAGCGCCCCACAGCCTGCCCCACCGGCGGCTGAGCAGCCGCACGCTGAACAGTCACACGTTGAACAGCGCACTGAACCCCAGCGGGAATCGACGAAGGCGAATGAGCCACGGCCGAGCGAGCCCAGCCAGCCGCAACCGCAGCGGAACCAGCCCAGCCAGCCGCAGTCCGGCGAAGCCCAAACGAAGCCAAGTCCCGCCGGACACGACATCGATGCCGTCCGCCGCTCCTGGCAGGCGATCCTCGACGTGGTCGGACGCAGCGCCAAGCTCGCCCGCGCGGTGCTTGCCGGCAACGCCGTGCCCCAGGACCTGCAGGACGGCCGCCTGCTGCTGGCCTTCAACAACCAGGGTGCCGTCGGGGCATTCACGCGCGGATCAAACACACAGGCCCTCGAAGCCGCCGTCAGCGAAGTCCTCGGACTGACAGTGAAAGTCGACATCGGCCAGGTGGGCGAACACGTCAACCTGCGCATGGACACACCCGCCTCGGGCTACCAAGCACCCGCGACTCACGAAAACCCCAGCCGACAGCATCAGCCGCAGGCGCCTCGGGGAAATGAAAACCGCGCAGCCCGCCCCGGCGGCCGACCAACAGAAGCACAGATCCAGGCAGTCGTCGGCCAACAGGCCATGGACCAAGAAGTCCCCGACCGCGAACAATACTGGCAGCAAACCCCCGAAGACGACGACCAGGAGGGTGACCAGTCGGCCGTCGAACATGACGAACACCGGGCCGAACCCGAACCTGCCTCAACCCACAACAGGGAACAAGAAGCGCAGCCAGCCCCCGCCGCCGAACGTGAGGCTCAACCGGAACCCGCCTCCGCCTCGGCAGACAACTGGGAAGCCCCGTCGGAAGACACCGGGACATCCTGGGGGCAGGGAGCCGTTGAAGCCCCGGCGCTCGTAGTGCCGCCGCCAGCGGACATCGACGACGCCCCGGAAGAACAGCCCGTCCCCGGCGAAAAGAACCAGACAGCTGGCCCGGACAACTCAGCGCATGAGCAAAGCCCGGCAGATGATGAATACGACTTCATAGGCGCGTATGCCGACGAAGACATCTTTGCCGGACCACCCACCTCGGCGGTTCAGGAGCCAACCCTGCAGCACCGAGAAAACCCTTACGCCTACGTTGGCAATATGGGGCAGGCCGGCAGCCGCGCTCAGTCCGCCCAACCCGAAACCGCGGAAGCCTGGCAGGAAACCGGGCACACCCCAACAGCTGCCGAATGGGGTGCGGCCGCCGAATCCGACTACCCCGACTTCAACGTCGACGAAGACCCCGACGTGTCCGAATCCCCCGAAGTCGGCATTCCCGTCGTCCAGCGGCTGCTGGGCGGAGTCATCCTCGAAGAGATCACCGAATGAGTGTTTACGAAGGCGCGCTTGCCGACCTTGTCGAAGAGTTCGGCAAACTTCCCGGCATCGGCCCCAAATCCGCACAGCGACTTGCGTTCTACATCATGCAATCGCCGCGCGAAGACGTCGATTCGCTCATCAGCGCCCTGACCAGCGTCAAAACCCACGTGCGCTTCTGCGACCAGTGCGGAAACGTAGCAGAGGGGCAGCTGTGCTCCATCTGCTCCGACCCGCGCCGCGACAGCAGCCTCATCTGCGTTGTCGAAGAGCCCAAAGACGTCGTCGCACTCGAACGGACGCGCGAATACCGCGGGCTCTACCACGTGCTCGGCGGCGCCATCGACCCCATGTCAGGCGTAGGCCCCGACGACCTGCGGATCCGCGAACTCCTGCCCCGACTGCAAAGCGACGACATCCAGGAATGCATTCTCGCCACCGATCCCAACCTCGAAGGCGAAGCAACAGCCACCTACCTCATCCGCCTGCTGTCCTCAATCGGCGTCACCGTCTCAAAACTGGCGTCTGGTCTGCCAGTCGGCGGTGATCTCGAATACGCTGACGAAGTCACATTGGGAAGAGCGTTCCAGGGCCGCACCAAGGTCAGCTGAGCGCCGTCCTCTAAACTGATCAGCGGTAAACAGCGCTGCCGGAAGAAAGTGTGTGAAGTGAGCCTAGTCGTCCAAAAATTCGGCGGATCCTCCGTAGCCGACGCCGACGGGGTCAAGCGCGTTGCCAAACGGATTGTCGAATACCGAAAGGCCGGTCACGACGTCGTTGTCGTCGTTTCCGCAATGGGCGATTCGACAGACGACCTCATCGACCTCGCTCAGGAAGTCTCACCGTTGCCTCCGGCCCGCGAACTCGACATGCTGCTGACAGCGGGAGAGCGCATCTCCATGGCCGTGCTCGCCATGGCGATTGCCAACCTGGGCTACTCCGCCCAGTCGTTCACAGGCTCCCAGGCAGGCGTCATCACAGACGAAGCCTTCGGCCACGCCCGCATCATCGACGTCACCCCAGGCCGTATCCAGGAAGCCGTAGCCAAGGGCAGCATAGCGATCGTCGCCGGTTTCCAGGGCGTTTCCCAGAACACCAAGAACATCACCACACTCGGCCGCGGCGGATCCGACACCACGGCAGTCGCACTCGCGGCCGCCCTGGGCGCCGACGTGTGCGAAATCTTCTCCGACGTCGACGGCGTGTTCACCGCTGACCCGCGGATCGTTCCCACCGCCAGCCAGATCGGGACCATCTCCTACGCTGAAATGCTCGAACTGGCCGCCAGCGGAGCCAAAATCCTCCACCTGCGCGCCGTTGAATACGCGCGCCGCTACGGAGTGCCCATTCACGTGCGCTCCAGCTTCAGCCCCCACCCGGGCACCTGGGTGACCGACGAACCCGTACCCCGCGAATTCGCAAACGACGTAAAGAAGGAAGCCATGGAACAGGCCATCATCTCCGGTGTTGCGCACGATCGCTCCGAAGCTAAGCTGACCGTGGTCGGCGTCCCGGACGTTCCGGGCAAGGCCGCGGAGATCTTCCGGATCGTGGCAGGCGAAGAGATCAACATCGACATGATCGTGCAGAACATTTCGACAGCGAAGAACAACCGGACCGATATTTCCTTCACGCTGCCCATGTCTGACGGTGCCAAGGCCATGAGAGCCCTGGAGGCTCAGCGCGACAACGTGGGCTTTGAAGAGCTGCGGTATGACGACCAGATCGGCAAACTCTCCGTGGTCGGGGCCGGCATGCGCTCGCACCCCGGAGTCACAGCCTCGCTGTTCGAAGCGCTCAAAGAAGCCAAAATCAACATCGAAATGATTTCGACGTCCGAAATCCGCATCAGCGTCGTCACCCGCGCGGACGTCCTTGATGACGCCGTCCGCGCCGCACACACCGCGTACGGTCTGGACGGATCTGAAAGCGAAGCAATTGTCTACGGAGGTACAGGACGATGAGCCTCAATATCGGCATTGTCGGGGCCACCGGCCAGGTCGGCGAAGTCATCCGCGACATTCTCGAAGCCGAACCCGGCTTTGAAATCGCCAGCGTTCGCTTCTTCGCCTCGGCCCGCTCGGCAGGAAAGACCCTGCCGTTTCGCGGCGAGCAGATCGTTGTCGAAGACGCCGCCGAAGCAGACCCCACGGGGCTGGACGTGGCGCTCTTCTCTGCTGGCGGTGCGACTTCGCGGGCGCAGGCCGCCCGCTTCGCTGCCGCCGGTGTGACCGTGATCGACAATTCATCGGCATTCCGCGGTGACGACCAGGTGCCGCTCGTGGTGTCTGAGGTCAACCCGGAAGCGCTCGACTCGATCCCCAAGGGGATCGTTGCGAACCCCAACTGCACGACGATGGCCGCAATGCCGGTCCTCAAACCCCTCCACGACGAGGCGGGGCTCTTGCGGCTGAAAGTCGCCACCTACCAGGCGGTCTCAGGTTCCGGCCTGGCGGGAGTGAACGAACTCTACGGTCAGGCTGAGGACGTTCTTCCCGACTCCAAGCAGCTTGTGCGCGACGGCACGGCCGTGCGCTTCCCGAAGCCGAACGTGTACACCGACCCGATTGCGTTCAACGTTCTGCCGATGGCCGGTTCGCTCGTGGACGACGGTTCGGGCGAAACCGACGAAGAGCAGAAGCTGCGCAATGAATCCCGCAAGATTCTGGGTCTGCCCGAACTTCTTGTTGCGGGCACATGCGTGCGCGTTCCTGTTTTCTCCGGCCACTCACTTGCAATCCACGCGGAGTTCGAAAACGACATAACCCCGCAGCGAGCTGAGGAAGTCCTCTCGGAAGCCGCCGGTGTTGATCTGGCAGACATTCCCACCCCGCTGAAAGCCGCAGGCCGCAACCCGTCGCTTGTCGGCCGCATCCGTGCCGACCAGTCGGCACCTGCGGGCAAGGGGCTGGTGCTGTTCGTGTCGAACGACAACCTGCGCAAGGGCGCTGCGCTGAACACGGTGCAGCTGGCAGCCCTGCTGGATCGCTGACGCATCCAGCCGCCTGAATGTTCTGCGGGTGGTGAGCGGTCATCTGGACCGCCGCCACCCGCTTTTGCATGTCCGCGTAGGCATATGTCTATTGGTAGATGCTGGTGAGCGAAACCTACATTGGGGTGGTTTGCACCTATGTGAAGGAGTTGCACCCTTATGAAGTCTGCACGGATTGCAGCTTTCACCGCAGCTGCTGGCCTGGTTCTGGCCGGCTGCGGGGCAGGCGAAGCCCAATCGGAAGGCTCCGGCGACAAGCTCAATGTTGTCACCTCGACGAATGTCTACGCGGACCTTGCCGCTCAAGTCGCCGGTGACGCGGCGGATGTCGAACCCATCATTTCGGACGCGTCGAAAGACCCCCACGACTACGAAGCGACGTCGAACGACCAGCTCAAACTGTCGAAAGCCGACGTCGTGATCGTCAACGGCGGCGGTTACGACGCGTTCATGACGACCATGCTCGAAGCAGCAGACAAGGACCCGAAGGTGGTCAACGGCGTCGAAGTCTCAGAGCTGCCCGGTGCCGAAGAGAACTTCGCCAACGAGCCGCACGACCATGACCACGGTGAAGAGGGCCACGACCATGACCACGGCGAAGACGGTCATGACCACGACCATGGCGAAGAAGGTCATGACCACGACCATGGCCACGACCACGGTGCGTTCAATGAGCACATCTGGTACTCCGTTAGTGCCATGAAGAACGTCGTCGACTCGATCGAAGAAACCCTGTCTGAAGAAGATCCCGACAACAAGGCGGCTTATGAAGAGAACGCCGATAAGCTTCAGGGTGAGCTCGACGGTCTGATGAAGAAGGCTGACGAAGTCAAGAAAGCAGGCAAAGGCAAGAAGAGTGCGGCGACTGAACCCGTTGCACTGTGGCTGTTCGAAGACCTCGGACTGGAGACCATCACACCGCAGAAGTTCCTGTCGGCAGTAGAAGCAGGATCGGACGCAGCACCGGTGGTTCTCAAGCAGGCTCAGGACCAGATCAAGAAAAGGGAGGTCGCAGTCCTCGGCTTCAACCCGCAGGCAGTGAACGAGCAGGCTGAAAGCCTGCGCAAGGCCGCTGATGACGCCGAAGTGCCGGTGGTAGAACTGCCCGAAACTCTCAACGAGGGCGAAACCTACGTCGACTGGATGGGATCGCACATCGACGACGTCGACAAAGCCCTCAAAGGCTGATCAGCTCTAGCCCTCGAAAGGACGTGTTCTCTCATTACCAGTCCCGCACTGTCGATTGCAGACGGCCAGCTTCGCTTCGGCGAAAGGGTGCTGTGGCACCACCTGTCCATTGATGTTGAGCCCGGTGAGTTCATTGCCGTGCTCGGACCCAACGGTACGGGCAAAACCTCGCTGTTGAAAACGCTGCTCGGCCAGTACCGGCTGTATGAGGGAACCGTTGAAGTCAACGGCCACGCGGCATACCGCGGCGACGCGGATGTCGGCTACGTGCCCCAGCAGCGGGGTGTCGACCGCGACACTCCGCTGCGGGCCCGCGACCTGGTTCGCTTTGGAATCGACGGGCACCGTTTCGGCTTCGGCCTGCCTAGCCGAAAAAAGGAACGACGGGTTGACGAACTTCTCGACCAGGTTGGGGCGACTGGTTTTGCCGACAGCCCCGTAGGCATCCTCTCCGGCGGTGAACTGCAGCGACTGCGGCTGGCCCAAGCGCTTGCCAGCGATCCCAAGCTGCTGCTGTGCGATGAACCGCTGCTGAGCCTCGACATCAACCATCAGCACCTGGTTGCTCGCCTGCTGGATGAGAAAAGACGCGAACGGAATATGGCTATTCTGTTCGTCACCCACGAAATCAACCCGATTCTGAAGTACGTGGACCGGGTCCTCTACATTGCCGGCGGCCATTTCCTGGTGGGCACCCCGGACGAGGTGCTGACCTCTGAAGCGCTGAGCTCCCTGTTCGGCACGCGGATCGAGGTGGTGACCGTCGGCGGTCAGCTGGTTGTCGTCGGCACCGAAGCAGATCATCATCACCCGGAGGAGACCGAACTGTGAGCAGCCTCTTCACCTTCGAAGACTACGGCGAACTGCTGTCGCTGCTGTCGAACTCGATTATCGCCGCAGCGCTTTTGGGAGTTGTCGGCGGTGTTGTCTCCGTGTTCGTCAAAATGCGCGACATCGCCTTGGCCGTGCACGGCATTGCCGAGCTCTCCTTTGCCGGGGCTGCCTTTGCCCTGTTCGTCGGCTATGACGTTGTGTACGGTTCGATCATCGGCTCGCTTCTGGTTGCGCTCATCATCGGCGTCGGCAGCATACGGTCTTCCGAGGCGAACTCGATGATCGGTGTGCTCATGCCGTTCGGCATCGGCTTGGGAATCCTGTTTCTGGCACTGTACGACGGGCGCTCAGCCAACAAATTCGGTCTGTTGACCGGGCAGATCGTCGCCATCAGCCCAAGCCAGACAAAGCTGCTCATGGTGTGCGCGGGTGTTGTGCTGGCCGTCATCTTCGTCATCTGGCGGCCGCTGCAATTCGCATCAGTCGATCCCGAGATCGCCAAGGCAAAAGGCGTTCCCACCGGCATGCTGACAATCGTGTTCATGGTGACCCTCGGACTTGCAGTTGCCCTGTCCGTGCAGGTGGTCGGAGTGCTTCTGGTCATGGCTCTGCTGGTCACCCCAGCCGCGGCGGCCATGCAGCTGTCATCCCACCCCATCGTCGTGCCCGTCCTGTCGGTTGTCTTTGCCGTGACGTCCTCGGTCGGCGGAATCCTCATCGCCCTGGGGTCGCCGGTTGTGCCCATCAGCCCGTTCGTGACGACCATCAGCTTCCTCTTCTACGTCATTGCCCGCATCATCGGCGGGTACCGCACCAACCATCAGCTTGAGGCGCGCAACCGTCGTCTGGGAGACCTCGACAAGCACCCTCACCTCGCGCAGGATCCGAAAGCCGCAGCGGGCGACTAGACTTCGGCACTATGACTTGTTCTCCTGCCCGCCCTCTTAGCCGCGCGGCACTGGGGCTGACCGTCGCTGCTGTGGCGACCGCAGCCTACGGTGTGCTTGTCGAACCGAACCTGTTCACGGTGCGCCGCGAAAGAATCGCGGTCCTGCCGCCGGGCCGTGCGCCCGTGCGAATTCTGCACATTTCGGATCTCCACCAAACTGCCTGGCAGAAGCGCAAACCGCAGTGGGTGCGCAGTCTGGCCGACACCCTGCAGCCGGATTTTGTTCTCAACACCGGCGATAACTACGGAGGGCAGACCAAATCGACGGTGCTTGAGAGCCTCGATGATCTGCTGGATGTCCCCGGTGCGTTTGTTCTGGGATCGAATGACTTCTGGGGGCCGAAAGTCAAAAACCCCGCTCGCTATCTTCTGGGGCCTTCGAACGTGGCCAAGGCCCACAGCAACCCGCCTGACTTGGATGCGCGCGGGCTGGTGGATGCGTTTGAGCAGCGCGGGTGGGTGCAGCTGGACAACCGAAGCGCTGTTGTGGACATCAACGGCACGCGGGTCGGCCTGTCTGGTCTTGGCGATGCGCACATGAAGGCCGATGCGCCCGAAGCCTCTGCTTTTCCCGATGATTCGGAAGTCAGAATCGGAGTGACCCACGCCCCGTATTCGCGCGTGCTCGATCGTCTTGCGGGTGCGGGCGCGCAGCTGATTGCTGCCGGGCATACGCACGGCGGGCAGATCCGCGTGCCGTTTTACGGGGCACCGGCCACCAACTGCGACCGTCCGCGCAGCGAAGCTCGCGGTCTGTTTCGTCGGGGCCCGGCACTCGTCAACGTGACCGCGGGGGTTGGAGTGGCCCCGATGGCGCCGGTGCGGTTGTTCTGCCGTCCCGAGGTGTCTGTATTGGAGCTTGTTGAACGCTGACCGGTCTGGCTCAGCGGAGTCTTGTCCGGTGTGCCTCCATCAGACGGCGCCTGTACGATGTTGGGCATGGTGTCTTCAGAATCAGCGGCTGCGCCTTCGACTCTATCGGCGTGGATGCAGTTCATTGCCGTCAGCGTCGTTGCCGGAATCGTGGGCGCAGGCTTAGCGATCCCATCGGTGGGTGTGGCGTCTATTGGTGCGAACAACGCTCTCCAGGTGTTCAACGCCCTGCCCGCGCAGCTTGACGAAAGGCCGCTGGCTGAACAGTCTCGCATGCTCGATGCCGACGGCAAGCAGATCGCCAGCTTCTATTGGCTCAACCGCAAAGAAGTTCCGCTGGATAAGATTTCCAAGCCCATGCAGGATGCAACGATTGCCATCGAAGACTACCGTTTCTTCGATCACGGCGGCGTTGACTTCCAGGGCATTGGTCGTGCTCTCGTGCACAACCTCGTGTCGTCTTCCAAGCAGGGCGGATCGACTCTGACCCAGCAGTACGTGAAGAACGTGCTTGCCGAAAACGCCCACGCGGACGCAGATAAGGAAGGCGTGGAAGCCGCCAAGGAAGCCTCGGGTATGGCCGGCTACGCCCGTAAGCTGCGCGAAGCGAAGCTGGCGGTTGCGGTCGAGAAGAAGTACGAAAAAGGAGAGATTCTCAACCGCTACATGAACATCAACAACTATTCGGGCTCCCCGAATGTCTACGGTGTCGAAGCGGCTGCGCAGCACTATTGGTCGATTCCCGCGTCAAAGCTCAACCACGCTCAGGCTGCAACTTTGGCCGGTATTGTGAAGAACCCCAGTGCTTTCAACCCCGAGCGCTTCCCGGAGAACGCGCTCGAGCGCCGGAACGTTGTTCTTTCCCGCATGCACCAGCTGGGCAAGATCTCGGACAAAGAATACGAAGACGCCAAGAAGACGGACCTTGACCTTAAAATCACCAAAACGTCGAACGGCTGCATGGGTGCAGGCGACATGGGCTTCTTCTGCGACTACGTCCAGGCGTACATCGAAAACAACAAGGCGTTCGGCGAAACCAAGGAAGAGCGGCGCGATCTTCTGCAGCGCGGCGGTCTGACTATCCAAACGACCATCAACCCCAAGCTGCAGAAAGCTGCGTTCAGCTCCGTCAAAAAGCGTGTGCCCGTCGGCGACCCATCGGGTGCTGGCCATTCGGTGGTGACGGTTGAACCCGGCACCGGAAAAGTCCTTGCCATGACGCAGAACCGCAACTACTCCGTCACAGAGGGCAAGAAGAACACCGACACCGCTATCAACTTCAATGTGCAGAAAGCATACAACGGAGCCAGCGGCTTCCAAGTGGGCTCGACGTGGAAGCCCTTCGTGCTCGCGGAATGGCTGAAAGAGGGCAAAAGCCTCAACACCTCAGTCAGCGCTGCGAAGCGAACGTTCCCGGCGAACTCGTGGAAATACCGCGGCTGTAAGGGGTACGGCTCGAACTGGTCGCCGAACAACGCCGGCGACTCAAAGGGCAACGAACAGATGACCGCGCTTGCGGCCACGAAGAACTCCGTCAACACGGCCTACGCCTCGATGGCCAATCAGCTGAACATGTGCGGCATTATGAAGACCGCCGAATCACTGGGCATCAAATACGGCAACGGCCAGTCGCTGGAGACGGTCCATGAGCAGCTGGGAGTGGTCGAAGCACTCCTGCCTTCATCGGTGCTCGGCATCGTCCAGGTTGCTCCCATTGACATGGCCAACGCCTACTCGGTGTTCGCCGCCGGCGGCATCCTGTGCACGCCGACTCCGATCGAATCGATTAAGGACGGCAACGGCAAGAAGGTCAAGATCCCTGACCCTGACTGCCACCGAGCACTGGACAAAGACGTCGCCCAGAATGTGTCCTACGCACTGTCGCAGACCTTCAACGGCGGAACCACCTCGCGACTGAAGATCGGGGCTCCGGCCGGAGCGAAGACGGGAACCACCAACTTCGAAGTCGGATCCACGTGGCTTGCGGGATTCACGTCCCAGATGTCCACTGCCGTCTGGACGGGTGACCCGAACGGTTCGCGTGACTGGCGCAGGAACGGCAAGGGCGTGGTCCGCGGCCGCGTCTACGGTGCCACCTATTCTGGTGCAACGTGGCAGAACTACATGAGCCAAGCAGTCAAGATCGTCGGCAGCAACAAGGGCCTCGGCGGTCCCGTCGGCAACAGCGTCAAGGAACCGGAAAAAGACGAAGAGTCCGACGACTGACGCTCTGCCGGGTCGACTGTGACGCAGGCACCACCTGCCACGTCAGCGGCTCGTACAATGAACTCTGTCCACCGAAGGGGGAGAAAATGCAGAAGTGGGAGTACGTCACTGTTCCTCTCATGATCCACAACACCAAACAGATTCTGGATCTGTGGGGTGAGGACGGCTACGAGCTCGTCCAGGTAGTGGAAGGTCCCCAGGGCAACGGGGGACTCGTTGCCTACATGAAGCGTCCGAAAGGCTGATATGTCAAAGATCGAAGACCGCCTCAACGAACTCGGCTTCCCGCTGCCGCAGTTGGCAACGCCGGCCGGTTCCTACCTGCCCGCCGTGAAGTCGGGTGACCTCGTGTTCACTTCCGGTCAGCTGCCGTTTCGCGACGGCGAGCTTGCCAACCCGGGCCGCCTCGGCGACAACGTAAGCGTCGAACAGGCCCAGGAATCCGCACGCTACTCGGTGCTCAACGCACTCGCCGCAGCCAAGAGCGTCATCGGCGACCTCGACAAGATCGAACGCGTGGTCAAGGTCAACGGATTCGTCACAAGCACCGATGACTTCAAGCAGCAGCCCGAAGTGATCAACGGCGCTTCGGACTTCCTCGCCGACATCTTCGGCGAAGCCGGCCAGCACGCACGCTCGGCACTGGGCACCAACGCCCTGCCCAAGGGCACCTGCGTCGAGATTGAATTCATCTTCCGCGTCCGCGACTGACGCGCAGCGAGCGCAGAAACCTGCGCTCAGTCTCCAGGCGGGTGGGTCGAACAGACCCACCCGCCTGATTCGCGCCTCCAGCGAGTTGGTGCGCACAGTTGAGCTCTTTCGCTCGGCGGATATGCAGCCCAACCCCGACTACCCGCGGCGCGCAGTCTGTCTGGTGCTGGTGCGTGATTCCGACAAGGGCCTCGAGGTGTTCATCACCCGTCAGGCCGATCAGCCCGGTGTCAGCGACCGCAACAGGTTTGCCTTCCCCTTCAGCGCTGTTCGACCAGAGGACTCACGGCAGCTGTCCATGGGCGACTGGACTTCGGACCGCTGTGCCCGGGCGCTGCGCCTGAACAGATCGGGCCGGGCCGTCGCCTTCTTCGCCGCCGCGGGCAGATTGGCTCTGCAGAACATGGGCATCGCCCTGGCCGAGGGCCATGACCTGCGGGTTGTAACAGACATTGAACCGCAGTTCCTCAAAACTGCTGGCAAGAAGCTGCGTGATCACCAGGTGTCCTTCCCCTCGGTGCTGCGCAGCCGCGACGTGGAGTTCCGCCCCGACCTCATCAAACCGTGGATGCGCTGGGTCAACACGCCGTGGCAGCTGCGCCGCTATGACACCGTGTACTTTGTGTGCGTGGTCCCACCCGGTCAGCACGTTGACTTCGTGTCGATCAATCAGTCGTGGGGCGGGTGGATGACCCCGCAGGAGATCCTCGATGCGGTCGATCTGTGGGAAGAGGGCCACGGTGCTTCTGCCCAGTTCATCAGCGTGTCAACACGCTTGGTCCTGGAATCTCTGCGCACGGTTCCCAGCGCTGCTGCCAGTATGCTCAAGATTCGCGATCTTCGCCCACTGCAGCCGACCGTCCTGCAGCACGGAGGCGAATGGCACATCAGCATCGAGCACCAGACCGACCATGCCATCGACGAACTGTCTCAGCTGACAACCGAAAACGAAGAAGAAGACCCGACAACGCTGTCGGAATCAGAAAGCGAACCACCGGAAGAAGAATGATGACAAACGAACAGCACCCGGCACCTCGTTTTGTCCGCCGTACAGCAGACAACCCCAGCCCCATGACACTCGACGGCACGAACAGCTACGTGCTGTTCACCGCTGACGATAACGCCGCGGTCATCATCGACCCCGGCCCCCAGCTGGACGAACACCTGGGAGCGCTCAGTGAACTCGTCGGGGATCGTGAACTGCGCGGAATCGTTCTCACACACCACCACTGGGACCACTCGGATCTGCTCAAAACAGTTGACGAATGGGCGCCGCAGACTCCCGTATTCGCAGTCGACAGCGCATTCGCCCGCTTTGTTCCCCCGCTGGAACACGAAGACCTCAGCGGCGACGATGCGGTCCTCGAATTCGGCCCCGCGGAAACCGACCGCATCCGGCTGGTGTCAACCCCCGGACACACGCTCGATTCGATCAGCGTGCTGGCGGGCACCGTGCTGTTCTCTGGAGACACGGTGCTGGGACGCGGAACAACTGTGATCATGCACGGTGACGGTTCGGTCGAAAAGTATCTTGACTCTCTCGCACGCCTGCGCAGCATGGTGGAGCAGGGCCGCATCACCGAAATCCAGCCAGCCCACGGAGAGTCCATAGCCAATCCGGCCGAAGTGCTGGACTACTACATTTCGCACCGCCGCGAGCGGCTGGACGAAGTGCGGGCTGCGCTGGCAGAACAGGACGCACAGCTGGACGGGCTGGAAATCTCACCCGAACATGAACTGACCGAGGCCGTCGGCCGGATCGTGTACGCGACCGCGCCGCAGGACATGCGGCAGACGGTCAACACGATTGTCGCCGCGCAGCTGGAGTACGTGCAGAAGCACGGCTGAGGCGCCGACGGCCCGCGGATCAGTGTGCGCGATTGTGCAGGCGGTCCATGTCGAGGATGACAACGGCACGAGCTTCGAGTCGAATCCAGCCGCGCTGTGCGAAGTCTGCCAGGGCCTTGTTGACGGTTTCGCGCGATGCGCCGACAAGCTGGGCGAGTTCTTCCTGCGTGAGGTCGTGCTGCACCAGGCTGCCGTCCGGAGCGGGACGGCCGAAGCGGCGGTTGAGGTCCAGCAGGGCCTTGGCAACACGGCCGGGAACATCCGAGAACACGAGGTCGCCGACGGTTTCGTTGGTGCGGCGCAGACGCTGGGCGAGTGCCCGCAGCAGGTTCATTGCCGCCTGCGGACGATCTTCGAGCCACGCAATGAGGTCGTCGTGTTTAAGGCTGAGCAGTTCCGTCTGGCTGACCGCAGTGACGGTCGAGGAGCGCGGGCCCGGATCGAAGAGTGCGAGCTCACCGATGATTTCACCAGGACCGACAACTGAGAGGAGGCTTTCGCGCCCGTCTTCGGATTCGCGGCCGACCTTGAGTTTGCCGGAGGACACGATGTAGAGCTCGTCCCCGGAGTCTCCTTCGTGGAAGAGCACGGCGGTACGGCGCAGGCTGCGCGGCTTCATGTATTTGACAAGCGCGTTCGTCGCTTCGTCATCGAGTCCTGCGAACAGTGCCGCACTGCGGACGACTTCGATATCCACGTCTGTACCTCCAGGTTGCTGTTCTGCGACGGGGTCCTTCGGCCCATTGAAATCCTGCCGCAATGTGATACAGGTCAATCGTAGCAATGCTCTGCGGGTGGAGCACAGTGTCTGTGTTCTATGCTGACCAGCAGATAAAGGAGTGGGTGTGGCACACAACAGCGTGCTTGAGCGCAGTCAGCGTCGCTTTGCTGAGGAAACCCGGTTGGGCAGAGTCCGCAGGGCGCGCAAGATCGACAGGATGCTGCAGAAGGTCTTCCCGGACGCGCGTGCGGAACTGGACTTTCGCAATGCTTTCGAACTGCTGATAGCCACGGTGCTGTCGGCACAGACTACGGACGTTCGGGTCAACCAGGTGACACCGGAGCTATTTGCCGCATACCCGGATGCGACGACGCTTGCGCAGGCGCACGTGGAGGACGTGGAGGAGATCATCCGCCCCACGGGCTTCTTCCGGTCGAAGGCCAAGAACATCATTGCCCTGGCGGAGCAGCTTGTTGAGGAACACGCCGGCAAGGTGCCTGCTGACCAGGCGGCTTTGGTTCGGCTGCCCGGGGTTGGGGTGAAGACGGCGAACGTGGTGCTCGGCAATGCCTTTTCCACTCCCGGGCTGACGATCGACACTCACGTGGGGCGTTTGGCCAGGCGGCTGGGATTCACGAACGAAGAAAACCCCGACAAGGTTGAAGCCGACCTGCTGCCCCTGTACAAGAAGTCTGATCTGACGATGGTTTCTCACAGGCTGATCTTCTTGGGGCGGCGCATCTGCCACTCGCGAGGACCGGCCTGCGGTGTGTGCCCGATTGCCCGCCTGTGTCCCAGCTACGGAACGGGCCCGCTTGATCCTGCCGAAGCCGAGGCGAAGCTCGCCTACGGTCTGGAGGTTCCACAGGGCGGATGGCAGCTGTGAGCGACGCCGGCCTCGTTGCGGCGCTGAGCGATTTGGCGCAGTCGGACATTTCCGATCACTGGATTCACCACCGCAGACCGAAAGAGGACGACTCTGTGCGCCCGGCGGCTGTTCTCATGCTGTTTGGCCGCGGGACCCAGCCGCGCACAGAGGCCGGACTGCGCGAACAGGACCGCTTGGGTGATTTCGGGGACGTTGACGTGGTGCTGCTCAAGCGCGCCGATACTCTGCGCAATCATCCCGGTCAGGTGGCGTTTCCAGGCGGCCGCAGAGATCCCGAGGACGCAACGGCAGTCGATGCGGCACTGCGGGAAGCGCGGGAGGAAACGGGGGTCGACCCTGCTCGAGTGAATGTGATCGGCACGTGGCCTTCACTGTGGGTTCCCGTCAGTCGGCACAGTGTGACGCCGGTGATCGCCGCATGGGACGGTCGGCAGGTGCTGCGGGCGGTAGACCGGGCGGAATCGTCTTCCGTGCACCGGGTGCCTGTAGCCGACCTTGTGGCACCTGCGAACCGCGGAGTGTTCAAGGTACCGAAAACCGGATGGCACTCACCTGTTTTCGATGCCGGAGTTCTGCGCTCTTGGGGGTTCACCGCCGGGCTGCTCGACAGTGCGTTTGAAGCCCTTGGATGGTCGCGGGAATGGGATCGGACTAACCGCCTGCACATCGACATCTGAGCTCACCGAACACCAACCGCAGGTGAAAAGCGGTGCTCGCCACGCACGCAAAGGGGGGGCTGGTTCATATGAGCCAGCCCCCCCTTTAGGTTCGGGTTTCAGCCGCCTACACGCGCGGACCGGACGGGTTGGTCAGCGCAGTCTTGACTGCGGCGATGACCGACTTGCCGCGGTCAGTCGCACGAGTCGGCGTGGGGTTGCCCTTCTTGAACAGCGGCACGGCAATCGCCACGAGGACCGAGGCGATCACGACGTAGATGCCGAACACAATGAGGGTGCTGGCCCACCAGCCCCAACCGGCGAATTCGTGAAAGACAGCGACGAAGAACGCGGTCAGGACGAACAGGGACATGATGAGGATGCCCAGGCCGACGACGGTCAGACCGATAGCGGTGCCGAGTTTGACGGAACCCTCTTTGATCTCCTGCTTGGCCAGTGCGGCTTCTTCTTCTGCCAGAGCCTTTGTGTCGGCAGAGATGTCCCGCACGATTTGCGCAATGGACCGATCAGACATGGGTCGTTGCCTCCTAGAAAATGCACGCCTTTGTCTCGATACTAGTGCGAACAGTTCATCAGCACCAACGAAAGGTGAGGATGAGGCCGTGCTCACAGGCGCCTCGGGAGGGGGGGGGGGATGGGCCCCGTCTTTCCCGAGGTGCCCGTGCCGCAGCCTTGATCAGGAGTTATGCGCTCGGTCGACGGCCGCTTGGATGCTGGTCATAACGGAAGCGTCTGCCAGTGTCGAAGAGTCTCCTCCGTCTTTGCGCTCGGCGAGGTTCTTCAGCAGTCGGCGGACGATCTTGCCGGAGCGGGTCTTGGGCAGGTCGTCAACGAAGTAGATGTGCTTGGGTTTTGCGATCGGCCCGATTTCGCGTCCCACGTGCTGGCGCAGCTGTTCTTCTGCTCCGTCGCTGTCGGCGAAGTCGCCGCGGGTGATGACAAACGCCATGACCGCCTGGCCGGAGGTCGGGTCATCGGCACCGACGACGGCGGCTTCGGCAACGGCGTCGTGGGACACCAGGGCGGATTCGATTTCAGCGGTCGACAGGCGGTGGCCGGACACGTTCATGACATCGTCAACGCGGCCGAGGAACCAGATGTCCCCATCGTCATCGAAACGGGCGCCGTCACCGGCGAAGTACATGTTTTCAAAACGCGACCAGTACGTGTCTTTGTAGCGCTGGTCATCGCCGTAGACACCGCGCAGCATAGACGGCCACGGTTCGGTGATGACAAGGTAGCCTGCCTGGTTGCGGCCGATGTGCTCACCGGTGTCATCGACGACGTCGACGCTGATGCCCGGCAGCGGACGCTGTGCTGAGCCCGGCTTGGTGGAAACCACACCGGGCAGGGGAGCGATCATGTTCGCCCCGTTCTCGGTCTGCCACCAGGTGTCGACAATCGGGCACTTCTCGCCGCCGATCACCCGGTGGTACCACATCCACGCTTCCGGGTTGATGGGTTCGCCGACGGAGCCCAGCAGTCGCAGCGACGAAAGGTCGTGCTCCGCCGGGATCTCCTCACCCCACTTCATGAACGTGCGGATGGCAGTCGGGGCGGCGTATAGCTGGGTCACCCCGTACTTTTCGACGATCTCCCACCAGCGGCCCCGGTGCGGGCTGTCGGGAGTGCCCTCGTAGATGACCTCCGTCATGCCTATAGCCAGCGGCCCGTAGGCGATGTAGGTGTGCCCCGTGATCCAGCCGACATCGGCGGTGCACCAGAAGACATCGGTTTCCGGCTTGGCATCGAACACGTACTTCATGGTGTAGGCCGCCTGGGTGAGGTAGCCGCCGGAGGTGTGGAGAATGCCCTTGGGCTTTCCTGTGGTTCCCGAGGTGTAGAGGATGAACAGCGGCTGTTCGGCCGGGAAGAACTCGGGGGTGTGGTCAGCGGACTGGCGGTCGACGACATCGTGGAAGTACTGGTCGCGCCCGTCGACCATATGGGCGTCTTCGCCGGTGCGCTTTGCCACCAGCACGTGGCGAACAGGGGTGTCGCCGTGGCTCAGGGCCTCGTCGACCGTCGCTTTGAGGTCAGACGGCTTGCCGCGGCGGAAACCTCCGTCGGCGGTGATGACGACTTCCGCTTGCGCATCCATAATGCGCGAGTGCAGGGCATCGGGGCTGAAACCGCCGAACACAACTGAGTGTGCAGCGCCCAGACGAGCGCAGGCGAGCATCGAGATGACCGCTTCGGGAATCATCGGCATGTAGAGGGCCACGCGGTCTCCGCGGCTGACTCCCAGTTCTGTCAGAGCGTTTGCGGTCTGGTTGACCCGGCGTGACAGCTCCGCGTAGGTGATGTCCTGAGTGTCTCCGGGTTCGCCGACAAAGTGCAGAGCCACACGGTCGCCGTTGCCGGCTTCTACGTGTCGGTCAACACAGTTGTAGGCGATATTGAGTTCGCCGTCCTGGAACCACTTGGCAAAGGGCGGGTTGGTCCAGTCGAGGACTTCCGTAAAGTCCTTGTGCCACGTGAGGAGTTCGCGCGCCTGGTCAGCCCAGAATCCCAGGCGATCGGCTTCTGCGCGCCGGTAGAGGTCTTCGGTTCCGTTGGCCTGGTCTGCAAATGCCTGCGGGGGAGCGAAGGTGCGGTTTTCTCGCAGCAGGCTCTGTGTGTTCTCGTCTGCCAAAACATCCTCGTTTCGTCGGTGAGTCCCGACCCTGTGAGCTTCACTGCGCACGCGGGTCACTGCATTCTTCACACTACTCCTGCTGTAACCACTGCAAAAGTGCGAACCGCACGTGACGCGATTCGCAGGCGGTTATTGGGTGTTCTGCAGTGCACGCAGTGGAACCGTGTGAAAACATAGCCGGTGTGTACTGATGGGGCCCGCCCGGTTTGCAGGCTTGCCGTCTAAACGCGAATTAAGGAGTCAATGAGCATGAGCAGTCCATCTGGCAGTCAGCCATACTATCCAGGCGGCTTCTCGCAGCCCGGTCCCCACTACGGCCAGCAGGACGCGCAGAGCGCGCAGTCTGCGTTCAGCCAGGGGCAGCCCTACGGTGCAAGTCCCCAGGCCTTTACCCAGGGACCGCCGCACGGTTCGGGGCAGAACCCGCCGGCGGGCGCAGCTCCCGGCACGATGGTAGGCTCCATGCCCGGCACAGTTGGCAGCTTTCCTCCGGCTCAGCCCAGCAAACAGGACTCCGCATTCGGGCTCCGCGAAATTCTTCTGGCCTCCGGTGCCTTTCTGGTTTTCGTCTCTGTATTCCTGCCCCAGTACAGGTGGTCGGACGCGTACTACGGCGATGGCTCCTACGGGTGGCTGTGGTCGTTCAATATTCACGGCACCGGCGTTCTCATGCTCGGGGTTCTGCCCATTCTCGCCGCTGGTCTCATCGGGGTTCTCAACAAGACGGTTCGCTCGTTCCCGCAGAACATCGGATCGTTCAGCCCAGACCAGTTCGTCACGGTCCTGGCAGCCACCGGCGCCGCGGTGCAGTTTGTGCGGTTCATTCACCTGTTCCCGTTCGCTAACCCGTCGTGGGGTGCCTTCATTGGGCTCATCGGTGCTGGGCTTGCAGCATTCGCCGCAGTCTTCACCGTGATTCCGGCACTCGGGGCTGACGAATTCGAAGCTCGCGAATCTGTCCCCGCGCACCCGAAGGCTCGCCCCGTGCGCCGTGCTCCGGTGCAGGCGCCGGCTGTGCAGCCCGGTCCCGTGCAGTCGGCACCCGGCCATCCCGGCATGGTCCAGAGCGGCCCGGCCCATACCGGCTACGCTCAGGGATGGCCTGCTCCCGGCCACCCGGGTCAGGCTGGCCACCCGAGCCAGGCGGGGCAGCTGGGTCAGGCTGGCCACCCGAGTCAGGGTGGGCACCCGGGCCAGGCAGATGAGCCGAGCCAGGCGGGTCAGGCGGGTCAGCCGGGTCAGGCACACAGCGGCCCGATGCAGCCAGGTTTCGTTGAACCCCAGCCCGCTCAGCCCGAGTCTGCTCAGTCTGAGCCCGTTCAGCCCGAACCGAACCAAGGCGGCGCTGCACTGGGAACACAGTGGGACGCCGGCCAGCTCGGAGCTTATTCACAGCCGTCGGCCCACGGCACAGAGGCCGTTCAGGAAAACCCCGCACCTGCCCCTTCGGAAACTGTTGCCTCGGCTGCTGAAAAACCCACCGGAGGCATTGAACCCAACGTGGCATCGCGCGATAGCCGCCAGGAGCGCGAAGTCCACCGCGTCGCCTCGGAAGAAAGCGCTTTTGAAGAGGACGCAACTATGGTCAGCGGCACCTCGGCCCTTGACCATGGACTGGAGCAGACCCAGCGACTTGAGCCGATCCAACACGACCAGCCGGAGCAGCCGCAGCCTGACCGGCCGATTCAGTCGGACCAGCCATTCCAGCCCGACCAGCCCCTGCCGGAGCGCAGGCGTCTAAGGCAGGCCCAGTCGGAGGCGCCCCAGCCGGAGCAGCCGCAGCCCGAACAGAGGCAGCCAAAGCACGCCCACCCGCAGCGTGAGCCCTTCTGGTTCGCGGTTCCAGAACCGCGAACGGCCGTCGAAGCATCCGGCCAGCCGGTTTTCCAGCTGGAGCCCGGAAAGTGGATTCTGGCGCTTGCCGACAACGGCGATACGTTTACGGTGCAGAGCGAAGACGGTCGGATCGGCGAGCTGCGCAATGTCCACGGAGTCGAACGCGGCTGATGACTGACCTTTCACAGGCCCTGCGCTCATTGGCGCAGGTGCCGACGGTGGAGGATGCCATCGAACGCGTTCGCACCGCCTGCACTCAGCTGCGCTGGCACAACGCGCTGCGCAAGCGAATGGCCGAATGCCGCGCCGAAGCGACCGTTCGGGCGGCCCGCACCTCAGCGGCTTTGGAAGGTGCCAGGTATCCGCTGAACTATGTGCGCGAAGTCATCGGCGCTGGGCGCGAAGTGACTGACGACATGTCGGGCGTGCAGCTGACTGCGGCGGTTCGCGTGGCAGCCGTCGCAGACGAACTGTCGCAGACCCCGGATGCTCTGCGGTCCGGCTTCATGGGGCACCTTGCCAGGCTGAGCCTGGCAGGCGGAGCAGGTTTGGCCGAGGAAGATCAGCTGGGCAGGCCGCGCCGTGCCGGGGAAGAACCCGGAGACATGGGTGGACTGCCCCCGGCACCGAGCCCGGACGAAGTCCAGCAGCGTCTGGCCGACCTCGAAGCTCTGCTGCAGGATGAGAGCCTTCCCGGCTTCGTCGTTGCGTGCATTCTGCACGGGGAGATCCTGGCGATGCGCCCCTTTGTGATCGGCAACGGACTCATTGCCCGGGCGCTGTTTCGCATTCACATGGTGTCTTCTGGCGTCGACATCACGGGCGTTGCGGTGCCGGAAGCCGCTCTGCTGTCTGACGCAGCAGGCTATGGCGAAGCCGGTGCTGCCTACACCAGCGGTCGGGACGTCATCGGCTGGATCACTATGAATGCCGAAGCTGTGGAAAAGGGCGTCGGCGAAGGCGTTCAGATCTGCCAGAGCGTACAAGCCGGGCGCATTCCGCGCACCTGAGCAGCCCAGAACAACGACAAAGGCCGAGGCGGAACTTCCTATAAGGGTCCCGCCTCGGCCTTTGTCGTGGCTCGAGTGAGCTGGTGCGGTCAGTCAGCTGACAGTGTGAGTGCGGTCAGATTCAGGCCGCGCACTCGTCGTAGTGGTCACCGTGTTCTGCGTGGCGGTGGCCGTCGTGCACGTAGTCAACGTGGTCGCCGTGCTGGACGGCTTCGTGACCGCAGTTGGGGCCGTGGGTGTGTTCGTCTTTGGTGTGGTGAGCTTCGCAGCCTGCAGCCATGATGTTCTCCTTGTGTTCTGCGCTGGGTGTGCGCATGTGCTGTCTGCGCCGGATATGACCGGCTTGGTGGCTCCATTCTCGCAGATATATAAACGAATGGCAATATATTGATTCGCTGGTGTGGGGTTGGGGTGGGCGGGCTTTTGGCGCGCGCTGAACTTTTGCGGGCACTGTGGGGCGCGACTGTGACTTGTGTGCTGTGGACTGTGGACAGCCAGCCGCTTGTCAACAGGGCCATGCGGAGCGTTTTCGCCGTTGAGTGAAAAGGCAATTGTTGAGGTATGAATCGACCTCGCGTAGTGCTCTTCACCCGAGTGCCCAGCCTTATCGACCACTGTGCCGCGCTTGCAGACGGCATTGGACTGGGCCTTGATATCCGTCTGCCGGAGAACGGCGGCTGGCAGGACGCGGCGCTCGTTCTGATCGGCGACGACATCACGGAGGCCCCGGACGTGGGAAATGTCCCCACCGTCCTTGTGACGCTGACGCAGTCCAACGCTGTGTGGGCAGCCGCAGCGCGCCTGGGAGCAGACACCGTGGCGGTGCTGCCCGCAGGGGCGGAATGGCTCACCATCCGCATGATCAACGCCGTCGAACCGCCGGCAGAACCCGCTCAGACGTGGGGCTTCGTCGGCGGGGTCGGAGGAGCGGGAACCTCGGTGCTTGCAAGCGCGGTTGCACGCAGTGCCGCAGCGCAGGGCATCGACACGGTGCTGCTCGACGCCGATCCGCTGGGCGGGGGCCTCGACCTCGTCCTCGGTGCGGAGGGCAAAGACGGTCTGCGCTGGCCGAGCCTGGCAGCATCGCGCGGCAGACTGCGTCCTTCCACTCTGCGGGATTCGCTGCCGCGCACCGACGGGCTGGCGCTGCTGTCGTGGGACCGCACGGGAACAGAGGAGCTCACACCCGACGTCTTCGAAGCTGTCATGACGGCTGCACAGCAGGCATTTGAGCTGGTAGTCGTGGACCTGCCGCGACACGCGCCCGTGCAGTGGGCCCGCATGTGCAGTGAACTCACCGTTGTCGTGCCCGGCAGGGTGCGCGCCGCGGTCGCAGCATCGCGGGTCGCCAGGCGCCTCGAGGCAGTCAACTCAGCCGTGCGCATTGCAGTGCGAGACGCGGGCAGGGGCGGTGTGCGGCCCGAACTCGTAGCCGACACAATCGGCTTTCCGCTGGTGGGAATCATCAGGGACGACCCCCAGACGGCTTCAGCCGTGGATCGCGGTGAAGGCTTGCCGATCGCCCGCACTCACGTGGGGCGCCTGGCTGAAAGAATCGTGGAAGGCAGCCCGCTGTGACTCTGGAAACCCAGTGGCTCGATGCTGAGCTCATCCGCGATGTCAGAACGCACCTTTTGGAGAACCCCGGCCCGGTAACCGCCGGGTCCGTGGCGGCAGCACTTGCCCGCAGCGGCCGGGTGGTCGGATCTGCTGAACTTCTTGAGCTGGTCAGCAGGATTTCGGCGCAGCTGGGCGGGGCCGGCCCGCTGCAGTCGCTTCTTGACGAACCGGACGTGACCGACGTCTTCGTCAACAGCCCCCAAGACGTTTGGATTGACAGAGGAAGCGGGCTCACACCCGTGCCCCTGTCACTGGGAACAGAAGACGACGTGCGGGCACTTGCAGTGCGTTTGGCGGCACTCGGCGGCAGACGCTTGGATGACTCTCAGCCGCTCGTGGACGTCCGCTTGCCGGATGGGGTGCGGCTCAACGCGCTCATTCCGCCGCTTGCCGGTGAGAACACCGTGATGTCCTTCCGCGTTCCCCGCAGCAAAGGCTTCAGGCTCTCGGAGCTGATTGACCGCGATTTTGTGCCCGCAGACATCGCCGAGGTTCTGCTGGGGCTGTTGGAAGTGCGGGCGAATATCCTCATATCCGGTGGAACCGGATCGGGAAAAACCGTTCTTCTGGGAGCGCTTCTTGCAGAGCTTCCCGCAGACCAGCGGATTGTCATCGTCGAAGATTCACGGGAACTCAACGTCCGCCATGACCACGTGGTGCAGTTGGCTGCCCGCCAGGCAAATGTCGAAGGCATGGGCGAAGTCTCCATGGCCGATCTGGTGCGCAACGCCCTGCGCATGCGGCCGGACAGACTCATCATCGGGGAATGCCGGGGCGCGGAGGTCCGTGACATGCTCACGGCTCTCAACACCGGCCACGAAGGCGGGTGCGCCACCATCCACGCCAACACCGCATCCGCGGTTCCCGCCCGGCTCGAAGCTCTCGGTGCGCTGGCAGGCATGACTTCGGAGGCAGTGCGCTCGCAGTCGGTGACCGCGATCGACGTCATCCTGCACATCACCCGCGGGCGTGACGGACACAGAAGACTCTCCGAAATCGCCGCGCGCACAAGCTCCGGCCGTCCTGCACCGAGCTTGCCGCGCACGCAGGGTGCGGGGACTGTGGAAGCTGGCGACACCTCGGCAGAACTGGCGACAGTGTGGAGCGCCGAACGCGGTCCGAACGCGGGCTGGAAGGGCTTTCTTGACTGGCTTAGGCGGAAACAGGGGGCGCGGTCATGATTCTCTTGGCTGCTGTGCTGGCTGCAATGGCGGCCGGGCTGTGGATGTGGGACCCTGCCGAAAGGCGTCTGCGGAAGCTGCTGGCTGGTGATCGCACAGATGTTTCGGGCGGGCGAATACGGGGGCGTGCTAAGAGCTTTGTGCGGCGTTTTCGCAGATCCGAAAACGAAGATGAAGAACATGCGGCTGCCGCAATCGCCGTCATCGACCGCGCTGCTGAGCTGCTGCGTGTGGGGGCAGCACCCTCAACGGTGTTGGCGCACCTGGCGAAGCTTCCCGGGCCGGAGGACCTGCGGACAGCTTTGGCTACGGCGGCGCGCTCGGCCGAGCTCGGCACCGCTGCGCATCAGGCGCTCTCCACGCAGGCGGAAGGGCTGCCAACACTGTCAAAGGACATTCTTCTGCACATGGCCTCCGTGTGGTTTGTTGCGGAGTCTGCGGGTGCGCCGGCTGCGAATCTGCTGGAGCGGTTTGCGAAGACCGCGCGAATGCAGACCGATTCGGCACGGGAGCGGGCCATAGCACTGGCCGGACCCCAGTCGACGGTGAAGGTTCTCACCGCACTGCCGCTCATGTCTTTGGGCCTGGCAGTGCTCATCGGGGCTGATCCGGTGGAACTTTTGGCTTCTGTCCCCGGTGCCGTGTCGTGCATCAGCGGTGCGGTGCTGCTGGTGGTCGGGCGACTGTGGATGCGGCGCATGTTGAAAAGGGCGCAGTGATGGCCGGGCTGTTTGCCGCAGTGCTCATTGCGGCCGCCGTGTGGCTGTGGATAGGGGACTCAGACGAACGCTTGAAACGTGTGCTTGGATCCAGGGCACGCGATGGCCGGACAGAAGAGGAGCCGCGTGAAGAGCAGCGTTCCGCCGGTTGGCTGGCCGTCCTGCTGCAGCGTCGGAGCAGGCAGAAGAAAGAGCACGGCGAGTCTGACTTGGAGGCGCTCGCCTTTGATCTTGAGCTGACCGCCATATGTCTTCGTGCGGGCCTGCCGATAGAGCGGGCTTTGGCTCTGGCAGCCGCCGCCGGCGGAGATCGGTCTGATTTGGGTGTTCTGAGCCGGGCGCTCGAACTCGGGCAGACCGATTTCGATGCCGAGCATCTGAACGAAGTCTTTGTGCTCATCCGCTTCTCAGCGCAGACAGGTGCGGCTTTGTCTGGTCTGCTGTCTGCTATGGCGTATGACCTGCGGCGGGCCGAACACCAACGCCGGCGCCTGGCGGCGGCGAAGCTGGGAGTGCAGCTGGTCATTCCGCTGGGCGTGTGCATTCTGCCGGCGTTCGTGCTGCTTGGCATTGTTCCCGTGGTGCTCACCCTCATCGACGACATGTCGGTGCTCTTTGGCTGAACGTGATTGCTCATTCAGAACCGAATGGGATCCGCCGCGGCTGAAACACGAACTCAGCGGCGGAACTTCGCCTGCACTCAGCTGTGAAGGGCTGTGTTGGCTGCTTGAGTTCACGGTGCCGAAAAACGAGCTATTGAACTGCAGTTCTTAAGCCTGGGGATAACTCCGCGGTTGTCCCCAGGCTTTTCTTCGCTCTTCTTTTGGATGCGTCCGGGGCGCACGCTGGAAGCACCATCTGAAGAAAGGAAGGAAAAAGATGGACAACGAAGTTCAGGAACTCGTTCCGATTGAAGAAGAAAAGAAAGCTGTCCGGCTGCGCAAACCGGACAGGGGAGCAACAACCGCCGAATATGCGATCACAACGCTTGCTGCGTGTGGTTTCGCGGCACTTCTGGTGCTGGTTCTGAAGTCCGACGGCATTCAGGCTGCCATCACCGGCGTCATCACCAGCGCACTCAAACTCGGCGGGTGATAGCTGTGCCCACTTCGATGTTTCGCTCAGGGAGCGGGGTTCCTGGCGCTGCTCGTATGTCATTCGCTCCTCGCCGAAAGCGGACCGCTGGAAAGGACTGCGGTGCTGTGACGGCCGAATTCGCCATGATCATGCCGGCCATTGTGCTCGTCATTCTCATGGTCATCGGGGTGGGCACGCTCGGTCTTGCGCAGCTTCGATCCTACGAAGCTGCGCGGGCCGGCGCCCGTGAAGCCGCGCGCGGCGAACCAATCGCAGAAGTGCGCCGCAGCGCAGAAAGCAAAGCCGGGCCCGGGTCTGCTGTCGAAATCGGCAAAGACGGCGAATACACGACCGTGACCGTCACGATTGCCACACCGAAAACCGTGCGCAGGTTCATTCCGCACGTCCAAGCGGTGCAGAGAGCACGCACCGAAAGCGGCACCCAACCAGGCGGTGCACAGTGAGCGCGTACCGAAAGCGGCAGCCAGCCAGGCGGTGCACAGTGAACGCGCACCAAAAGCGGCAAACAGACCGCAATCGTTCGAAAGATCGTGGTTCGACGCCCGTAATCGCGGTCAGCATCATGGGTATTGCCGCAGTGCTCATAGCCGGTCTTGGCCTGACCGGCAGAGTGCTTCTGGTGTCCGCTCGTGCTGATGGCAGCGCCGACCTCGCGGCCCTTGCCGCAGCGGACGCCGCAAGGGGCACACGGTCCGGCGACCCCTGTGATGTTGCAAAGAAGCTCATCGAAGCTGACGGCTTCACAATGGACGACTGCATTGCCCGGTCTGATCTGGGCCGCGTCAAAATCACAGTCAAAGCGAAGCTGCCAGCACCGTTTCCGGCGGTTAAAAGATCCGCCGTCGCAGGTGGTCCGCAGGGTCTGTGAACCTTACGCCAGTGCTGTTCCTGTGACGGATTGCGGCAGCTTTATGTCTTGCCAAGACAGAATATTTCGCCGGTGATCGGCAGGTTTCCACGCGGGCTCTACATTTTCGTCCATGACCACAGCAGTTGAAACGCAAGGCAATCTCGCTTTCCCCGGCGAGGCTCCGGCATCAGCATTAAATAAACGCTTCAGTGACCGTGCTCAAGAAGAGTTCGCTAAGACGATGCGAGCTGCCGGAACGGGAACAGGAAAGAAGCAGACACGGGTCAGGATTCGCGACTTTTCGTTCATCTCCGATGTCCCCGAGGCTCTCGGCGGTCGAAACGAAGGCCCCAGCCCAATGGAGTATCTGGCTGGTGCCGTCAACGCGTGCGCCACTGTTGTCATAGAAGGCGCCGCCAAGCACCACCTCATCGAAACGACAGACGTGCAGACGTACACGATCACCAAACAGGACACCCGAGGGCTGGCCGGACAGGCGGACGTTCAGCCGTACATGTACGCCTACCGGCTTCAGATTGTCATCGAAACAGAGGAAGCCAATCCGGAAGTGCTTACCGCGTTTGCCAAGAACGCGGAGCACACCTGCCCAGCCATCAACCTGCTGCGCGACGCCAATGCAGGTTTGACGGTTGTGTGGTCATTCGTACGGAAAGCCGGTCAGGGTGCAGCAGAGGCCCTGAGCAACGCCGCCTGGGGCTACGAAACAGCACGCGAGCTTCCCGATGTTCAATTCACCGTCGTCAACGCCGACCGGGTGACGGAAGAAACAGGAGAAACGCCGTGACGTCGGTGGGCCTGTGGACGCTGGGCCTCGCGCTCGCCTATACGGTGTGGCTTGTCGTGGGCGGTCGTTGGGTCGTTTCACGCAGCTCAAGTACCGCGAACTTCTTTGTCAGCGGGCGGTCGTTCAGCCCGTGGACGGTGGCCTTCTGCATCACCGGTCTGTTCAGCGGTTCGTCATACATTGCGATTGTCGAGCTGAGCTACCGCACAGGCATTTCCGCAATTTGGTACGGAGTCGCTGAAACCGTTCAGATCATTCTGATCGCCCTGCTTTTGGTGAAGCCACTTCGGAGGAAACTCGTCGTCACCGTTACGGGAATCATCGGCGAGCGATTCGGCCGTTTGGCCCAAGCCGTCGCAGCGTTGATCACCGGGCTGACGTTCCCCATGTATTCCCTGGCAACGGCTATCGCCTTTGCCTCAGCTCTGACTGTGATCTCAGACGTGTCGCTGTGGCAGTCGATCACACTGACATCTCTTGTGCTCCTTGCCTTCCTCGTGTTCGGAGGCATGCGGTCAGTCGCATTCAGCCAGACGATGAACGTCTTCGTCATCGGCGCGATGTTCGTCGTCGGCGTCTGCGCCGTCCTGACCTCGCCGGGTCCAAGCGGGATCGGCGACTATGTGCAGGCAAACCCCCAGGTGCTCGCGCCTGCCAATGCTGGAGTGTCGCTGATCGTCGCGTGGTTCGGCACGTTCATCGTCAATGTGCCGTTGGCACAGGCTGCTTTTCAGATGTCGATGTCAGCCCGCACCCCGGAAGACGGCCAGCGCGGTCTGTTTCTTGCCGCAGTCATCGGTGCACCGCTCATTGTCCTGGGCGTTGTGGTCGGCATAGCGTCAGCGGCAGTGGTTCCCAGCGACGGAAAGCCGCTGATTGCAATTTCCGAATACGTCGTCGGTGCAGTTCCGCCGTGGGCAGCAGCGATCTTCTTCGTCGGCCTGTGGGCATGCGCCCTCGGCTGGGCCGGGCCGTGCCAATTCTCCGGAGCAACCTCACTGGGACGCGACTTGGGCGGTGCGCTCAATCCCCGTGCCTCCCAGCAGCAGCTCGTGTTCTACTCCCGCGCAGCGCTCGGCGGTCTCACGGTTCTGCTCATCATCTTCAGCCTCCTGCGGGCAGAAGAGTCCGCTTGGTGGAACATCATGGCGTGGACACTGCGCAATGGTGCCACATTCGCACCGGTCCTCGGTGCTTTCTTCTGGCCGGTGGCGACAAAGACAGCTGCCGTCGTCTCGATGCTCGCCGGTTTCGGCACGGGCCTTGCATGGTACGCACTGTCCGGCTTCGATGCCAGCGAGCTGTTCCTGGGCACACATCCCGTGTGGCCCGGAATGATTGCGAACATGGTCAGCCTCGTGCTCATCAGCTTGGCACAACGGAACTGGCGGCTGACGTTTGATTCACGCCGCAGGAACCGCGGTGCGCTGGCGGTGTGCACCTCAGCTGTTGTGGCAGTGCAGCTCGTCTTGTCCTGGGCGTGGGCGCGTGATCACGGTCTTGTTGGTCTTGGCGTGTTCCTGATTGTGCTGGGGCTGTTCGCTGCAGCGCTCCTGCTGGCAGTGCCCTGCACTGGCCAAGCGAAAACCGCCGAGCCCAGCCTTGTGAAGAAGAACCACGGGAACGTGTGGGCATAGCTGCCAGCACCGTTCCCGGCGGTTAGAAGATCCGCCGTCGCAGGTGGTCCGCAGGCACGAGCCGCTGGTTGAAAATTCAAAACGGGGGCAGTTCATGCAGCGTTTGCGCTCAGGGAGTAACGTCGAAAGCGAACCTCTCAATTCGCAGCACACCGACTGATTGGAACGCTATGGCCACCTCAGGCAAGAGTCCCCTCCGCAAACAGGCTGAACGCCGATCACGCGATTCCGAATCCGCCAGGCGGGAAAAGGCAGTCGTCTCTCAGGTACAGGAAGCCGACTCCAGCAAACACCCTGACGGCTTCCTCGCTCACCTGAACCTCAAACCGGTCTGGTTCTTCATCGCCTGTGCCGCACTCATCGGCGTGCTGTTCATTCCCACCGGCGACGACCTGACCCTTGCTGGAAAAATGGGCCTGGCCGTGCTGGCCTTCGCCATCGTCATGTGGGTGACAGAAGCCGTCACCTACACGGTTTCGTCCATCTTGATCGTCGGAATCATCACCGTCATGCTGTCCTTCGCCCCGGCACTCGAAGGTGATTCTGCCGAAGCGATGGGCACGACCGAATCAATCAAACTGGCCCTGAGCGGTTTCTCCAGCGCGGCCGTCGCACTGGTTGCGGCAGCACTGGCTCTGGCCGCCGCAATGCAGGCCACCGGCCTGCACAAGCGCTTGGCCCTCATGGTGCTGAAAGTCGCCGGCGAAAAAACCAGCAGCGTGCTCATCGGCGCGATCGTGATCTCAACGATCCTTGCGTTCTTCGTCCCCTCCGCAACAGCTCGCGCCGGTGCCGTCGTGCCGATCCTCCTGGGCATGGTCGCAGCCTTCGGTCTGCCCACCAACTCGCGCCTGGGCGCACTCCTCATCATCACCGCAGCCCAAGCAGTGTCCATCTGGAACGTCGGCATCAAAACCGCCGCCGCACAGAACCTCGTGGCAACCGGCTTCATCGAATCATCCATGGGCCAGTCAGTTTCGTGGGGACAGTGGTTCATGTGGGCCGCCCCGTGGTCAGTGCTCATGAGCATCGCCCTGTTCTTCATCATGCGCCGCGTCATCAAACCCGAAGTCGACCACATCCAGGGCGGCCGCGCAGTAGTTGAAAAAGAACTCGCCGAACTCGGCCCCATCACCGGCAAAGAAATCCGCCTGATCATCGTCGCTGTGTGCCTGCTGTTCCTGTGGGCAACCGAAGAAGTCCTGCACCCATTCAGCTCGGCAACCGTCACCATCGTCGCCATCGGCTTCCTCCTGCTTCCCCGAGTGGGAGTGTTCTCCTGGAAGACCGCCGAAAAGCTCATCAACTGGGGCACGCTCATCGTGTTCGCCGTCGGAATCTCGCTCGGCTCACTGCTGCTGAACACAGGAGCGGCAACGTGGCTGTCAGAGAAGACCTTCGGGGCCCTGGGCGTAACCGACATGCCGATGCTCGCCATGATCGCCCTCGTGGGCATCTTCACCATCCTCATCCACCTGGGCTTTGCTTCAGCTACCTCGCTCAGCTCCGCACTCATTCCCGTGTTCATCGCCCTGGCACAGTCCATCCCGGGTGCGGCCAGCGGCGGAATCGGGTTCGTCATCATCCAGCAGTTCCTCATCTGCTTCGGATTCCTGCTTCCCATTTCCGCACCGCAGAACATGCTCGCCTACGGAACCGGGGCCTTCACCGCCAAGCAGTTCCTCAAATCGGGTATCCCGATCACGATCGTCGGATACCTGCTGGTCCTGCTGCTGTCCGCAACCTACTGGAAGTGGATCGGTCTGGTCTGATAGCCGGGTTAAAGTGGAACTCCACGCAGTCTGACCAACACTGGTCAATACCCGGGGAGGTTCAATGACGAACGCACAAGCCCACACAACAGCAGCCATGCCCGTGCGCGAGCAGCTGGTGCTGGTCACCGGTGCCGCGCGCGGGCTTGGGGCCGCACTCGTCAAAGCCTTCCATGCCGAAGGTGCGGCGGTTGTCATCAACTACCGCAACTCGGAAGACCAAGCGTCTCGCCTTGCCGAACAGATTCGGGCGAAAGGCGGCGATGCTCTGGCAGTGCGCGCAGATGTCACCGACTTCCGCGAAGTCAAAGCCATGTTCGACGCCGCACGCGAAGAATTCGGCAGGCCCGTAACCACCGTGGTCAACAACGCCCTGGTGGACTTCTCCTTCAACGGCGACCAGCGCCCTGACGCTGACTCGATTTCCTATGCTGCTTTCGACGACCAGTTCCGCGGCACCATCAGCGGGGCGGTCCACGTCATTCAGGCCGCAATGAACGGGTTCCGTGAAATCGGCTCGGGCCGAATCATCAACATCGGCACCAACCTGTTCCAAAACCCCGTCGTGCCGTATCACGACTACACCGCCGCCAAAGCCGCCCTGCTGTCGCTGACGCGCACTTTCGCAAAAGACCTCGGTCCGCTGGGCGTGCGCGTCAACATGGTGTCCGGCGGCCTGCTGCGCACCACCGACGCATCGGCTGCCACCCCGGATGACGTCTTCGACGCGATCGCAGCAACAACGCCTCTGGGGCACGTGACCACACCGGAGGAATTCGCTTCGGCGGCCATGTTCTTTGCACAGCCGGCATCGCGGGCGGTCACAGGGCAGAACCTCGTGGTCGACAACGGCCTCGTCACGGACTGAGTGCGGCAGGGGAGCGCCGAGAGGCCCCGGCGAGGCGGCACACGGCTGCCGGGCCGCCCTGTCTCCCGGGGCGCCACCTCGCTTTCGTGAGGACACCCCTCACGTCAGCATCTGCAGCAGCAGGCGCCGGGCGGCGTCTTTGTCGAGCGGCTCATTGCCATTGCCGCACTTGGGACTCTGCACGCAGCTGGGGCAGCCGTTGGCGCACTCGCAGCTGTCCAGAGTGTCCAGTGTGGACTGCCACCAGCGACGGAACTCAGTGAAGCCGCGCTCGGCAAATCCCGCCCCGCCCGGCTGACCGTCGTGCACGAAGACCGTCGCTATGCCGGTGTCAGCATGTCTGTCAGATGACACCCCTCCGATGTCCCACCGGTCACAGCCGGCAAACAGCGGCAGCAGGCCGATTGCACAGTGCTCAGCCGCGTGAACCGCACCCGGCAAGTCCGCCGCATCCACCTCGGCATCGGCTATCAGGCCCTCCGGTGCCGTCCACCACACCGCCGTGGTCCGCAGGGTGCGGGCGGGAAGATCGAGCTCGAACTCCCCCAAGCGGACCCCGGTGCGCTTCTGTTTGCGCACAAACGATGTGACCTGGTCAGTCACATCGACGGTTCCCGTGAAAACGCGCACTCCGCTGGGCAGGGCGAACTGGTCGTGGGTTTCGACAATGCTGATTTCGGTTGTCGACTGCGCCTGTGTTGTGAAGTCCACCGTGACCTGCTGGACCATCGCCACCGAACTGTCCAAGTCGAGGTCCAGCACCTGATACTCGACGCCCTGATGGACGTAGATCGCGCCGGTGTGGGTCTGTGTGTGCGCGCTGGCGTCGTCAACCGTTCCCAGCAGCTGGCCGGTTTCCTGTTCGACAAGCCTGATCTGCCCGCCGCCGGAGCCGCGAATGTCGGTCAGCGCGGCCGCCGATTCCGCTTTTGTCCAGAACCACCCGGTGGGCCGGGCCCGCAACATTCCGTGTTCGGTCAGCTGGGAGACAAGCTGAGCTGTTTGAGATGACGAGGCGCCGCCCCGCTCATCTGCTTGTTCGGGCTGGTCAGAGGTGGGGCGATGGGTGCTGGGGCCGTCGGCGGTGGAGTGTTGGGCGCTTGGGTGGGTGTGGGCGTCGAAGCGCGGGAAGTCGTCGGCTGTCAGCGGCAGTTCGGCGGCTGCGGCCAGCAGGTGACCCGCCAGGACATAGGGGTTGGCGGGGTTGATGACGCCGGCGTCGACGGGCGTGTCGAAGATCGCCTCGGGATGGTGGACCACGTAGGTGTCCAGCGGGTCATCGCGGGCAATGAGAACAGCGCACCACTGCTGACCGGATCGGCCCGCCCGTCCCGCCTGCTGCCACAGGGCTGCAAGGGTGCCGGGCCAGCCGGCCATGACAACCACATCGAGACCGGATATGTCTATGCCCAGTTCCAGAGCATTTGTCGAAGCCACAGTGCGCAGCTTGCCGCTGCGCAGAGCGGTTTCCAGCATGCGGCGCTCTTCTGGGAGATAGCCCCCGCGGTAGGCGGCAATAGTCTTCGTCAGTTCTGGCGCGATGCTTTCGACTTCCGTGCGGATCGCCCCTGCGAGAGCCTCGGTTCCCTTCCGGGATGCGATGAAGGCAATCGAGCGGTATCCGGCACACGTGGTGTCGGTGAGCATGTCTGCGGCTTCGGCGATTGTGGATCGGCGAGCTGCGTCGACTGGAAGCGGCGCGGCCGTGGGCAATTGGTGGTCATCGGGGGCAGCCGCGTCACGGGCCGCGGCAGGGTCTGCGTCTGCCGGATCAGGGCTTGGGGACGGCATGAAGTCTGTGGCATCGGACCCGGGCAGCAGCGGCGGTTCCCACAGGATGAATTCGCCGGCGGCCCGCGGCGAGCAGTCGTCGGTGATAGCGGCAGCCCGGCGGCCGGTCAGCCGAGCGAATGTCTCAGCGGGTTCGCTCATGGTGGCCGAAGCGCCGATGACAACGGGCTGGGCGCCGTAGTGTTCGGCAATGCGCAGCAGTCGACGCAGCACCAGCGCCACGTGTGAACCGAAAACGCCGCGATACCGGTGGGCTTCGTCGACGACGATGAACCGCAGCGATTTGAACCAGCGCGCATATCGGGAGTGGGCCGGAAGGACCGAGCGATGCAGCATGTCCGGGTTGGTGAACAGCAGGTTGGCCCACCTGCGAGCCCAGTCTTTCTGCGCGTGCGAAGCATCCCCGTCGAAGGCTGCCGGACGCAGCCCCCGCAGGGGAAGGCTCGCTGCGGCGGTGAGCTGATCGTGTGACAGGGCCTTGGTCGGTGCCAGGTATATGGAGGTTGCCGGGCGGACTCTGTCGCGAGTCCGGGCAATCGAGTCGAGGATCGGCACGAGGAAGGTCAGGGACTTCCCCGACGAGGTGCCGGTCGCCACCACTGTGTCAGTGCCTGATGCAATGCTGTTCACAGCTTCGACCTGGTGCTTGTACGGCTTGGTGATGCCCGTACCGGCGAATACCGCGGTGACGTCGTCATGCACCCAGTCGGGCCAGTCACCGGTAACTGCATGCCGCTGCGGAATGCTCTCAATGTTCGTCACGCGGTCGGCACGTTCGCCAAAGCGAGTGAGGAGGTCGGTAAGAGCGGACGGCATGCGCGCATTCTCTCACGCGCCTGCGTTGTGCGTAGGCTTGATATGCGCTGTCTGCCGCCTGCTGTTGGAAGGAAATATGCGAAGCTCACTGCCGGCTGTGCCCAAGATCGACTCTGCGGGGGCTGCTGGAATGCCTGCAGGCTCTGAAGCAGCAGCGGGTTCTGGAGAGCCCGCTGGCCGCGGCCAGACCGCGGGGTCTGAATGGCCCTCGCACCTGCGCTCATCACTGGAAAGTCTGGAGTACACACAGCCGGGTTTGAAAGCTCTGTGGGGGCCTGACGTCGATCAGGCGCTGTTGACTAACGATGCCGCGCCCGCCCTGTGGTTTGCGCGCACAAGCTCCGCTTCGCTTGCTGTTGTCGCACGGCTGTTCCTGCTGGCGGATGCTGTTCCCACTGCCAGCGCTGAGGATGCACTCGGTGCTGATCTCACCAGTGCGCTGCGCGCTGCGGGCCTGCTGGTCCCAGCCGATGCTGGTGAATCGCACTCAGGTGATCAGCACTCGGGTGAGTATCAGGTGGAAGGCGAGCGGCGCCTCGTGAGTTCAGTGTCGATTGTCCCGTACTCCCTGCCCGTGGGCGTGCCGCGGCTGGTGGGGCAGCGCAAACCCGACACCCTCTACCTGGCCTCCGATTTCGGCACGCTGACCCAGCCGACGGTTCTCGACGGGAGATACGTGCTGGGACTCGGTGGTGCCGGGCGCACTCTCATTGAGATCACGCCGCGCGAAGCCGTGACAACAGCGGCTGACATCGGCACGGGCTGCGGTATTCAAGCGCTTGCTCTGGCCCTGCACGCAGACAGCGTCATCGCCACGGACATCTCTGCGCGCGCTCTTGAATTCACGCGGCTGAACGCGCAGATCAACGGGATCGACAACATCGAAACCCGCAGGGGCAGCCTGCTGGAGCCACTGCGCGGGCAGGCGGTCGATCTGCTGGTGACCAACCCGCCGTTCGTTATCACGCCGCAGGCTGCCCGGGGGCAGTTTGAGTACCGAGACGGCGGGCTGCCGGGTGACCAGCTGATGCGCTCACTGGTGCGCGATATTCCGGGCCACCTGACCGAAGGCGGACAGGCCGCCATGCTCGGCAACTGGGAAGTGGCCCAGTCGGGAGCCGAGGCCGGCCCCGTCGCCTGGCACAAGCACGAGCAGACTGCGAGTGTGGGTTCGGCCGCCGGCGAAACATCGCTCATGGTGATTGAACGTGAGCAGCTGACTCCGACCGCCTATGCGCACACCTGGATTCGCGACGGCGGGGTGGCTCGGGCCAGTGGACAGTGGAACGCAGATACCGCAGCCTGGCTTGACGACTTCGCTGCCCGCTCAGTCGAGCAGATCGCCTTCGGGTGGGTGCGCTTCAAACGCAGCGCGGCTGCCTCGGCGTTCGCGGCCGCTGACCGCATCAGCGGACCACTCGGGGCAAACGCGGCGGGACTGGCGGCGTTTCTCGACACCCGCATGGCGATGCTCGAATGGCTCGAAGGCGCAGAAGACTCAGAACTTGCAGCCACGGCGTTCGTGCGCGGATCCGACATCGTCGAACACCGACATCACGAACCCAGCAGCGAAAATCCGTCCGTCATCGAAATGGCCCAGGGGACAGGCTTCGGGCAGACGCTGACGGTCGACACCGCACTTGCGGCATTCATCGGAGTGGCTGACGGGAGCATGACCCTGCGGACCGTCGCCGGGGCGCTCGCCGCCCTGCTCGAAGTCGATTCTGACAAGCTGTGCCAGCAGCTGGTCAGGCAAGTGCGCGACATACTCCCGCTCGGGTTCGTCTACCCTGTACTCGAGTGAGACCGTTACAGTCAGGTGAGAACAGCTGGACGCACCCGGGCCGTGTCGTACAGCTGCTGACAGCGGCTGAAAGCAGTTCACAGACGGTGGTGCGATCATCAGCGTTGCCGTCGTGTCAGTGCCCGGTGTTACATTCGCAGCGTGTCCGTGGAAAGGAAAACTGTGGCTGAGAAGAAACCACGTCGTTTGGTGATCGTCGAGTCCCCGACGAAAGCGCGGACGATTGTCGGCTTTTTGGGCGACGGCTACACCGTCGAAGCCTCAGTGGGACACATTCGGGATCTCCCGCAGCCCTCTGAACTGCCCGCGGACATGAAAAAAGGGCCCTACGGCAAATTCGCGGTCGACGTGGACGACGGCTTCAAGCCCTACTACCGGGTGGACCCTGACAAAAAGAAGAAGGTCACCGAGCTGCGCAAGTTGCTCAAAGAGGCCGACGAACTCTACCTGGCAACAGATGAAGACCGCGAAGGCGAGGCCATTGCGTGGCACCTTCTGGAAGTGCTCAAACCCAAAGTGCCGGTCAAGCGCATGGTGTTCCACGAAATCACTCCGGAAGCTCTCGAAAGGGCGCTGGAGAACACGCGCGAAATCGACCACGACCTCGTGCACGCGCAGGAAACCCGCCGTATTCTCGACCGCCTGTACGGCTACGAAATCTCTCCAGTCCTGTGGCGCAAAGTCCGTGCGGGCCTGTCTGCCGGCCGCGTGCAGTCCGTTGCCACCCGCCTGGTCGTCGAACGCGAACGTGAGCGCATGGCGTTCATTTCAGCCGACTACTGGGACCTCGACATCGACCTGCAGGCTCCCGGTCAAAGGGAGAGCTTCGCGGCCAAGCTCACCGCCGTTGACGGGCAGAAGATCGCACAGGGCCGCGATTTCACCGACGAAGGCACACTCAAACCGCGCACCAAAGCTCGCATCCTCACTCAGCAGGATGCCGAAGGCCTTGCCGCAAAACTCAGCGGCGACGCCAAAGACGGACTGTCGGTGGCGGCACTGGAGACCAAACCGTACTCGCGCCGTCCCGCAGCGCCCTTCACCACCTCGACCCTTCAGCAGGAAGCTGGCCGCAAGCTGCGCATGAGCGCGCGCCAGGCCATGCGCACCGCACAGTCACTGTACGAAAACGGCTACATCACCTATATGCGTACGGACTCGCCGGTCCTGTCCACAGAAGCGCTTTCAGCTGCCCGCCGCCAGGTGGGCGAACTCTACGGCCCCGAATTCGTGCCCTCCAAGCCGCGCATCTACGCGTCCAAGCAGAAGGGCGCGCAAGAAGCCCACGAAGCCATCAGGCCCGCCGGTGACCACTTCCGCACCCCGGCCCAGGTGTCAAAGCAGCTGCGCGGCGACGAATTCAAGCTCTACGAACTCATCTGGAAGCGCACCGTCGCATCCCAGATGGCTGATGCCAAGGGGTCGACCGCGACCATGCGGATCAATGCCGACCTCGGCAGCGGCAGCAGCGCCGAACTGACCGCAAGCGGCACCGTCATCACGTTCAAGGGATTCCTCGCCGCCTACGAAGAAGGCCAGGACCTCGAACGCTACGGATCCGACAAAAAGGACAAGAGCCGCCTGCCGGACGTCAAAGAAGGCGACGCGCTGTCGGTCGACCGGGTGGAAGCCGACGGCCACACGACCGCACCGCCGCCGCGCTTCACAGAAGCCAGCCTGGTCAAGCGCATGGAAGAGCTCGGAATCGGCCGCCCCTCAACGTATGCGGCAATCATCTCCACCATCCAAGACCGCGGCTACGTCACGACCCGCGGCAATGCGCTCATTCCCAGCTGGCTGGCATTCTCGGTGGTCAAACTGCTAGAAGAGCACTTCGACGACCTCGTTGACTACCAGTTCACCGCTGGTCTGGAAGCTGATCTCGACGAAATCGCCAAGGGTGATGAAAACAGCGCCGAATGGCTGCGCGATTTCTACTTCGGCAACAGCGCCGACGACGGTCACGATGCGCCGGCGGGCATGGACTCCGACGTTGGCCACGTTGGGCTGAAGGCAATCGTCGACAACCTCGGCGACATCGATGCGCGTGAACTGAACACGGTGAACATCGCAGAGGGCATCAACCTGCGCGTTGGCCGCTACGGGCCCTACCTCGAAGCCGAAGGCGACAACCCGGAACAGCCCAAACGAGTGTCGTTGCCCGATGACCTCGCCCCGGACGAACTCACGGCAGAAAAGGCTCGCGAACTCATCGAAAAACAAGGCGACGGCGACCGCGAACTCGGTGTAGACCCAGAAAGCGGACACACGATTGTCGCCAAGAGCGGCCGCTTCGGCCCCTATGTCACAGAGGTTCTGCCGGAACCTGACGAAAAGCCCAAGCGGGGAACCAAGAAGCCCAAGCCGCGTACAGCGAGCCTATTCAAATCAATGGACCTCAACACCATCGGGCTGGAAGAGGCGCTGAAGCTGCTGAGCCTGCCGCGGGTTGTCGGCCAGGACGCCGAAGGTGTGGACATCACGGCACAGAACGGACGCTACGGTCCGTACCTCAAGAAGGGCACGGATTCCCGGTCTATCGAATCTGAAGAGCAGATCTTCACCATTACGCTTGAAGAAGCCGAAAAGATCTTCGCACAGCCCAAAACTCGCGGTCGCCGTGCTGCAAAACCGCCGTTGAAGGAATTCGGCACCGACCCGAACTCCGAAAAGCCGGTCGTGCTCAAGGACGGTCGTTTTGGTCCTTACGTCACCGACGGCACCACGAACGCAACTCTGCGCAAGGACGACACCGTCGAAGGCATCACCGCCGAACGCGCATTCCAGCTGCTGGCAGAAAAGCGCGCCAAGGGGCCTGCCAAGAAGAAGACGACCACACGCAAGACCACTGCGCGCAAAACGACTGCGGCTAAGAAGAGCACTTCGACGACCAGCACCGCTAAGAAATCGTGACGGACGGGGAGGGATGCCTCTCTGCTTTCGCGACCGGTGTGTCTGTGCCGCTAGGACACCGACGGCAGCGCGATTGAGATGAGCCGCGGCCAGCGGTCTGGATGCTGTCAACAGCTGTGTTCGACCTTGCCGTGAGCCCGGTTGCCCTTTGACCGTGGCCGCAGAGAATCCTAGGTAAGCTCTGAAAATGTCCCTTGAGCCTTGAATGCGCAGGGGACGTTTTCATAGCGTGAATGACCATACGTATTTCTCAATACGACTTATAGGAGGCACCGTGTTCACACGTTCCGTTGACGATGTCGAATCCGTTGAGTGGGGTGCTGGAACCAGCCAGCGCGTCCTGACTGCAAAAGACAACATGGGTTTCGCAGTTGCCCGCACCGTTGTGCGCAAGGGAACTGAATCGAAACTTGAGTACCGTAACCACCTCGAAGCCTGCTACTGCATTTCGGGGTCTGGCAATGTTGAGGACACGGACGGCAATGTGTACCCCGTGACCCCCGGCGTCATCTACGTGCTGGACAAGCACGACCCGCACTACCTGCGCGCCTCCGATCACGAAGACATGGAGCTGCTGAGCATCTTCAACCCGCCGATCGACGGCACTGAAAAGCACGTGCTGAGCGAAGACGGCTTCTCCAGCTACTGATTTTCTACCGCATCGCCCGGTCTGTGTGCAGTCACGCAGACCGGGCTTTGCTGTGCTCGGCACCAGCCCGGACCTGCGCGCTAATGCAGGTTTGCGCGTTAATGCGCCACAACAGCGCGTGGATCTGCACTGCCGCGTGAATCTGGCGCAATGCGGGCGGCCGAAGTTATCCACAGGTTGTGTAGACCCCCTTGTGGAAACCGAGCCGCTGCGGTGACATAAAAGGGTGCATAGTGTTTTCACCAACCAAATGGCGGCGACCTGCGGCATCCAAATGGGACAGCTGCGGTCAGCCGTTTCGTGTTGCGTCGAACGCCTGCACCGCGGGATCTATGCGGTTGTGCGACTATGCCCTCGACATCGGCACTTTTGGCAGCTCGCGGATCAGGCGACGGTTGATTTGGCTGCGCGTGCGGATGCAAAACTGCGCAATGCTGCGTGGCGTCAAATGCAGGCGAATCTGCACACCGCAAAGGCAGCGCTGATCGCTGAAACGGCGCACCGGGATGATGTCCTCAGCCATTCGACCGCTGCTTTGCTGCAGGGGCTGCCCGTCAAAGCTGTGCCTCGCACCGTCGAACTGACCAACCCGAATCTGTCGCGTAGGGGCGAGACTGTTCACCGGCGGCGCAGGCAGATAGGCGAAGCAGAAATCGCTGACTGGCGGGGCTTTGCCATTACAAGCCCCGTCCGAACCGCTGTCGATCTGGCCGCAGACGAATCCGTCGAATACGGCACGGCGGTGCTGGACGCTGTTCTGCGCGCAGCTCCCCTCCAGCGCGAACAGCTGTTAGCCCAAGCCCACGAAATCGCTGAAGCTTACGCCCACCGTGCTGGCTGTGCGCGTGTGCGCTGGGCGCTGCGCTTGGCCAACGGACTTGCTGAGTCCTATGGCGAAAGCGTATGTATGGCTAAGCTGCGCATGCTCGGAGTCCGCAACCTCGAACAGCAAGTCGAAATCCTCGACGAAGACGGGATATTCGTTGCCCGCGTTGACGGACTTATCGCAGATAAGCGCATCATCATCGAGTTCGACGGGGCCGTGAAATATCGGTCGACAGCCAATGGCGGATTCAGCGACGACGGCGATGAGCTCCTGCGCGAAAAGGAACGCGAGCATCAGCTGCATCGACTGGGCTACAGGGTTGTCCGCATCATGTGGCGTGACCTCCATGACCTCGACCGTCTGCGTTCCCGCCTCAAAGAGCTGGGCCTGCTCGGCTGAAACATCGCCGTCCTGCACACCAGCGGCCCTAGGGGCAGCCAAACCCTTCATCAAGCACCGCCTCGTGCCCGTTAGCCAGGCTGGTTTTGCGCGCTAATGCAGATTCGCTCTTTAATGCAGCGCATCAGCGCGTGAATCTGCATTAAAGAGCGAATCTGCGTGGCCAGGTGGCCAGGTGGCCAAGTGGCCAGGTGGCCAGGCGGCCAAGTGGCCGGCCGCCGGGCCGGAAATCAGCCGCGACGGCGGGCCAAAGCGCGCAGGCCGAAGCCTCCGCCGATGAACACGGCGGCCGCAGCAAGGGCAGCCGCGATGCTCACACCCGTGCGCGGCAGTGAACCGCCCTGCGAGGAAGGTGCCTTCGCCTCTGAGGTGGCCTTACCACCTTCGTCCTCACCAGCCTGGTCGCCAGCGCCGCCGTCGGTCCCGTCTTCGGCGCCACTTTCGGCCTGGTCTGCCGAATCTGCATCGTCAGAGTCTCCCGAGGTGCCGCCCGGTTTTGTGTCTTCAGCACCTTCCGTCGGCTCGTCTGCGGAGCCGTCGTTGGAACCATCGCCCGGCTTCGCGTCTTCACCATCTTCGGTGGGCTTGTCCGAGGGGCCCTCGGCAGTGTCGTCACCCGGCTCGTCTGCCGGGGGCACGTCTTCGTCGAAGACTTTGCCCAAACGCAGGAACACGGTTTCGCCGGTTGCGTCTTCAAGCGCGTCGTTGTCGGTGACGGCGTAGGCCTGCCCGTCAGCTGCGATGGTGAAGCCTTCCAGCTTTTCCTGTGTCCAGCCGTTGAGTTCCTGAAGCTTGGGCAGCACGTCAACCGCAACAGCCTTCTTCACCTTCTGCGGCTTTGCGCTTTCCTCTGCAGCCTTGGTCTCACCGTCGGCACCCGAGGCCGAGCTGCCGGCGACCGGCGCCTCGTCAGCGGAGTCAGCTTCACCACCAGCCGCAGCGCCGCCCGGCAGTGAAACCTTCATGATCCGCTTGATTTCGGCGTTCGGACCGTTCTGCTTGTCGCGTTCGATCACGGCGAGCGTGTCTTTGTTGACCACGGTGAGTTCGGACAGGCCAATCCAGTCGCCGGCCTTGTCAGTGGAGTCGAGTTCGTAGGAGAACCATTCCCAGGTCTTGTCCGTGGTGCTGTAGCGGCCGATGCGCACCGTGTTGTCGCCTTCGAGCGCTTCGAGCTTGTCGGCTTCGGGGTCTTTCCACAGGGGGCGCTGCAGTGCGGCGTAGACGTATTCGCCGCCCTTGCCGTCGTCGATTGCGTCAACGCCTTCGAGCCCCCACTTGCCGACGTGCTTGGCAACGTCATCCGGCAGGCTGATGCTGTCTTTGATGTTGAGGTCGCCGTCGGTGCGGTGAATGGCGTTCTTCTTACCCGTCTTGCCTTCCGAGGCAATCCAGAAGCCGCCGTCCTCACGTGCGGAAATGCCCTCGATGTCGAGCCCTTCGGCGGGCTTGCCGCCGTGCGTGACCGAACGTGCTTCGGTGATGCGGGCGGGTGCGTTTTCGTCGCTGACATTGACGGTGTACACGCGGCCTTCGGCCAGTGCGGAGTCGGATGCGGCGTACAGGGTCTTCGCGTCAGTCGGGTGGGAGGTCAGCGCGCCCAGAGCGCTGAAGCCCAGTTCGGACTTATCAGCCACGATCGACGGCTGTGGGTCCTTCTTGTCGGACAGCTGGTAGACGTTGACAGCGGAGCGCACGCCGGCCTTGGCTTCGTCGACTTCGCTGGAGACCAGCAGCATGTTGCGGTTTTCGACCGGCAGGATGCCCTCGGGGCCGTTGGTGCTGAACAGCAGCTGCACGAATTCGGGCTTGGCCGGGTTTTCCACGTTGTAGACGGCAACGAAGTTCGACCGTTCCGAACCGACGAAAGCGTAGCGGGTGCCGTTCATGGTCGCCGTTGCAATACCCTCGATTTCCGGGCCCTTCTTGTTGGCGCGCTTGTTGTTGTGCAGGCCGTAGCGGTTGGCGATGTCTTCGATCGACGAACCCGCATCCCACACGACCTTGCCGCTGCTGTCGAAGACCGACCATCCGCGGCTGCCGCCCTTCCAGTCGCCCTCATTGGCGGTGGCCAGGTGCTTATCGTCGATCCAGGCAACCGCATCGGGCTCACGCGGTACGCCACCCAGCGAGTCTGTGGGCTTGATGAGCTTGTCCTTCTTGGCGTCAACATTCTCAAGGTCGACGCTGCCGGTGCTGAAAACGCTCTGAATCTCATTGGTGTTCAGGTCGATGATCGCCACACCGTTGTTTTCCTGCAGGGTGACAGCAAGCTGGTTGCGGCTGTTGATGGAAACGTACTCGGGTTCGAGGTCTTCTGGAGTGTCAAGGCCGGCCGTGGCGACCTTGGGCAGGGCAGTGCCGTCCTCATTGTGGAAGCGAACAGGTGCGGGCTTCCAGTCTGAGGCGGGGTCGCCTTCGAGCTTGATCGTCTGGACGAAGCCGGTCGGCTGCTGGGGGAGCCCGCCGTCGCCTTTGTCTTCGTCGCGTTCGTTTTCAATCGCAATTGCGGCGCGCTTGCCGTCGGGGCTGATGGCAATCGAGTCGGGCTGGCCGCCCAGATCGTAGGAGCCGACCTTTTTGCGGTCGCTCAGTTTGATGACGTCAACGCGACCCTTCGGGTTTTCGTAGTCCTTGCCGGTTTCGCTGATTACGACGAGCACGTATTCGCCCACAACTGCGACCGAGGTCGGCTCATCGCCCTTGTTGCCCAGGGTTGCAAGGCTGACGGTGCCGAGCCCCTTCGGGCTGCCGGGGTCGCTCACATCGAGGAATCCGATGCGCTTTCCGGCTGCGTCCGTGTACACCATCGTCTTGCCGTCGTCGGAGATGTCGGAGATTTCGGCAACGGTTTCGTCTGTGATGCCAGCGCCCTTGGGCCGGTTTTCGTAGACGGGGTAGGTTGCGGTTCGAGCGAACGAGGCGCCAGCCGGGGCGGTCTGCGCGTTTACCGGGGCCGTGGCTCCGGGTGTGCTGACAACGGCGGGTGTGATGCCGAAGCCGACTGCCAAACCGGTGGCGAGGACTGCTGGTGCAAGACGAGTGAGGTTCACGGGTGTACTTTCTGCAGACCGAAATTCGAACCTCTACACCGTCGTATTCGTCGGTTAACTCACTCTTGCAGTGAAGCTAAAACTGCGTGAACGGGGTGGCGGTGGAGCTGCGCCCTGTGGGCCGTTTTCACCCTGGGCTGCCTGCGCAGTCGCGTCGGGCCGTTCGCACGCTGTAATGCAGATGCACGCGCTAATGCGCCGCATTAAAGCGTGGATCTGCATTAGCAAGTGGAGTCGAGCCTGCTGACTGAGTTGTACGCGGCGGCCGCGTCAATTTCCTCGGCTGAGAACTCCGAGGCTTCGAGGTCGTATTCGCGCGCATACTCCGCCGTGAACGCCCGTTCGACGGCGTCGACAGTGACATCCGGGTGGACTTCGCTGATTGCTCCGCCGGTGGCTGGGTCCCAGTCAACCCCGAGAGCCGCTTCGACTTCTGTCAGCACGGATCGGATGGGTGCCGGGTCGGTGATGACCACCGACGATGAGAACAGCCACCCTGTCTTCGTCACCCGCTGCGCCGTGCCGATCGCCTTGATCTTTCCTGCGACGTTGACGCTGTGCTCGCCCGGGCAGTATTCGCCGGGGATTTCCCCGAGCCTCGCATCGATCCCCACCGACCGGAGGGCTCGCACGTACATGTCGCCGAACGAGGTGAAGCGCGCCTTTGTGCCCGTGAACATCTGGTCTGCGGGCTCCACGTGGTCGATGACGAGACTGCCGTGATGGTAGGCGGCCACACGTCCGCCGAGCGTGCGCAGCAGGGGAGTGAACCCGGCTGTGCGCGCCTTTCCCACCGCTTCGTCGAACCCGGTGAGGAACCTGTCTCGCCCGCCGAACACAACGGTCGGCTCGGGCCGGTAGATGCGCAGCGCGCCGGGCCTGCGGCCTTCGCGCACCGAATCAAGAAGCACCCGGGCTAAAGAGAGCGCTGTCAGCGGATCGTCGTGACCGCGGGGCAGGAAATGGAGTGTCGGCACGGAAACACTGTAGCGGGCCGGGACGTGTCTGTTCAGCGTCATGTCAGGGGGTCAACGTAGGCTGGGAGTGTCAGGAGACAGGAGGTCAGCATATGAGCAGTGACAAGAGGCTTTCGGCCGACCAGCCTTTCGGCGGTCCGAACACAGACACCTCTGAGCGTATGGCGGTCATCAGTCCGCAGCGCGGTGTCATCGGGCACGCCGTTCTCGAAGCCGCAACGTGGCTGGCCGTGATGTCCTCGGTTCTGCTGACATACTCCCTGGCCGGTGTCGTGGGCTTTGGGGCTTCTGCCCGCGGCGGTGCGCTCGCCGCCGTTGTGCAGCGCGAAGCTGACGGCGATTTCAACCGGAACTTCGCCAACCCTGCCTACTTGGCGGCCATCGTGCTTTTGAGCATCGGCAGCTTTCTGCCGCTTAAGCGCGTCCGCGCAATGGACGTTTCGCAGCGTACTCTGATTCTGACCATCACGTCCGTGTTGACGGGCGTGGTCCTCATTGTGTTCGGCGTGTATTCGACGGTGTGGATGGGTGCGATCGCCGCGCTTTTCCTCGGCGCGCTCATTTCCCTGCAGGTCATTCACACCCCCGAACTTCACACCAAACCCTGGCGGGCCGGCACGGTTGCCGCAGGAATCTTCTTCTTCATCGGCGCAGTCGCGCAGATTCGAGCCGGCATCGGTGCCGGAATGCTCGCCGTTCCCTGGACTGTTTTCACTTCAGGCATTGTCATCATCTTGGTCGGTGTTCTCATTATCGTCTCGCCGCTGCAGCGCTCCCGGATTCCCTCAACCGGGGCATTTCCGCTCACGCGCGCTCTGCGGCAGGCCCGTGCACACGTAGACGTGGGCGCTCCGTGGCCGGTGTACGCTCTGTTCGGCGTAATCGGCTCGATTTTCGTAGTGATTGTGCCCACTGCTTCTGACGAATCGTTCGGCATTATGAGCCTGGGGCTCATGGTGTGCGCCGTGCTGATCGGCTGGGCTGCCGGCTACGAAGCGGGGCCGACATTTGCTCCCGGCATGACCCGACCCAGACTCACCGCCTTTTCGCTGATCGGCGCGGGCATACTCGCCATCTTCGGCGGCATGGTCCACGAAGTTTCGGGCACTGCTCTGCTGTTCGGGGCAGCGGCGTTCGCTGTCGGCGTGGGCGTGCGGGCGCAGGACTACCAGATCTCGCGGCGCATCGGATTGGGAATCGGCGCTATCATCACTCTGCTCATCCTCAGCCTGGATGCGCGCTTCACGGTGGTGTTGAGCGAAGCATCAACGTGGAAGATCACCGGTTCGGCAGTTGCCGTGTCCAGTGTGGGTCTGCTCGCCGCCGGCGGCGGAATTGCCGCTCTGTTCCTGTTCTCACCCACGGGCATTCACGGCATCGGCGTCGACATCGTCCACGCGTTTCGCTCCCGGACAACAGGGGACGCCGATCCCGCACAGCCTGCCGCCGCCGACGATTCCGACGCGCCAACGCAGGTCCACGCTCCGGCTGGGAGCCTGGCAGAACAGAGCTCGCAGGGGCAGGCGTCACCCGGTGAAGGTCTGCGCACTCCCTCCCCGCGGACCGCGCAGCGCGGTTTCTTCATTGCCGTCGAAGGCCCTGACGGATCGGGCAAATCAACCCAGATCAAGTTCATCGGCAAATATTTGGCCGACCGGGGGCTGCACAATGTCGAACTGACTCGCGAACCCGGTGGAACCGACAAAGGTCAGCAGATCCGCGCCGCAATCCTTGACGGTCAGGGAGTCATGCCGAAGTCGGAGGCTCTGCTGTACGCCGCTGACAGGGCTCACCACGTAGCATCGCTGGTCGACCCCACCCTGCGGTCCGGCGGAGTTGTGGTCACTGACCGCTACATCGACTCATCGCTTGCCTACCAGGCCGCGGGTCGCGAACTTGCAGAAGAAGACGTCTTCGCACTGTCGGCGTGGGGAACTGATGGGCTCATGCCCAACCTCACACTGCTGTTGGACATTTCCCCGGAAGCCTCCGCCGCACGCACATCACAACGCGGCGATGAAAACCACCTTGATAAACAGTCAGCGCAGTTCCGCGGGCGTGTGCGCGAACGCTTCCTCGCTTTGGCCAGGGAAGACCCGCACCGGTACGTCGTCATCAACGCCGATCAGCCCGTCCAGAAAGTCTCGGAGGACATTGCGGCTGCTCTTGACCGGGCACTTGACGCTGCAAGCCTGGGGCACAGTCCGAAGCCGGCGGATGCTGCGTCCGGTCCGTCGCGGCGCTCTGCGGCGGATCTGCTGACCTCAGATGACCCCGATGCCACACAGGCCATGCCGTTTGACGATGAATTCGCGCAGGCCGAAGAGGAACAAAAGCTCGCCCAGAGCGGCCAGCAGTATGTTGAAGCGCACCACAACGGCGAAAGCTCCCAGGACGATGGCGACGAAGCCGCGCCGGCGACGGTCGTTTTGCCGCCTCAGCCGACTCCGGTGCCGGAAGCAGACGCGATTCTTCCGGACACACCCGCCGTAAGTCCTGAGGCAGACGCCGCAACCAGAATCCTGCCGTCCCAACCGCAGCAGAGCGCTGACAAGCTGCGGAGGCAGACCGAACTCGAACGTCAGGCGCGTGAACGGCTGCGCCAAGCCCGCAGGGGGCGCCGTTGAGCGTGTGGAACGACCTCGTAGGCCAAGAGGCCGCAATCGGCGAACTCGCCGCCGCTGCCGCAGGCCAGGGGATGACACACGCGTGGCTCATCACGGGCCCACCCGGTTCAGGTCGGTCCAACGCCGCCCGGGCTTTCGCCGCTGCGCTGCTGACTGAAGACCACGGCGAAAGCCTCAGTCCCGCAGCTCAGCGAGCACTGGCATGCACGCACGAATCAATGACAATGCTGCGCACGCAGAAGTCCGTCATCTCCATTGACGAAGTGCGGCAGCTGGTCAGCACCTCCCAAAGTTCCCCGGTCAACGCTGATTGGCGCGTCATCATCATCGAAGACGCCGACCGCATGGCCGAGCGCACGTCCAACGTGCTGCTCAAAGCCATCGAAGAACCACCGCCTTCCACAGTGTGGATCCTCTGCGCACCCAGCCCCGAAGACGTTCTCACCACCATCCGGTCGCGCTGTCGGACCGTCGGTTTGAGAATCCCGCCGACCGAAGCCGTCGCACAGCTGCTGGTCAACCGCGACGGCGTCGACCCCGAACGTGCTCGGTGGGCTGCGGCTGCCGCGCAAAACCACATTGGGCGAGCTAAACACCTGGCATTGGACGACGATGCCGCCCAGGCCCGCCGCAGAATCCTCGAAATCCCGCGTCGGCTCACATCCGTCGGAGCGACAGTGCGGCTGGCAGGTCGAACGGTCGAAGCGGCATCCGAACGCGCAGAAGAGCGCACAAAAGCCCGCTCGGAAAAAGAGCGCGCCGAACTGCTCGAAACCCTCGGCGTTGAACCCGGCAAAGCAGTTCCACCAGCCCTGCGGCCGCAGGTCAAGAAGCTGGAAGAAGAACAGAAGCGCCGAGCAGTGCGGGCGCGGGCAGATGAACTTGATTCGATCATGCTGGAACTTCTTTCGCTGTATCGCGACGTCCTGCTGACCCAGCTGGGCAGCGGCGACACACTCATCAACATCAGCGAAGCCGAACTCATCCGCGAAATCGCAGAACAAGACGACGCAACGACAACACTCAAACGCATTGATGTTCTGGAACTCGCCCGCGAACGCCTGCAGACCAACACCGCACCCCTGCTGATTGTCGAAGCGGCGTTCATCGGGCTGGCTAACCCCTGGCTTGAAAATCACACGGTGCGCTGAGTCGGTGCGCTGAACCGGTGCACTGCAGCTCACCTCAGTGAACGTGCGGCCTCCACAAGCCTACGCAGTCCCGTGTGCAGTTCGTCCTCCGGTCCGCCGAAACCCACAACGACCCCGTCAGGCAGCCTCGCATAGTCGCCACCGCCGTCAGTCAGGCCGCCAGCCCAATACTCCGACAGCGGCTGGACGCGAACCCCGTGCGCCTCGGCTGCGGCAACCAGTTCAGCCTCTGGCAGGTCCATGGTGACAACGGCAGCGAGACCACCGGGCACCTCGTCAACATGAAACCCGGGAACACGCCCCAGTAAGGTCCGCACAACATCCAGCTTGATCCGATGCTGGGCGCGCACAGCAGCCGCGTGGCGCTCCAAACCGCCAGATTCGATCAGCTTCACGGCTGCCCGCTGTGGAATCCGCCCCACCGGTGCACCCAGCTGTGCGCGCAGAACCGCAATGTCGTCAATCCACTCCGCCGGGACGTGCAGGTGCCCCAGAGCAATGCCGGGACTTATGAGAGAAGCCAGTGATGACAGCATCACAACCGGCGTCCGCCCGGCAACAGCAAGTCCTGCCAGAGTCGGCAAGGGTGCCGCATCCCATCGGAATTCGGCGGTGTGATCATCCTCGATCACAGCAAAACCATCCCCTTCGGCTGCGGCCAATACCGCCAGACGCCTGGCCAGCGGCAGCGAACCGCCCAGCGGATACTGGTGCGACGGCGTCACAATGAGCGCATCCAAACCGGCAGGAATCCGTTCGGGAACCAGTCCGTGATCGTCAACGGCCACAGGAATCAGCTGGTGTCTCAAAGCCTCGACAGCCCGCCTCAGGCCCGGGTAGCCGGGGGACTCAATGCCGATGCTCAGCACCGGACGCCCAGCCGACCCCGCTGACCCGGTCGCTTTGTCATCTCGCCTCATCCGCCGCTGCAGACAGTCCAGAACCAGCCGGAGACCGTCGCGGGCGCCTGCGGTGACGACCACGCGCTCGGCTGAGGCGTGCATACCGCGTACCCGCCGAAGCCTGTCGGCAAACGCGGTTCGCAGCTCGCCAAGGCCCAGCGGTTCAGCGGTCCCTGCCCGAAAGTCGTCTTCGGCAGCGCTCGCGGCCGACCGCCACGCCGCCCGCCACATGGGCGACACGATCCCGGAGCCGTCCACGCGCGACGGCAGGAGGCTGATTGACCTGGCGGAGCCCGCCTTCGCGCGACTTGTCACGTTCGCCTTGGTCTCGCTGACCGTGTTGCTTCCGTGCATTCCGGTGCCCAGCTCCCGAGGTGCCTGCCCGCGTACGCCGGAACCGCCCGCGGTGCGCGGCTCATCTGGGGCCATTGGGCGGGGGACTGCTGCGAGGTCGGGGCTGACAATCGTGCCGGACCCTTCGGTGGACACAATGCAACCTTCTGCTGTCAGCTGGTCGTAGGCGGCGACGACCGTGCCGCGTGAAACTCCTGCCAGGTGGGCGAGGCTGCGGGTTGAAGGCAGTTCAGCACCGGGGGCAAGAGTTCCGGTTTCAATGAGGGTGCGCAGCTGTCCGGCAATCTGCACGGGAAGCGACGCGCTTGCCGCACGGTCGACAGACACAGGCAGAGTCACGGGGCGAGGGGTGCGGGCCATGCTCAGACAGTAGCCGACCATCAGCTAAGTGGTCTATCTGTTTCAGGCTGAACTGGACCTCGCTTTGCACCGCTTTGCGGGCCACGATGGGCAAAGTCACATCACAGGGCCGCCGCAGCCGCGCCAGCTGCACCAACTGCGACGGCCGAAGACCGAAAGGAACCCCATGACAGCACCCGGACATCAGACCGCCGTACAGTCGAGCATGGTCAAGCGAGGACTGGCCGAACAGTTCAAGGGCGGCGTCATCATGGACGTTGTCACGGCCGAACAGGCCCGCATAGCCGCAGATGCGGGAGCTCGCGCGGTCATGGCTTTGGAGCGCGTGCCCGCCGATATCCGCGCGCAGGGCGGTGTTGCCCGCATGTCCGACCCGGACCTCATCGACTCGATCATCGAGGCCGTTGACGTTCCCGTCATGGCCAAAGCCCGCATCGGCCATCAGGTCGAAGCACAGGTCCTGCAGTCGCTTGGCGTGGACTTCGTGGACGAATCTGAAGTTCTCAGCCCAGCCGACTACGTCCACCACATCGACAAGCACGCCTTCGAGGTTCCGTTTGTCTGCGGTGCGACCAACCTGGGCGAGGCCCTGCGCCGCATCAACGAGGGCGCTGCCATGATCCGCTCGAAGGGTGAGGCGGGTACCGGCGACGTTTCGGAGGCCACTAAGCACATCCGCACGCTCAATCGCGAAATCAGCGAAATCGCTTCCCTGTACGAAAACGCGCCGGACGAACTCTACGTCCGAGCCAAGGAACTCCAAGCCCCGTATGAACTCGTCGTTGAAACCGCGCGCGAGCGTCGCCTGCCGGTGCCTTTGCTGGTCGCCGGTGGTGTTGCCACCCCGGCCGATGCCGCGTTCATGATGCAGCTGGGTGCTGACGGCGTGTTTGTGGGCTCGGGCATTTTCAAGTCCGGCAATCCCGAAGCCCGCGCCAAGGCGATTGTCACCGCGGTGAAGAACTACAGCGATCCGGCCGTCATCGCAGACGCTTCCCGGGGCCTGGGCAAGGCGATGGTCGGCATCAACGTCGCTGACCTCCCGGCGCCTCACCGGCTGGCTGAACGCGGTTGGTGAACCAGCCGGCGGCTGCCAGATCAGCCGGGGTCACTCCAAGCCGACGGTCAGCAGGTGTTCGAGCATTCCGGCGGTCAGCGTGGTGCGCGGGCCGATCCAGTCGATGAGCGCGTGCTCGTCGTCAGCGTGCGAACCTCCGCCGACGGTGCCGAGGCCGTCGACCGTGGGAACGCCGATGCCCGCGGTGAAGTTGCCGTCGGAACCTCCGCCGACCGAAATCGGCCGCACTTCCGGCAGGCCCTGACTATCGGCAATGTGCTGCGCCAGTTCGATCAGCGGTCGGCTGGAGCGCTCTTCCATGGGCGGGCGGTTGATGCCGCCGGTCAGTTCGATCTGCGCGCCGGGCAGATGCGGGTTGAGCGCGTGCAGTGCCGAGTCGACTCGCAGCTGTTCGGCTACCGTGAGTGCGCGCGAATCAATGTCGAGCTGTGCTTCGGCGGGGACGGTGTTGGTGGTGGTGCCGGATCGCAGAGCTGTGGGGACGACGGTCGTTCCGACTTCGGGGGAGTTCAGCTGTTCTACACCGAGGATCTGGTGGGCGACCTCAATCGTGGCGTTGATGCCTCGCTCAGGTTCCACACCGGCGTGGGCAGCCCGACCGGTGACGTTGAGGCCGTAGAGTGCAACGCCTTTGCGGGCAGCTTTGAGCTCACCGTCGGGCCCGCCGGATTCGAATACCAGAGCGGCCGATGCTCCGTGGGCTTCCGTTTCGATCAGGTGGCGGGACGATGGTGAGCCGAGCTCCTCATCGCCGTTGATGAAGATTGACAGCCCGTCGAGTGAGCCGAGTTTCTTCTGCACTCGGGCGGCGGCGTACAGGGCGATGAGGTTCCCGCCCTTCATGTCGTCCGTTCCGGGGCCGGTGATGACGCCCTTGTTGACGGCGAAGGGCATGGTGTCGATCGTGCCCATGGGCCACACGGTGTCGTGGTGGCCGATCATGATGACCTTCCGCGGCTGCGTGCCGAACCGCCACAGAAGGTGCGGAGTGTCTGCCGCGGTGATGATCCGGGGTGCCGTTCCGAGCAGCTCTTTGCCGACGGCGGCGTGTACGCGGGCGGACTGAGACAGCGCGTAATGGTCCATCGACGGGGATTCGCATTCCACGAGTGTGCGGAAGTGTCGGATGAATCGGTCGAGTTCCGTGCTGTCCACTGTTGATATCCCTATTCCTAGCTGTTGTGTGCTGTCGGTCGGTATGTGCGTGCCGACTGTTGCGCGGCGGTGGGCAAGCCACCCTGTCACCTTACTGGGTGCGGACTCAGCCGGTGCGATCGTTTTGCTCTTGTCTTGACGTTCGAGTATTCTTTTCCGAGTTGCCGCCTTAGCTCAGTCGGCAGAGCGATTCACTCGTAATGAATAGGTCGCCGGTTCGATTCCGGCAGGCGGCTCGGCGTAAGAATCTCCCCTTCCAGTCTGGAAGGGGAGATTCTTCTTTGTCTTACGAGGTGCCGCGCAGCTTTCCTGCCACGCCACCGAGGTGCCGGTTGGGAAAGGTGGGCGGCGCCTCGCGCGTGTTCAGGGTGTGTGGTCCGGGTTACAGTAGGGTGCAGGAGAAGGCAGAGCGTTTATCGGGAGTGGCACGTGAAGATCAGCGGAGACGTCGTCGTCGGAATCGACGGTTCTGGTTCGAGTCGCAAAGCGGCGCAGTTCGCCGTGGACAATTTCGCGCAGGACGCTCCCGTTGACCTTGTCACCGTCATCAAAACAGAACGGCCGGCAGGCGATTACGAACACAACCTGCCCGGCACTTTCACGACTGTTGGAACGCCTGAGGACCGTGAAAAGGGTCAGGCGGCAATCGAGCGGGTCATGTCGAAGCTCGTGGTTCCCGAAGGCGCCCAGGTGAAATCGCGTGTGCTGTTCGGTGATCCTGCCGAAGAGCTCGACAAGTGCGGCATGGATGCCGGGCTGTTGGTCATCGGCCATCACGGTTCGGATCAGCCTGTTGCAGGCCGGATCGGCACTGTCAGTCGCGGGCTGCCGGGGCATGCGCTGTGTCCGGTTGTCATCCACCGGCCGATTGACGATTCCGAGGGCAGTGAAGACGCCCGTGATGAACGTCCGGTTGTCGTCGGCATGGACACCTCGGAGTATTCCGCGGTCGCAGCACTCGATGCGGCGGCTTTTGCGCAGCGGGCGGGTGTGCCCCTGCACGTGGTTGTAGCCACCGGGACCCTGGACAACTCTGAGCGGGCGAATTCGCAGGTGGACTTCGATCTCACGTGGCTGCGCTCGGAGTTCCGCGATCTCAAGGCGTCCGCGAAGTTCGTTGAATCGTCCAACCCGGTGCAGGCGCTGGCCGAGGCGTCGGCTGACGCGCAGCTGCTATGCATCGGCAAGCGTGGGGTGAACCTGTTCCACGGTATGGCGGTCCAGCTGGGTCGAGCCGCTGCGGGGCTTGTGACCGAAGCGCGGAGTTCGCTTCTGCTGTCGACATTCCGCGACGACCCGCGTTTGGCAAGCCGCCGCATCATCAACTGAACTCCGTCCACTGCCTCTTTCCTGGGGCGAGAACCCAGGATGGGCATCGCGAGAACCCAAAGCGGGAATAGAACCCTGCCCTTCTCTGTTCTTCGATGACGAAACCGCCATCGTTCGATGCGCGCGTGTTGACACGCCCGACAGCGGTGGCGCATGATTGCAGCAGCTGTTCCCGTGGGACAACTGCATCTGAGCCCGAAGATCAAGGAGAGAACATGGCTGCCAAGCGCAATGTGCTGTTCTCCCGCCGGGCTGTTGACTTTATGTACATCTGCACGTCTTCGTGTTGATTGGGGCGCCCGCCGTCCAGGCGGACTCGGTTCCCAGAAAATTCCCTCCGCTCACCGAGCCAGCACGGCTGTTGTCCGGCCTGCGCCGCGTGTAGTCGCGCGCTGAGCGCTGCTCGGTTCAGCCAATGGCGCTGCGGCAAAGCCGCCGCGCTTGATTCGGTGCGGTTGAGAGGGCAAACACGAAAGGCTTGCTATGCCACTGACCGGTCTTGTGATCGGCGGCGTCCTCGGCTTTATCCTGCAGCGTGGACGCTACTGCACCACGGGTGCATTCCGTGACGTTTTCTTCGCACGAAAAACACGCTGGTTCTCTTCATTCATTCTGCTTATCGCCGTGCACGCCGTCGGCCTGTGGGCGCTGGTGTCCCTCGGCGTGATTCACCTGGACTCCAAGGGGTTCCCGTGGGCGGCAACCATCATCGGCGCCTTCATCTTCGGAGCGTCTATGGTCGTCGCCGGGGGCTGCGCCACCGGCACGTACTACCGCGCCGGTGAAGGGCTCGTCGGTTCATGGTTTGCACTCGGCATGTACGCGCTGACCGCCTCGATCATGAAGCACGGCCCGCTCAGCGGCTTCACTGAAAGCATGCGCGATATCGAAATCTCGCAGGGCGCGATCTACGAAACGCTGCACGTGTCCCCGTGGGTGCTGACCATCATCCTGGCTGCTGTGGCCGCCTGGCTGACGATCCACCACAACGGAGGCCGCGCCAAGGTTGCGACCCTTCCTCCCCGCTACAGCGGGGTGAAGCACCTGCTGCTTGAAAAGCGCTGGAACCCGTTTGCCACAGCAGCCGTCATCGGCGTCATCGCCACCATCGGCTGGGTGCTCTCAGCTGCTGCCGGTCGCAACAGCGGGCTGGGTGTGACGACTCCGTCGGCGAACCTGGTCACCTACCTGGCTTCTGGCGATGTCGAACTCGTCGACTGGGGCGTCTACTTCACCGTGTCGCTCATCATAGGTTCGTTCATTGCGGCCAAAGCCTCCGGCGAGTTCCGTCTGCGCGTTCCTGACGCAACCACAGTGGTCAAGTCAATCCTCGGCGGTATCGGCATGGGCTTCGGCGCTGCCTTGGCGGGAGGATGCACTGTCGGCAACGGGATGGTCCAGACCGCCATGATGACCTGGCAGGGCTGGGTTTCGCTCGCATTCATGGTGATCGGAGCGGGAGTCGCCGCCAAGCTCACAATCGGCGGCGGCACTTCGCAGGAAGCCGCATCTGAAAAGAAAGCGCCCGTTCGCGCCTAAGACCCCCGCCGTCTTTGAACCACCCCTCGTGCCCGAACACTTCGGCACGGAATCCGGCGCTTGGGGCGCGGCCCTGCGCCCCAAGCGCGTCCTATCAAGGAGAAGATGAATATGCAGCACGTACTCGAAACCGTCGGCCAGGTCTGCCCGTTCCCGCTGGTCGAAGCGAAGAAGGCCATGGAGACTCTGCCTGTCGGCGATGAGCTCAAAATCGACTTTGACTGCACCCAGGCGACGGAGGCGATCCCGGAATGGGCTGCCGAAAACGGCTACCCAGTGACGCACTTTGACCGTGTTGGCGATGCGAGCTGGACGATCACAGTCCAGAAAGCGTGACGGCAGGGGAGTGCGCGTCACCCCGGCGGCCCGCCGCTGTCTGAAGCCTCAGCCCAGGCCGAGGGCGGCGTGAGCGGCTTTGCGCAGATGCCGCTCAATGACGTTTGATTCGAGCCGGCGCACCACGTAGGGCGTCGAATTGAGCATCCCGATGACAGCCTGCACGAGCACGCGCGCCCCGGCCCCTTTAAGGTCGGGGCGCACCTGCACGAGCACGTCTTCCCAGCCGGTCATGTATTCCCGTTGCAGGCGGCGCACCCGTTTGCGGTCGCTCTCCCGCAGAGCCTCGAAATCGCGGTCCTGAATGCGAATGAGCTCGGGTTCGTTGACGGCGAACTCCACGTGAAAGGCAAGAAGCTCTTCCATCGCTGAACGCGGGCTGGCCCCCACTGCCGAGGCGCCCTCACCCGACGCTACGCCCTTACCGGGGTGGGGGTCGGCGTGGGGGCGCTTTGCTGTGCCGTCTGCTTTGTCTGCGCTCTGACCGCTGTGGGTGTTGACGATAGCGCTCATGCCGGTGTGCAGGTGTTTGGATATGCCCACGAGGAGTTCGGCCAGTAGGGCCTCTTTGGATTCGAAATGCCTGTACACCGCTGGGCCCGAGATCCCGGCACCGGCGCCGATGTCGTCAATGCTGACCGCGCGGAACCCCTGACGGGCAAACAGCTTTTTGGCGGAGTCGAGGATCTGCTGGCGCCTGCGCTCTTTTTCGGCTTGGCGCCGCGTGGGCTGGGGAGCGTCACTGCCTGTCATGGGCCCTCCTTCACTGTGCCGCTTTTGGCTTTGCCGGTCCGTGCTTGTGTCTGGCGACACATCGACATACTATACTTTCAGTTAGTGGCAATTCACTGAAATCGGCAGGGCTTGGTCTTCAGAATTCAGTCTGCCGGCCCGGTGGTATCCAGTACGAAGGAGTTCGGATGAAGACACTAGGCACACCGCCTGATGCTGCGGTTGGCGCCGAACGCGCTGCGGCGCACCAAAAGCTCATCGACGAACTGCGTGAGCGCGTCGCCCAAACCGCCCTGGGCGGTTCCGAGCGTTCACGGCAGCGGCACATCGACCGAGGCAAACTGCTTCCGCGCGACAGGGTAGAGCAGCTTTTGGACCCCGGCACTCCGTTTCTGGAGCTTTCTCCCCTGGCTGCCAACGGCATGTACAACGACGACAGCCCGGGTGCTGGAATCATCACCGGCATAGGCGTTGTTGCCGGGCGCACCTGCGTCATTGTTGCCAATGACGCCACGGTCAAGGGCGGAACCTACTATCCGATGACCGTCAAGAAGCACCTGCGCGCCCAGGAAGTTGCGCGCGAAAACCAGCTTCCGTGCATTTACCTGGTGGATTCCGGCGGTGCCAATCTGCCGAATCAGGACGATGTCTTTCCTGACCGTGAGCACTTTGGCCGCATCTTCTACAATCAGGCCACACTGTCGGCCGCCGGTATTCCGCAGCTGGCGGCTGTCATGGGCTCGTGTACTGCCGGCGGTGCGTACGTTCCGGCAATGGCGGACGAATCGATCATCGTCAATGAACAGGGCACGATCTTCCTGGGCGGTCCGCCGCTGGTGAAGGCCGCAACCGGCGAAGTTGTTACGGCCGAGGAGCTTGGCGGCGGTGCTCTGCATTCGCGCACCTCGGGTGTCACCGATCACCTGGCGGCCAATGACGAACACGCCCTGGAGATTATGCGCGATGTCGTTTCAACGCTTCCGCCGCAGGAAAGCCTCACCCCGGCGTGGGCGCGCAAAGAGCCGCGCGAACCGCTGTTCAGCCCGGACGAACTCACGCAGGTGGTGCCCGCTGACCTCAAAACCCCCTATGACGTCCGCGAAGTCATCGCCCGCCTGGTCGACGGCAGCGAGTTCCACGAATTCAAAGCCGAGTACGGTACGACGCTCGTCACCGGCTTCGCCCACCTGGACGGACACCCCGTGGGAATCATCGCCAACAACGGCGTGCTGTTCGGTGAGTCCGCGCAGAAGGGCGCGCACTTCATCGAACTGTGTGACCAGCGCGACACCCCGCTGATCTTCCTGCAGAACATCACCGGCTTCATGGTTGGCCGCGACTACGAAGCAGGCGGTATTGCCAAGCACGGCGCGAAGATGGTCAACGCGGTCGCCACGGCCCGGGTGCCGAAGTTCACCGTGGTGATCGGCGGTTCCTACGGTGCTGGAAACTACTCGATGTGCGGGCGCGCCTACAGCCCGCGGTTTCTGTGGATGTGGCCGCACACCCGCATTTCCGTCATGGGCGGCGAACAGGCTGCCAGTGTGCTTTCAACCGTCAAGCGCGACCAGATTGAGGCACGCGGCGAAGAGTGGTCGGCAGAAGAAGAAGCCGAATTCAAAGCGCCTGTCCTTGAGCAGTACGAAACCCAGGGCGTGCCCTACTATTCGACGGCACGGCTGTGGGATGACGGCATCATCGAACCCGGTGACACCCGCCAGGTGCTCGCACTGGCTCTCGAAGCCGCCCGCTACGCCCCGCTTGCCCGCCCCAACAACGCGCCCGGCTACGGCGTGTTCAGGATGTGATCGCTGTGTTTTCAACAGTTCTCATTGCCAACCGCGGTGAAATCGCCCTGCGCGTTATGCGCACCTGCCGTGCACTGGGCATCAAAACGGTTGCCGTGTACTCCGATGCCGACGCCGAGGCGGCACACACCAAAGCCGCCGATGTTGCGGTCCGCTTGGGTCCCGCTGCCGCTGCGGAATCGTACTTGCGGATCGACAAGGTCATTCAGGCCGCGAAGGACACCGGTGCCGAGGCGATTCACCCCGGCTACGGCTTCCTGTCGGAAAATGCCGAGTTCGCTCAGGCATGTGAAGACGCGGGGATCGTGTTCCTCGGGCCCACCGCCGAAGCCATCCGCACGATGGGCGACAAGATCACGGCCAAGCAGGCCGTGGCTTCGCGCAATGTGCCGCTGGTACCCGGTGTGGCCGAAGCAGGCCTGAGCGATGAACAGCTCATTGAACGAGCTGACGAGGTGGGCTTCCCCATCCTCATCAAGCCTTCGGCCGGTGGCGGCGGCAAGGGCATGCACGCGGTGCACGACCCGAAGGACCTCAAGGACTCCCTTGCGGCAGCCCGCCGCGAAGCCGCGGCGAGCTTCGGCGACGACACGCTGTTCATTGAGCGCCTGGTGGCAACCCCGCGCCACGTTGAAGTGCAGATCCTCGCTGATGAGCACGGCAATGTCATTCACTTGGGCGAGCGCGAATGCTCCCTGCAGCGGCGCCACCAGAAGGTCATCGAAGAAGCCCCGTCGGCACTGCTGGACGAAGAGACGCGCGCGGCCATCGGCCAGGCGGCCTGCGACACGGCCCGCTCCGTGGGCTACCGCGGTGCCGGCACGGTCGAGTTCATTGTCTCGGCTGATAAGCCAGACGAGTTCTTCTTCATGGAGATGAACACCCGCCTGCAGGTGGAACACCCCGTAACAGAAGAAGTCACGGGTGTTGACCTGGTCGAGTGGATGCTGCGGATCGGCAACGGCGAAGAGCTGTCGCTGAAGCAGGAAGACATCACGCTCACCGGCCATTCGATCGAAGCGCGCGTCTACGCGGAAGACCCCTCCCGCGGCTTCCTGCCCACCGGCGGCACGGCACTCGACGTGCAGTTCCCCGAAGGTGAGGGCATCCGCATTGACGCCGGCCTTGAAGCCGGTCAGCGGATCGTGTCCGACTACGACCCGATGATCGCCAAGGTGATCGTCACCGCTGATGACCGCGAAACCGCGCTGTCACGCCTGGACTCTGCGCTCGCCCGTTCAGCCGTGCCCGGCATTACGACGAACATCGACTTCGTCCGCCGCCTGGTCCGCCGTGAAGACGTCATCGAAGGCAGACTCGACACGGGCCTGATCGACCGCATGACGGAAGATGAGCTCGCCCACGCAGCCGGGGACATCGACAAGCTGTTCGCCGCCGCGTTCGTGGTGAGCACAAGGGGAGCCGCGGGAACGCAGAAGCTCGGCGGCACCTCGTCAGGGGATCGCACAGAAGCGCCCAGCGCGTGGGCGCGCCCCAGCGGATGGCGCTCCAGCCGCCAGCCGGCGGTGAGCGTCAAACTGGCCCACGGTGGCGAAGTCGAAACCGTCGTGTGGCGCGGTGAAGAGCTCACCCGAGTCACAACGGAAGCCGGTGACACGGTTTACAAGCTCACGATCGACGGCGTGCAGCACACCGCCATGCTGTGGGCCGACCCGGACACCCGCATGATCTGGGTGGCCAGCGAACGAGGCGTCTACAGCTTTGCGCGCCCTGTCGCCGAATCTGAACTCGACCCGGGGGCTGCAGGGGCCGACATCTGCGCACCCATGCCGGGTTCGCTCACCCAGCTGCTGGTCGAAGACGGTGCTGAAGTTGCCGAAGGCGACCCGATCGCCGTTGTGGAGGCCATGAAGATGGAACACGTGCTGCGCGCACCCGCCGCCGGAACCGCTCACGTCAAAGCCGCTGTCGGCGCCCAGGTGGCACTGGACGAAGTGCTTGTCACGATCGTCGACGAAACAGCAGAAGACACCGACGGCTGACCCGCAGCCCGGCCGCTGACCGGGCAGCCAGCTGACACCTCGTCCCCTTTATTCAGACAGACCACAAAGCTAAGGAGAGCTCATGAGCTTCACCCCAGGAATGCTGCAGGAGGAATACGAAAGCCTCCGCAAGGCAGTTGCTGATTTCACCGACAACGAAGTCGCCCCCGTATCAGCCGAACTCGACCGCAAACACGAATTCCCGTACGAACTCGTGGCGAAGATGGGCAAGATGGGACTGTTCGGCCTGCCCTTCCCGGAAGAGTACGGCGGTATGGGCGGAGACTACTTCGCGCTGTGCCTGGCAATTGAGGAAATCGCACGCGAAAACCAGTCGCTGGCCATTACGCTCGAAGCCGCTGTTTCGCTTGGTGCCATGCCCATTTACCTGTTCGGCACGGAAGAGCAGAAGAAAGAGTGGCTGCCCAAGCTCACGGACGGTTCGGGCCTTGCTTCCTTTGGTCTGACGGAGCCGGAAGCCGGTTCGGACGCAGGCGGCACCCGCACGAAGGCCACCCTGGAAAACGGCGAATGGACGATCAACGGCTCGAAGTCGTTCATCACGAACTCCGGTACGGACATCACCCGCCTGGTCACCGCCACTGCCGTCACCGGCACCCGCGTGGGCAAGGACGGCAAGGAAAAGCCGGAGATCTCCACCATCATGATCCCGGCGGGCACACCCGGCTTCACGGCTGAGCCGCTGTACGATAAGGTCGGATGGAACTCCTCTGACACCCACCCGCTGACCTTTGACAACGTCAAGGTTCCCGAAGAGAACCTGCTGGGTGAGCGCGGCCGCGGCTACGCGAACTTCCTGCGCATTCTCGATGAGGGGCGCATTGCGGTTGCCGCCCTGTCCGTCGGTGCCGCGCAGGGCTGTGTTGACGCATCGGTCAAATACGCCCAGGAGCGCACCAGCTTCGGCAAGCCGATCGGCAGCTACCAGGCGATTTCCTTCAAGATCGCCCGCATGGAAGCGCGTGTTTCAGCAGCCCGCGCCGCCTACTACGAAGCAGCGTCGAAGATGCTTGCCGGTGAACCGTTCAAGAAGGAAGCCTCGATTGCCAAGCTCATTGCCGGTGAAGCAGCCATGGACAACGCACGTGACGCCACGCAGGTCCACGGCGGTTACGGCTTCATGAACGAATACCTGGTGGCCCGCCACTACCGCGACTCGAAGATCCTCGAAATCGGCGAGGGCACCACCGAAGTGCAGCTCATGCTCATTGCCCGCGCTCTCGGACTGTGAGCTGAGTCTGGGCTGTTGAGGTTGAGCTGACGAGGCTCGGCCGAGGGTGAGGCTAAGAACCGGCTGGTGCCGCAGGTGTGAGAACCTGCGGCACCAGCCGGTTGTTGTGGTTATCTTCAGGTGTTCTGTTCGCTGCCTGTGGGCTCTTTGTCCTTACAGTCCACCGGTTTTGAGCTCGTTGGCAATGTAGTCAGCTTGGCGCATTGCAAGAGCAACGATTGTCAAAGTCGGGTTTGCTGCCGCACCGGTTGTGAACAGTGAACCGTCAGAGACGAAAAGGTTCGGGATCTCATGCGAACGGCCGAAACCGTCTACCGGCCCGTCTTCGGGATTCGCTGCCATTCGACAGGTGCCCAGATTGTGCGTTGAGGGGTACGGCGGTGTTCTGTGGACGTCCAGCGCGCCGACTGAGCGGTAAAGGTCCTCGGCTTTGCCGTAGGCGTACTCCCGCATGGAGACGTCGTTTTCGTGGTCGTCGAAATGCACATTCGGCACGGGCAGGCCGTTGGTATCGGTTGCAGTGGAGCTGAGCGTTACACGGTTGGATTCTTGTGGCATGTCCTCACCGACAATCCACATGCCGGCCAGCTTGTCGTAGTTGTCTATCCATCGGGTGAAGTCCTCTCCCCAGTTTCCGGGGTCCAGGAAGCTCGCCAGGAACGCCGGTCCGAGTGAAATGGTCTCCATGTAATAGCCGCCGACAAAACCGCGAGAGGGGTCGTGAACAGATTCGTCGGCAATGATCCCCGCCATGGTTTCGCCGCGATACATGTTCACCGGTTTGTCGAACATTGCGTAGGCAGAGCCTGTCATGTGGCGCATGTAGTTGCAGCCGACCATGCCCGAGCTGTTAGCCAATCCATCCGGGAACGCCGATGTCGCGCTCATAAGCAGAAGACGGGGTGTTTCAATCGCGTTGCCCGCAACACAGACAACCCCAGCTGCCTGTCGGTGCATCTGTCCGTCTTTGTCGAGGTAGAGGACTGAATCGACTCGGCCAGAAGCATCGTGCGTGATCTGCACCGCAGTGCTTTCCGGTCGGAGATCCAAAAGCCCGGTCTCCAAAGCACGGGGTATTTCGCGCACCAGGATCGACCACTTCGACTTGTTCTTATCGCCCTGGAAATTGAACCCGTCCTAGATTGAGGCCGGACGGCCGTCGTAGGGCGTTGCGTTGGTTGCGTAGGGTCCGGTGGCGTAGTGCTTGTACCCGACCCGCTCGGCACCGGCTGCAAATACTTTGTAGTTGTTGTTGGCCGGAAGGGGCGGACGTCCGTGGCGATGCGTTGATCCCATCGCCAGCTCAGCACGGTCGTAGTAGGGAGCCAGATCCTCTAGGGTGATTGGCCAGTCAAGCAGATTTGCTCCGGGCACGTCACCGTATGTGGTGGCGGCCTTGAATTCATGGGCCTTGAACCGGGGCGTAGCTCCAGACCAGTGTGTTGTCGTACCGCCGACGGCTTTCACAATCCAAGCCGGCAGGTTGGGGAAGTCACGCGCAATCCGCCAGCTGCCCGATGTTGTACGAGGATCCAGCCAAGCCATCTGGTTGAAGGCTTCCCATTCGAGGTTTACGTAGTCTTCGTTCTGCAGATAGGGGCCGGCTTCAAGCAGCACGACGGGTATGCCCTGCTGGGTCAGCTCATAGGCCAGGGTTCCGCCTCCTGCGCCGGAACCGATAATGACGACTGCGCGGTCATCATTGAACTCAACCATCACGACACTCCTTCCTTGTGCCCGGGCCCGAAGTCCGGCAGCGGTTCCTCTGATTCTTCGATTCGCGGTTCTGGAAGCCAGTCGAGGTCGTTGAAGCCCCGATCGATGTAGCCGCCCTTATCGAATGAGGGGCCCTCGTAGCCAACGCTTGACCAGACTTCTTCGTCTTCATACATGGTCAGAATCGTCATCCGGCGGATGAAGGAAAAGAACTCTGTCCGCTCCACCTTTTTCAGGGCTGCAACTGCGTCTTCGTAGGACAGCTCCGAGAATTTGCGATCGGCGCTCGCATCGATCGTCTCGACTCCTTGAATCAGCTTCATTCGGAACCACGGAGACTCGTCTGCCATGGTGATGAGCTGGTCGGCCATCCGCTCGTAGGGTCCGGGCGGAAAGTTCTTATGGGGAAAAGCCGTCGTGAGTATCTTGACTAAGACTCGTTTGGCCTCATCCGAGAACTCCATGGCGTTGAGAGTCCCGTATTTGGCGGGAAGCGGATTGCTGGGCATCGACATTTTGTACCTCCTTCTTCGTTGAAGTGGAACCGAGGCTAACGCCCTGAAAGCCATCCGGTAAGGAGCTGCTCTCAGCTACTGAGAAACATGCCTGAAGAAGTTCGGACCCAGGCGGTACATGCGGCCGATTCGTGAGGCAGCCGAACGAAGCACGTGCTCAACGCGGGTGCGCATGCCCTCGAATGCCGCGGTGGGGGCAGAGACGGCGATTGATCCAAGAAGGTCGCCGTTTCTGCTGAAGAACGGCACCGCGGCACAGGACACGCCCTCCTGAAACTCCTCGTGCTCCCAGGCAATTCGATCGCGCTCGATAGTCTTCAGCTCTGAGAGAAGAGCAGCGGCATCGGTGATTGTGCGGTCTGTCAGAGCGGGCATTCCCGACTCAGCGAGAACCTGTTTCCGAGAAGCTTCGTCTAATGACGCGAGGCCGAGCTTGCCGAACGCTGATGCGTGAGGGTTCTCTCTGAATCCGAACTGCATGGGAGCAAGCCGGGGTGCTGCGGGTGATTCGCTGACATGTGCGACCACGAACTCAATGCCGCGGTGGATTGCGAGGTAGGTGGCCATGCTGAGCCGAGTGTGAAGCTCGTTGAGCTCGCTGCGGATTTCTCTGCTCAACCCGAGGTCTGCGTGCAGACGGACGCCGAACTTATGGAGCCGGTAGCCCAGTGCGTATGTCTGCTCATTCTTCAAGTGCACCAGGAGTTCTTCGGCACACAGTTCGGCTAGGAGCCTGTAGGTGCTCGGCAGAGGAATCCCTGTCCCAGAGGACACGGCCTTGGCGTCCGAGCCTCCGTTCTCAGCTATGTACTCAATGATCGACAGGGCTCGCTTCAAAGTTCCGGCCCTGCGCGGTTTGGCCGTCGGATTGTCGCGTTGTCCTTCGCTCATTGCGTCAGTCTGGCATACCGTTTCTTAGGCCCTCAGATAGATCGTTCTCACTGACCGATAAGAGGGGGAGGACAGGCAGGTTGTTGGGTGCAACAGTGGTGCGGACAGTGATCAAACGAGCAGGAGGGTGCGATGTACTTCATCGTCGTCAAGTTCCCAGTCAAACCTGAAAGCGCCGAAGAATGGCCGGCGATTGTCGCGGAGTTCACGGAGGCCACGCGCCAAGAAGAAGGAAATCTGTGGTTCGAGTGGTCGTGCAGCCTTGCAGACCCAAATGAGTACGTGCTTGTTGAAGCCTTCACTGATGAGGGAGCGGAGCCGCATGTGACCAGTGAGCACTTTGCCAAGGGTCTTGAGGCTATGCGGCCGCACTTGTCGGCTACCCCGAAGATCGTGTCTCGCCAGGTTGATGGCGAAGGCTGGGACGAAATGGGCGAACTGAAGATTTGATGGCTCATGGACCGGAGGCTGGGGTGTTTCGACCTCGGCCTCCGGTTCTGTTTAGGCTGATCTCGTGCCGATAACTCGATCTATACTCACCACCGCCGCCGAGCACCCCGACCGCCCGGCGATTGTCGGCGAATCTGCCGCCCTGAGCTACGCGGAACTCGCCGAAGACGGCCGTCGCGTCACAGCCGCCGTCCGGCACCTGCTGGCCCAGGCGCCGAATCTTCCCACACCCGCCCCCGAAACCCAGGGAGCGCCGGTGATTGCGGTGAGCTCCACCTCGGCATTTGGGGCCGCCCGCATTATGGCGGGCCTGGCCGGGTACCGCGCGGTGTCGGCGACTATCGACCCGCGCTGGCCGGTGGACCACCAGCGGCACGTGATTGCCGAAGTCGGCATCGGCCTGGTGATCGTCGATGATGAACAGGCACAGGCCCGCCTTCTTTCCGCCCTCGGCCCGGACTGGGGTGGGGTAGTGGTGCCGGTACAGCGATTCAGGGAAATCGAGGCGCAAGTGCAGCCGGCGGAACCGCCGCAGGTTCGGGATGCTTCTGAGCCGTACCTCATGCTCTTTTCCTCCGGAACAACCAGCAGCCCCAAGGCGTTTCTCAAAACCCGCGGCCAGTACAGGGCGAACTTCGCGGTGTCATCCCGCTACCTGGAACCGCTGCCCGGTGTGGCGACTCTTGCACCCGGGGCGTTTGCGTATTCGCTGACGCTGTACGCGACGGTTGAGTGCTTGGCCAGCGGGGGCGAGGCGCACCTGGCTGATGAGCTGTCCCTGCCGGGACTTGGTCAGCGTGTGGCGCAGCAGCGCATCACGCGGATTGTCACAGTTCCTGCGGTGCTGCGGGGCATTATTGCCCAAGCCACCCGCAGGCCCGAAGATTTCGCGGGGCTTGAACTCATTGTCGTCGGCGGGGCCAACCTGCCGAATGCACTGCGAGAAGACCTCCGTCGAGTGCTGCCGCACGTGCGGCTCATCAGCTATTACGGGGCAGCGGAAATCGGCTTCATCGGGGATGCGCGCGGGGACGACAGCACGTGGAATCAGATCTACGACGGCGTCCAGGTTGAAATTCGCGATGACGCTGGACACCCAGTGCCCGATGGTGAAATTGGCACGCTGTGGGTGCTCGCTGATTCGCGCTCCGATGACTACATTGCAGGCACCGCCGATGTGCATCTGCTCGATGAGCACGGCTGGGCAACTGTCGGAGACCAGGGCCGGGCAGCTGTGGTCGGCGGCGAACGTCAACTGCAGCTGCTGGGGCGCAAGGGCGACATCATCAACGTCGGCGGGCACAAGGTCGCCCTGCCGGAAGTCACCCGCGCCTACGTAGGGCTGATCGTGGCCGGAAAGCATCGCGAAGCTGTTGCCGTGGGCCTGCCGGATACGGCTCTTGGAACCGCTGTCGCGTTGGTTATCGAAGCCGGTGAACTGGTGTCGGCCGATTCAGGTGGCCCGGTGTGCGCAGATTCACGGGAACAGAACGGCCCTGCCCAGGCGTTAGGCGAGCAGCTGAGCAAGGCTGCACTGCGGGAACACGGGCGCGCACGCCTGGCCCCGCAGTTCATTCCGACGAAGTATTACGCCGTGAAAGCGCTGCCGCGCACAGTGGGCGGTAAAGTGCGAACTGCTGAAACCGTCAAGCTCATACAGGCCGGTGGGAAAGGAGTTGTCCGTCTGTGAACGCACACCACTACTCCGAATCCAGGCGTGTCTGGATTACCGGCACGGGGGCAATCACGCCTAACGGTTTGACGGTCGAAGACACGTGGCAGGCCGTCCAGCACGGCCGCAGCGGAATCGGAGTGCTCGAAGGCCAGGAGTTCAACGGCCTCAGTGTGCGCATCGGCGGACAGGTTCGCGGCTTCAACCCTGAAGACCACGTGCCCACACATCTGGCCCGGCGCCTGGAGGACTTCCACCTGTGGGCCATCGCCGCTGCCGACCAGGCCCTGGAAGAAGCCGCAGGCATCCAGACCGGCCGGACCGGCGCCTCGGCAGCTGACCTGCCGTGGGACCCGGCCCGCGTCATGATCGTGACCGCCACCGGGTCCGGGCCCATCCGCCCCCAACAGCGGGCAGCGCTCGCCTACGCCGAAGACGGCCAGCGGGGTGTTCCGCTCACCCTGTCCATGCACGGCGCACCAGATTCCCCAGCCGCACTCATCAGCCAACGGTACGGAATCACCGGCCCCGCACACGCAGTGTCCGCCACCTGCGCTTCCGGCGCTGTGGGCCTCGGTCAGGCGCTGCGAGCCCTGCGCCACGGCTACGCAGATGCCGCAATCGTCATCGGCGTCGAAGACTGCCTCAATCCCGCCAACCTCGCATCAAATGCGAACATGCGCGCGCTCGCATCCGGTTTCGAAGACCGCCCGCAGGAAGCATCGCGCCCCTTTGACCGCGACCGCACCGGTTTCGTCATGTCCGCCGGAGCCGCCGCAATCGTGCTGGAAAACGACGACGCCGTGAACCGCCGCGGCGGGCGGAAACTGGCTGAGCTGGCCGGGTTCGGTTCGTCATCGGACGCCCACCACGCCACCGCCCCCGACCCAGAAGGACGAGGTGCCGCCGCAGCTATGCGCGCTGCCTTGGCAGATGCCGGGCTGACCCCGGAAACCTTCGCCACGGGCGGCCCCGAAGGGTCACCTTTGGGGCACGTGAACGCGCACGGGACCTCCACCTCGGCGGGGGATGCGGCAGAAGCGCTCGCCCTTGAAGCCGTTTTCGGAAAGGCGCTTGCCGACATCCCTGTGACAGCCGTGAAGTCCTCAACCGGGCACCTGCTGGGCGCCGGGGGAGTGCTCGAAGCCATTGTCAGCGTGCGCTCGCTGCGTGAGGGCGTGATCCCTCCGACTGCCAATCTTGACATGCCGGATTTCCCGAAGCTCGACGTTGTCGCAGCCCGCAAACCGCTCGATCGGGCGGGTCCGTGTATGAGCGCGGTGCTGTCGAATTCCTTCGGCTTCGGCGGGCACAACGGCTCAGTTCTTATCCGAGCCGCCTGAGCACGGGCTCCCTCAACGGGTGAGGTGGCCGTCTGAGCTCCCGCCACCCAACCTGAAAGCAGGCTGGTTCAGCCGCCAGAGAAGCGATGCACCGCGGGTGTTGCCCCCTCACCCATTTCTGCATTCAGGAGCTTCACCATGTCTACAACAGTCGAAAAGACTGCGCAGGGAGCACAGGCCGAAGAGGCCGAAAAGCAGGCCGCACAGGCAGTGCTGGCCGACAAGCAAACAGATGAAACTTCAGAAGAAACCCAGCCGAAGAGGCGCTGGGAAATGCCACACTTGCTGTGGCTCATGCTCATTATTCTGGCAGCGGCTACCGCGGCGGGCTACCTGATCCCCGCCGGGGAGTTTCAGAAGAACCCTGACGGTTCGATCAACCCGAACGACTTCCGTTTTCTAGAGGATCAGTCGCCGGTCAGTCCCTTCGGCGCGCTCATGATGCTGCTGACCGGTGCGGTCAATATGGCGCCGATTGCCTTTGCCGTGCTGTCGGTCGGGGCGAATGTTTCCGTTGTTCTGGAATCGAAGGCGTTTGAGAATCTGCTTGATTCGGCCGTCTACAGGCTGCAGGACAAGAGCACACCCCTGCTGGTGTCGGGGCTGTTCTGCCTCATGGTCTACATCGGCGGGTTCTCCGGCAATGACGCGCTGATTGCGATTGTGCCGATTGGCGTGCTGTTTGCACGCAAGCTCGGCCTTGACGGGATCGTGGCTGTTGCAGTCACAACATTTGCAGCACTGATCGGATTCGGCACGGGTCCGAAGCACATGGCGGTCTCCCAAATGCTCATCGGTCTGCCGCCGTACTCAGGTTTCGGTATGCGCATGATCATCATGAACCTCTTCATGGTTGTGGGCTTGGCCTTTGTGCTGCTGTACGTGCGCAGAATCCAGAAGGACCCCACTCGTTCGCTCATGTGGAAGCACGGATGGCGGCCCCACGGCGCTGTTGGGGCGCACGAAACGGCAGCTGAGAACGACAATGAGGCAGGCACTGTGGCCCCGACGAAGCTGCGGCTGCGCTCGGTGATTGTGCTGGCGCTGTTCATCGCGCAGTTCGGTGTGGTTGTGGGCTATTCGCTGCTGGTCGATTCAAAGCAGGTCATCGAGGTGATGTTCGCAACCAACCTGGTGTCGGCAATCATCATGGGCAAGGCCGCCGGCTTTAAGTGGAATCCGCTGGCGGAGACAATTGCCCGCGGTATTTCCAGCATGGGCTTCATTGCGATCATCATCGGCATGGCCGGGTCGATTTCGGCTCTGCTGGCGGAAGCGAAAATCCTCGACACAATTGTCTACACGCTCACGCTGCCGTTGCGCGATGTGGGCTTGGGCTGGTCAGCGGTGCTCATGGTTCTGCTGTTCGCGGCAATCAACTTCATTATTCCGTCGACTGCGGCGAAGGCTGCGATTATCCTTCCGCTGCTGGCCCCGATTGCCACGGCACTGGGTATGCACCATCAGCTGGCGCTGCAGGCGTTTCAGTTGGGTGATGGGCTGACGAACATTCTGTCGCCAGTGCTGGCATGGCTGGTGGGCTCGTGCGTGACAGCTGGGGTGCCGTACCTGACGTGGGTGCGTTGGGCTGCGCCGAAGATCGGTGTTTTCCTGGTGATGGCCGCAGCCCTCATGTTGGGGCTGACGGCACTAGGCTGGACGGGCGGAGTGGCATGATCAGCCGCACGGATGAACTGCAGTCGGCTCTGGTGTTGACCAAACAGGAGGATGTATGACTGACCGCGAACAGCGACTTGTGGAACTGGAACAGAAGTATTTGCCGGATGAGCTTTTGGAGCGCTTCCGGGAGCGCGCAGCACAGTATGACCGTGACAACGCGTTCTTCTTCGAAGATTTGGAAGAGCTCGAAGAGAGCGGCTATCTCACGCTGTTTGTGCCCGAAGAGCTCGGCGGCCCGGGCTTGGGCATGAACGAGGTTTCGCGCCTGCAGCAGCGGCTGGCTACGGCAGCTCCTGCGACCGCGCTGGGTGTGAATATGCACTTTGTGTGCACCGGCATGATGCGCGCCATGTGGAACCGCGGCGATAAGTCACTGCAGTTCGCGCTTGAAGAAGCCCGTGATGGTGAGGTCTTTGCCTTCGGTGTTTCTGAGCCTGGCAATGATTGGGTTCTGCAGGGGTCGAACACGAAGGCCGTTCCGCAGGGGGACGGTTCGTACCGGCTGTCGGGTGTGAAGATCTTCACGTCGATGACGCCGGCGTGGACCAGGCTGATTGTGCACGGCAAGGATGAAACCGCCGCCGATGGGCCGCAGCTGATCTACGGTTTCCTCACCCGCGGCACCGAAGGGGTCACGTCCTCGGATGATTGGGACGTGCTGGGTATGCGCGCCACTCATTCGCGGGCAACGATTCTGGAGGACGCTGTCCTGGAAGCTGACAGGGTTGTTCGCCGTATCCCAGACGGCCCTAACCCGGATCTGCTGACTTTTGGCATCACGGCGAACTTCCAGCTGCTCATCGCATCGGTGTATGCGGGGCTTGCTCGCCGTGCTCTCGAAGTGGCATCGGATGCTCTGCGCAAGCGGCGTTCGGCTAAGAACGGGGGAGTCCCGTACACCGAGCTCGGTGAGTTCCGTGTGCGTGTTGCAGACGCGGCTCTGGAGTTCGCCGCTGTTCCTGCGCAGTTGGATTCCTACACGCGTGATTTTGATGAGTGCGTGGACTACGGGGCCGCGTGGGCGCAGCGGTTTGTTTCGGCTAAGTACATGGCGCAGAAGGCTGCCAGGGCCAATGCTGAGGCGGCACTGCACTGTGCTGGGGGAGCGGGCTTTGGGAATGCTGCGGAAGCTTCGCGGCTGTACCGGGACGCTGCCGCGGGGATCTTCCACCCACCGGCACCCGAGGTGTCGCGTGCAGTTTTCGCGAACGTTTGGCTGGATGACTGACTGCCAGATGGCAGCAGAATGGGGCGTGTGCGGTTGGTCGGACATGCCTGAAATGAAGTGAAATGATGCTGGGCCCGCCTGAAACCTGGCATGGCTGGCGGACCCACGCAAGATGGATGTCAGGGTGGATCTCATGGTGCGGTCTGAGTGTTTACATGTCCCGGGTCGCGCTGTACTGTTGCATTCGCTGTGAATTCTTTAAAGAAAGACTGAGTATGAGTATTACGCGCTTTGGAAAGCTGGCGGCAGCTGCGGTTGCCGCATCGCTGGCGTTTCTTGCTCCTGTAGCAAGCACCCCAGCTTCGGCTGATTCGGTTCCGGCAGTTGGTGCTGACGCTACAGCCGCTTCTGGTGAAAAGGGAACGGCCGTTGAGGTGGACACCGCCAACGGTAGGAAACGTACCGGAACGACGCTTTTCTACATCACCGTAGAAGACAAGGTATACAAGTCCTACTGCATCGAGCTGAATAAGTCTTTTAAAAAGGGCGATGGCACGGTAGAGCAGTGGGGTGACCTTGACGCAGAGAAGAAGAACAAGGTCGGCTGGATTCTTGAGAACTCGTACCCCAAGGTCACCGCAGAAGAACTGGGTCAGGCTGCAGGCGTTGAGGGCCTGACGGTAGCTGAGGCGATCGGAGCTACGCAGGGTGCTGTCTGGCACTACACCACCGCTGGGGGCGCTGACCTCGCTGCTGATACCAGTGCAAAGGTGTTGCAGGTCTACAAGTACCTGATCGGTGAAAAGAACGTCGGCGTTAACTTCTCAGACAACGAAGCTAGCGTCGAACTGGATCTGGGTGGTGACAAGACCTACAAGGCTGGCGACAAGGTCGGTCCGATCACGGTTACCAGCAGCCAGGACGCCGTGAAGCTTCAGGCTGAACCGACCAGCGACGATTACACGATTGTCGACGAGGCTGGCGACAAGGTTGATCTTGACAACGTCAAGCCGGGCGAGCTGTTTGTTCAGATCAACAAAGATGCCCCCAAAGGTGCTGTGAAGCTTACGGCAACGTCGTCGGCTGATTCTCTGACTGGTCGCGTGTTCAAGCACGCTGACGAGAACGCACAGCGGGTTGTCCTCATTGACGAAAAGAAGTCGGTTAAGACCGATGAAGTTTCGCTGAAGTGGGAAGCCGACGAGACTCCTTCCGAGACCCCGTCGGAAACCCCCTCGGAGACTCCTTCTGAAACCCCGTCGGAGACCCCCTCTGAAGGTGAGTCCACTCCGCCGAGCGAAGAAACCCCGTCTGAGGGTGAATCGACCCCGTCGAACGAAGAGACCCCCGCTGAAAAGGAAACCCCGCAGCCTGGCGGTGAGTCTGACGACAAGGACCAGCCGGCGCCTGTTGTTGATGAGTCCAACGACAATGGATCGGGTGCTCTGCCGCGTACCGGTGCTGAGCTTTCTGGTGCACTTGCAGCTGCAGCCGCTCTGATTGCCGGTGGTGCGGCGACTGTGTTCGCTGTCCGTCGTAAGCAGAACAGCTGATGTAATCAGTCGAGCTGAACCTCAGCTCAAGTAGAAAGTGCCCGAGCATCCAAGGATGCTCGGGCACTTTCGTTACCCGCTGCGGCCGAAGCAGATGGGTTGTACGTGCACGAACCTACGATTCATCCCAACGCCCGTGGGGAGCACTTTCGCGGTAGCCGTATGAGGCCCACGTATCGAACAGCCGTCAGCTCACCGGCGGCTCCGTCTTCCGGTGCCGCTCGGCAGCCTCGTCTGAACGACGCAGATACTCGTCAAAATCAATGGCGCCGCGCACGTAATCAGTCAAGTTCTCTACGTCTTCACGATTCGGCTCCCATCCTTCATGCCAGGCAGCCGCAAACGACTGGACAACGTTACGCCGCTGCTTCTCGTCGAGCTGCGCGAACAGCTCCGGCCAGCGTTCCTCAATGTCCAGATGATCACTCATAGCATCCAACCTTCCCGTAGTTGCTTCATCCTATAGAGCACACTCAGGCGCGCCAGCCTGAGAATACAGTTCCTCGTACTCATCGAATCGGGCGATGTCATCGGCTGCACGGTTAACCTCTGCCAGGCCAGCCTGTAGCAGCTTCACAGGCGAAGCATCTCCGGGCTCATCCCCACGGGCGTGGGGAACACAGCCTCGACGCAGACGGCAAGATGCCCGGATGGGGCTCATCCCCACGGGCGTGGGGAACACGAAGCCGATCATTCGGGCGATGTTGCGGCGGTGGGCTCATCCCCACGGGCGTGGGGAACACGGCATCGAGATTATGAGGCGGCTGTCGGGCGTGGGCTCATCCCCACGGGCGTGGGGAACACGCTTCCCGCCGATTGGGTTGTCCGCAGAAAGCAGGCTCATCCCCACGGGCGTGGGGAACACATGAGGTGTACGGGGTCGATTTACACCAGTTAGGGCTCATCCCCACGGGCGTGGGGAACACATGAGGTGTACGGGGTCGATTTACACCAGTTAGGGCTCATCCCCACGGGCGTGGGGAACACATATCCGCTAACAGTCAACTGGCCCTGCCGTGGGGCTCATCCCCACGGGCGTGGGGAACACAGAGCCGGAATAACGCCGGATTCCAAGGGAATGGGCTCATCCCCACGGGCGTGGGGAACACGCTTCGATTGCTTCGGCGATGTGCTCACCCGCGGGCTCATCCCCACGGGCGTGGGGAACACCTGGGCGGTTGAGGTGTAGAACGTGCCACCGAGGGCTCATCCCCACGGGCGTGGGGAACACCTTCGAAAGCAGTTCACCCAACTGGTCGCACAAGGCTCATCCCCACGGGCGTGGGGAACACGTGGGAGTTCTTCGAGCGCTTGGGCGCACCTGGGGCTCATCCCCACGGGCGTGGGGAACACGGACCCACAGCCGAATACGGTGCGCACGTCGAAGGCTCATCCCCACGGGCGTGGGGAACACTGGCGTCCGTGGTGGGCGCTGGTGAAGAAGCAGGGCTCATCCCCACGGGCGTGGGGAACACAGAACCCATTCATCGCCGCTTTCGCGTCCTTGGGGCTCATCCCCACGGGCGTGGGGAACACTGGCAGTTCTACCTGCCTATGGCGGGCGGACAGGGCTCATCCCCACGGGCGTGGGGAACACCGGTTTGCGAGCTGGCTCATGTTGTCGACCCAGGGCTCATCCCCACGGGCGTGGGGAACACTTGCTGAAAACATCAATCATCCGGTTAAGGTCGGGCTCATCCCCACGGGCGTGGGGAACACGCAGCTTCTGCGAGTGAGCGGACTGTGAAGCCGGGCTCATCCCCACGGGCGTGGGGAACACCAGCAGCAGACGGAGCGTGACCAGGGGTGGGAGGGCTCATCCCCACGGGCGTGGGGAACACTTATCCAAGTGCGCGTACAGTGCAGCGGTACGGGGCTCATCCCCACGGGCGTGGGGAACACCTTTGGAAGCTACCCTGACCCACTGACATGAGGGGCTCATCCCCACGGGCGTGGGGAACACTCTGGACAATCACCGGGCCGGGATTGAACCCCGGGCTCATCCCCACGGGCGTGGGGAACACGCTGCTATCCCCTGGGCGAGGGCCCACAAGGAGGGCTCATCCCCACGGGCGTGGGGAACACCTTACCCAAAGCGCGGTCGGGCTATCAGTACAGGGCTCATCCCCACGGGCGTGGGGAACACTTGCGGAGTGCGGCAACGTCTACGGTCTGCTTCGGCTCATCCCCACGGGCGTGGGGAACACAGGAGTGTTGATAATGTTGGGCCGGTCAAGAAGGGCTCATCCCCACGGGCGTGGGGAACACGGCAGGTTTTTTGTGGCGCTCATGCTTGCCTCTGGCTCATCCCCACGGGCGTGGGGAACACTCCTGAAACACCAGGGCTGACACGCCCCAGTCGGGCTCATCCCCACGGGCGTGGGGAACACATTAAGTCGGCTATCGGCGTGTTTGTGGAGTGGGGCTCATCCCCACGGGCGTGGGGAACACACTTTAGCTACCGTGTTGCGCCGCAAGGCGCGGGGCTCATCCCCACGGGCGTGGGGAACACCCAGCTCGGCAGACAGAACCCTGGCCGTGTAGGGGCTCATCCCCACGGGCGTGGGGAACACGACAACGCGCAGGCTGTGGCGCAGGAACTCCGGGGCTCATCCCCACGGGCGTGGGGAACACACCGGGGGAACCATCTTCTTGTTCTTCGACAACGGCTCATCCCCACGGGCGTGGGGAACACCTACATCAGGGTGGCGTTGTTGCGGCCTTGGAGGGCTCATCCCCACGGGCGTGGGGAACACTCCGGGCTGGTTAGCACCTCTTCGATTTTTTCGGGCTCATCCCCACGGGCGTGGGGAACACTGGCGTCCGCCTGCGTGATTGCCTGGACGATGGGGCTCATCCCCACGGGCGTGGGGAACACGTCGACATAGTGTCGTCCTTTCGGTTGGGTGTGGGCTCATCCCCACGGGCGTGGGGAACACGAACCCCAGGCTGACGAAACCTACATCTGCGCGGGCTCATCCCCACGGGCGTGGGGAACACTTTCTGCTTATTGATGTAGTCCTGCACGTCTTGGGCTCATCCCCACGGGCGTGGGGAACACCCGCAGGCCCGCCGTGCTGAGGTCGGTGATGTGGGCTCATCCCCACGGGCGTGGGGAACACGTCGCCGCACTGGCCCGCGCCCTGGGCAAGCCGGGCTCATCCCCACGGGCGTGGGGAACACACTTGTTGACCAGTGCGAATACCGGCCCGCAAGTTGGTATGGGATCACTTTAGGTGCTTTTGCGCTTATTTCCGAACTTTTGGGCATTCCGCATGGCTCTGGCTTTGCTCCAGCCCGCTTTAAGGGTGGTGTTCCCGTATCCAGATTGTGCAGCTGGCCTGCGCATCAAGGTGACGCCGTCGAGGTCAACGGGCTCCCACTTGTGGTCCTTGACTCGATAGTCAAAGCCCTGTTCGTTGTTGGTGGACCAAATCATCAGCGCTTGACCTGTAGCGGAAGATTCGTCAATGCGCTCCCAAAGAAGCTCCCTGATTCGGGCGCTGATATTTCCAACGAACACTCCTGCCGAAATCTCAACGAGCCATTTGGTGACGTCTCCCCGCAGGCCTGCTGGGCAGCTCGACAAGACTACGATGACCATGATCCGTGATCTGCATGATTGAGTCCGCTGGAAAGCCGGCGTTCGCCCCGGCCAGCCCATACTGACAATTCATCGAGATACGCAACTTCCGGTTCAGCCGACGCATCCGCCGGGTTCAAGAACAGTCTGCGCAGTGTTTCCACAAGCTTCTCTACAGTCCCCTGCTGGAAGAAGCGCTCCCGCAGCAGCGCCCTAACAGCCCGTTCCGGTTCTTCATGATTGTCCGCAACAGCATCGAAAGCCGCCGGAATGCTGGTTTCGGCCTTCACAAGATCAGCCACATCGTAGGTGAAACTCTGATCGTGACCGACGTGCACAAAACCCAAACCCGGCGTCATGCCAAGCGCGTTGATGACCGCAGTTGACACTCCGTACAAGCAGGCGTTGGCCGCTGATAGAGCCTGATTAATCGCATCAGCGTCTGCAAAATTCGCCGGATCGTATGTCCGACCACTCCATGAAACCCCGGTCCTTTCTGATTCACTCCGGTAAATCCTGCGGACACGCGCTCCTTCACGGCCTCGCAGCTGCTGCATTGTCAGGCCCGATACGTCTTCTCCGGGGAAGCGCACCTCGTACATAGCCCGGGCCACTCGCAGACGTTCCGACTGGTTGGCGAAAGCCCGAGCCTGTGCTTCTAAAAGCCTGCTTGAACGAGCCATGGGCCTTCCAGTGGCATAGCAGCGCACCGCGCCATCACCAACCCACGCAACGGTCACACCGCATGTTCCCAAGAGCGCTATCGCAGCATGAGAGGCGCGCACACCCGGGCCAATAAGCAGGGTGCTGACCATAGCTGCCGGAATATGGATTGTGCCCCTGCTGTCGGTCGCGGTAACTGCATTGGAATCACGATGGAGCACGCACCTTTCAACATAGACAAACGAAAGTCTGTCAGTTGTTCGTCCGAGTTCCTGCGAACGAGGCGGAGCCTGGGAACTCATGGTTCCCCCAGTCGGGCCAAAGTCAGCAGACCACACCCGTGTGCTTTCCCACTGCCGATCCCGAAAGCAAGCGAACGCCGCAGAAGGTTGGGGTTCGTGACTTCTAAAACACCATCAAAAACAGCAATCCTGTGGGCTACCCGGTGCCTGCTGCCAGCCGCATCTGGTTTAGAAAATCGACTGTCTTCGCGTCGCACAACACAGAGTCCGTCCAGCTGACTTTCATCCCTGCTGGTGTCGGTTGACTCAGCGTGCCCCGGCTCATAGTCGGCATTGGAGGGAATCGCAAACCCCCACCCGTCAGCGCGGTCCAAGAACCAGCGCATTTGCTGCTTGACCGTAACGTGCGGCAAACGCTTGCCGTCTTTCTTTTTAACCGGGTTCAGCGCCGCACGAAACGCATACTGCTGCCCGCGCTGAAGCGAATCAAGAAGCCGACCGTAATCAGTTGTTTGAGCAGGTGCGCTCTGCCAGCCCAATTGTTCGACCACATGTTCAAACCGCGGCTGAACCGGGGTCACCGCGTATAACACCGTTTCGTGGTGCCCGCGGTCCACCCGCCACAGCAGTCGGCCCTCGTCTGTTGCCTGCTGATCCGGCGGAACAGTCTTCGTGATCATCCCGTGGATCAGATGAGGGCTTGCCAGCGCGGCTTTGGTCTTCCTCAGTGCAGGGTTGAGCTGGATTCGACTGAAGAACATCAAGCCTCCTGAGCCAAGTTGAGGTAGCGGTCGGTGTTTTCTGCCCCCAGATCGTTTTCGACCCGAACGGGGTCAGGACGGACAACAAGCCGCACCCGATATTGACGATGTTCAGGATTGAAGCTGACAGGGACGTCATACGCTGCTTCCCCGATTTCTCCGGGCTGAGCATCGCGTGCTAAGGGTAAGAACACCGTCCTTCCGAGCGACTTTCTGTAGTCCTCTGCGGCCTGCCAGGGGGCAGCATCGAGATCCCGCAGAACGTCCTCCGGCGCTACGCCATTGAATACCCCGCCAAAAAGATTCGGAGGGGCTGGACAACTGCGCCGCCCTAAATACAGCGGAAATTCAGGCTGCACAACGGCGTGGCTAAGCGCATCGATGAGGGCGTCCTCTCCAGCCACAGCGGCGGTATAGGCGGCGTCAGCTCTGTAATGTCGGTACGAAAGAACAGAATGCTTGGCCCCAGGCCGTCGTGCAGTATGGAAATCCTCAAGAAGCTGACCGGGACGGTCAACACGGACGGCCATAACCAGCTCCGCCAGGTCATCAACTTCTGCTGTTCGCGACCTGCCCTGCGCCGCGGCAAGCAGACCTATGACACCGGACTTACTGGGCTCAGTTTCTGTCGACCGTCGGCTAAAGCGAGAAGAAACACCCCAAGACTGCATCGGCCCCGAAAGATTGAGGACCATGGTCTTCATCAGCGGCTCACCTCTCATCCTCGGTGATCTGCGCGCGCACATGCTCTTCAAGTTGAGATACAAGTTCAGCAAAGCCCGTCTTCTGGCCGAGCGAATCGACGTCAGCTTCCAGGGCGTCAGAGGCAATCAACCACGAACGTTCGGGCGCAAGTCCATAGAGTTCTGTCACCTTGGATGCTTCATCTGCCATGGCCTCAGAAGCTGCTGCGATGGTCCCGCGTTCGTCTGGGGCAACAGCTTTTTCAAAGGCGTTGACATAGCTGACGGGACGCTTGCGCACTGCAACGTTTATGAGATCCGGCAGTGTGTGAGCGGCAAACGAGTTCTGGTACCCCGTGGGCAGAGAAAGGATGAAAGTTCTGGCGTAGGCGTCAATCGCCCGCACCAACGCCTCTTCCGAGCCGAGGTTCTCAAGCAGCTGATCTACGTTGAGGGTGGCGTAGCGGTAAAAGGTCGATGACATCATTTCGATGGTGCCCATCATCCCGGCCCCAGTTTCTTCCTCGGCCTTCGTGAAGTCATCAACAGCGGTGTAGAAGTCAAAATCGGGTGCAGCCTCCGACACCCCGATTGCATGAGCGGTTTGGACGGCAGCATCAACATTGAGCGCAGCGTCGTCGGCAATCATGCGGCCAAACAGCGAAACATCAACTGCGTGTTCAGTGTCGATGATTTCAAGAACTTCTTTCTTGGTGAACGCCTGATCCCGCTTTTCCACAATCGCCGCAGCCAGCCGGTCCAGCTGGTGGTTGCCCAAGAACACCAGGTAACCAGCCTGCTCGGGTTTGGGCTCTTCGTCCTTCTTAGCTTTGGGCTTGGCAACTTTGATCCCTGCTTTCCCGAAGGCAGCAGAAGACCACTTTTCAGCTTCGGTAGGGGAAACCTCTGGGTCGGCGGCGCATACCCGCGCCGCAGTCTCAGCAACGATCTGCTTGGTGCGAACGCCAAGCTCGTCGCGATTCAACATGTGTGCAAAATCCCGCCGCTGCGCGGCTTTCAACGCCTGCGATGAAATGCGCTGACGACGAGTGCCTCCGAACGCAGCTGTTTTCGGTGCTCCGTCTTCCCCGCGGTTGATGTTGGACGGTGGGAGCGTTTGGAGTGCATGGAAGTCGATGAACGTAGCCATTGGGAGTCCTTTCAAAGATGAGAGTGAATCAGTTGTTGGAAGGCTTAAAGCTGTAACCGTGATAGAAATCACGTCCCCACCCGCGCTGGACACTGCTGCGCTTGGCAGGGTTCTGCAACTGGAGGATGTCAGAAGCGAACTGACCGTAATCGAACGCCGTGCTCCGCTGTGGGGTGTTCTTGCTGCTGAGAAGTCCGATCAAAGACCTCAGATGATGGCGTTGCCCAGCGAAGCTAGTCGCTGTGATGATTGCGTCATAACGTCCTTTCAGAGACGCGCTGCCATCGCGCACCACCTTGCCGACGACCTGCGCGAACGGCACATCCGTTGTATGCATGGGGGCACTATTGCCGCGCTGATGCACTGCATACAGCGTCAGCGCCGTAAAAGCGGCCCATTCTCCGCGCGAGGCTTCATCCGTTTTCCCCTGCGCGTACTCCGGGAGGCTTTCAAGAACCATTGCCCAGACGCGGGGGTTCACCCCTGGTTCTTCGTCAACAGCTCTCCGAAGCTCTGCGAGGCTGCCGCGAGCGGCGGGCACTTCGTTGAGGAACTGCTGCTGAAGTGACTGGATATAACGGCCGACTGACGACCACACCGTCACCTTTTCTGTTTCTACACCTTCAGCGGTCATCAGATCCTCCTTTCTGTTCATTGTCCGAGGGGAGGGGAGCTGCTTGTTTGAGTTTCGCGAGCATCCACGATTCGTAGCGGGCAGAACTGTGGAAGTGCACGGTCCCGTTGGGATCGTGTTCAAGCCACCCGGCTGCGGCGTGCGGTCCGGCCTGGTCAACGGCTTCTATGACTGTTCGGTATGTGACCCGGCGCAGGGTTCGGAGCCAGTTCAGCTGCGACTCTTCAGCGGACTGCTCTGCAGACAGCTGGGCCAGCCACTGCGTAAATCCTTGTTCGAGTTCGGCAAGCCACGCCTGGGTTGGTGCTTCAGGTGCTTCTTCGGGTGATCCGCCTTGGCTGACTTCCAGCTGTTTGAAAAACCATCGCAGCTGACCGCGGAGGGTGAATATCCGGTCAATGGCGTCCAGAACCGTCTTCCTCATCTGAAAGCCGGCCTCAGTCATCAGACTGAGGTGTATGGGCAAGACTTCAGACATTTCATCTGCAAATGAGGACTGTTGCGGACCGTATTCAATCCCGCAGAGCCAAACGCCAACGTGTTTGCCTGCGTACGCGGTCTGTCTTTCCCGCCCGACAGGACCGGTGAACTGCTCAAGGACAGGAGCTCGCCGATTTTTGGTTTCGGCGATGGAGCCGTCAGCAAACATTGCCTGCACTCCACGCCAAACGGTCAGCGTGGGATCGAGTTCTTGCGCAAAGAACACACTGGTTTTTGCTTTTTTAGACTGAACGTCGGAATAACGCTGCGGAGAGTACGGTTCGGCAAACTGATTGCGCTCGTTGATTCTATCGCCGTTGCCGATCAGTACGTGCGTAACCGTTTCGGCGTCTTCTGACCAGAAAAGCCTGATCCGTCTCTGTTGCCATGTCAGTAGATCGACGATGCCGTTTGGCTCAACAGCGTCTGCGCTTCGGGGCATGGCAGTGTCGGGTTGCCGTTCCCACGGAGGCAGGTCTTCGTCATCGAACATGAGCTCTTCGGGAATCAGTTCCAGCATGGGCAGGCTGAGCATAAAAGTGTCTCGCAGCGTAGGCCCGGTGACCACGGTGTGTCCGAGCCGGCCCGCCCAGCCAGGTCCGGTCGGATACCCCTTCCCGCCCTTCACTCGGGGGTCTCCGACAATGCCGGATTTGATGCCCGAATAGTCATAGGCCTGGCGGTGGATCAGATATCTGGCTGCAACTGCTGGCTCAAGTTCAGACGCTGACGCTTCGGTCTGCGTGGAGAACAGTCCAGGGCCGGTGTCAGGGACCAAAGCCGCCGCTGACTCGTACACTTCTTTGCTTGTGTGGAGGTCTGCCACCTGGAAGAACGGAACCGCGTCTGAGGCAAGGTCGAAGCGATCATGGTGCGTTTCGAGGTAGTTGGCGATCAGCTCGGGGAAGTCGCCTGCCGCGTAGATTTCTCGCCACAGTTCGCCTTCGTCGTCGATGAATCCCCATTCGGGGTGCAGGCGGACTGTTCTGACCACTATCGCCATCAGCACGCGAAAGACCGCGGCGTTCTGTGTGGGAGTCTCACCGTCAAGCGTTGCGAACCTGTCCCATTGAGAAAAGAAGTCTCTGAGTCCCACTTCCGCAGGCTCTCCGTCGATCGTCTGGACTTTAATCCACGGACGATCGACCAGGTTGAAACCGTCAGACATGCTTTGTCACCATCCTTTCGTCACAGATCCTCATAGAGTTCTTCCTCCTGTTCATCCGCAGATGGACTTTCGCGCATTTCCTGCAGCTTGTATTGACTGAACTGTTCCTCTCTGAGGAACCCGTAGCAGGGGTGGAATCGGAAATGCGTGCCCAACACCTGCCCCCGAAAGTCACTGTCGATTGCGAGGACAAGCTGTCCCTTCAAGCGGAAATCTGATTGCCAGGCGCCTATCCGAGTTGCTTCAAGAGAGTCGATTGCCTCATCGACTTGGTAGGGCGGAACCAACCACCGGGGCAGGCGAACGGTTGAGTCCGCCAAAAGCTTCGACAGCCATGTGGGCGGAGCCTGGGTTTCGCTGATAGCGCTCGTCTGGCCGGGGGCCAGCCACGGCAGTGGGTATAGAAGGCCGTCGCACTGCATGACGAGAATCGCTTCGAGGCTGGGCTCAATGTCTCTGACGCTGGCCGCAACAATCTCTTCGCTGCGGTCGGCATCAAGCGTGTCTGCGCCGTCAAGTGCGCGTCCGAGGTTGTTGTTCGCTTTCCCGGGTGGGCTGATCTGGTGGGCTGATGCCCTCCGGCATGCGTTTCTCACAGCCTGCTTGTGGTCTCTTTGGGCCTGCCGGAATTCACTTTCCCACTCACTGGGAACAGCGATTGAGCCCGTTCCAACAGCTTCGACTTTCGGGTAGAGGTCGTGGCGAATACACCATGTCCCTCCATTGAAGTTCTCGCTCAGAGCTGCCGCGCTGGCCAACAGTATGTAGCTGCCGTAGATGGATTCGGAGCCGGGATCGAATAGAGGCGGTTGCGGTCCGCGCCGCGTGATGCCGCGCAGGAGCATGCGTGCGCAGCGCAATTGGCTTGGGCGGTCGCTGTCTGGTCGGTCGTGGCGGTGCAGGCGACCGGCTCGCTGGGCGAGAGCATCGACCGGCGCAAAGTCGGAAACCAGCAAATCGAAATCAACGTCGAGCGACTGTTCAAGCACCTGTGTGCCAACGACAATCCGACGGTAGGGCCGCTGCGACGCAGGATCATCAGAACTGCGTGCTGACTTCTTACCCAACTGGTCAGTCAGGCGAGCTTCGATCTGCGCGCGCTGCGCAGCTGTGAGCTGTGAATGCAGAAGCACAGTTTCCTCTGGCCAGAGATCGGAGAGAGTGCAGTAGGCATCCTGAGCGCGCTGGACGGTATTGCATACGATGCCAACAACGCCGCCGTCGTCCGTCAGCTGCTCAACTTTTCTTCGCAAGAACGCGAGGTTGTCATCAATGATGTCGAGGTGAACCTGACGGTGTTCGTCTACAACCTCTACGTCGTAGCGCTGTGTGCCTTCTGCGGTTGTCACTGACACCTGGGGATAGCTCGGCGACTGTGCCGCAGCGGCTGGGCGTCGGGGCCTCAGCCCGTGAGCGTAAGCGCGTTCCAGTCTGTCATGGACAGCGGAATCGAGGGTTGCGGAAAGCAATATGACGCTGGTTTGGTGGGCGGCCAGCCACATCAGCGTACGTTCCAGATACGCGGTCGAATAAGGGTCGAGGGAGTGCACCTCGTCGAAGATGATGACCTTGCCCGAAACACCCAGATGGCGGAGCGTGACGTAGCGGGATTTCAGTGCAGTCATGAGGATCTGGTCAACTGTCGAAACACTGAAATCTGACAGAAGGCTCTTGCGTCCGCTGAACCATGCGTGAGCAATGACGCCGTCGTCTGCAGTGTCATTCTGCTCAGCATTGACTGCTCTCGTGTGCCGAACGAGCCTTTCGAACTCGGAACTTAGGTGTGCACGTCCGTGAGTAAGCCGAAGGGAGTGCTGGTTCTCGGCTGTGCTGAACGATCGCAGCCAATCGGATATGCGCGGAAGCATGGCATTGGCTGTGACCTGTGTGGGCAATCCGAAAGCCAAGCCTCCGGCACCGCGGGCTTTCGCGATCTCTTCTGCGGCAAGGAGAGCGGCTTCTGTCTTCCCACGGCCCATTTCTTCGCTGATCACAACCAGTGCTGGTTCATTAAGGCCTTTAACAGCCGCCTGAGCGGTGCGCTGGCAAGCCCGAAGCGCAGCGCTGTCCGGCCAGCCGAAGCGTTTGCTGAAGGGGATCGGGCGGTCTGGTTCTGGCGACCACGACTGAGTGAGGTTGAGCTGATCGAGAGCCGCAGCAGCACGGGACTCGCTGCTGGAGTGTGCTCCGCTTTCCGTCAGCGGAAACAATTCCTGATTCGAGGCGATCCAGTCGGACATGCTGACGAAGCCGGCAATTGTCAGCTGGTCCGTAATTGTCAGCCCACCGGCACCGATGATCTTTTCAAGAGCGCTGTGAGCTCCGGTGCGATCGAGGATGTCGCGGGTCAAAGCTGCCCAGACTCGCGCGCATGAAGCGCCATGATTGTCGAGGTGCCGGTTGAGCGGCGGCAGTTCTGAGTCGTCACGCAGCAGTTCATGATAGGGAAGGTTGCTTGGAACTCCGTGGTGGCAGCCTGCCGATGCCGTGAGGGTGCAGATTGCGGTGTAGTCGGCCCCGGGAAAAAGCAGTGGTAACTGTCTGCGAAGAATCACGTCAGACGTCACGGAATGCTGCGGCTTGTAGGTGGGATCGCAGTGTTTCTGCGCTTCGTCGAACAGGCCGGACGACAGTGCCTTATCTGCCAGCCATGCTGCTGTCGGGGAATGCTCAAGTCTGCTTTGCCATGACGATTCTGCCTTGCCCAGGTCATGCGTTCCTGCAAGGAACCCCAGCAAGGCACAGACTTCGTCGTTGCACAGCGAATATCGGTTTGCAAGGCGTTCACTGATGGAACGGGGAAGCCAATCCTCCGCAAGTGCCATGCCCACATCCGCACTGTCGCGGAGATGTTGAGGCAAGGCGAGCCATAGCACTTCCTGTAAATGCATGAGTGCCGGGTCTTGTGTCCTGAAGCTTTTGGCTGGCAGGAGAAAGGCTGGCGCCAGATCGTCTGCACATTCTTCCGTCATGTTCCCGCCTCGAAGGTTGTGTCAGTGCCTCGCGGCACGATGTGGAGTGCCATGTTGGTATGAGTTTAACCACATAACGACAGTAAGGCAAACTAGTTCAAGACGACTACTATGACTGATTCTGCAACTTTTCTGGCGGCTGGAGGTGATCAGGCAGTCAAAAGGGCCGAGCCCTTGCAGAGCTCGGCCCCGGACATCCCCGCTGCTGCGGGGAACACATGTGCTCTAAGGCGAACTACGGCTCATACCCACAAAGCGTCCTGCGCGGCAGGGTGGTGGGTAGGCAGGCGTACATGTCTGCGAGCCGTCTAGGTCCAGGTTTGCAAAGCTTCGCTGCGTTTTACAAACCGCAGGATAGGGGGTGCCCCGGATAGCCGCCCGTTCCCGGGAACCATTCCCGCCCACACCCTTCTGTGACACAGTGACCTCATGCACGGTTTTCGCACATCGGGTTTCTTCGGGCCGAACTATCGGAGCTTCTATTCCCCGCCCTTGCACGTGGCTTCTGCACAGGGTGCGGTCATCACCGCCGATGACGGCACCGAGTATTTGGACGCCTATAACAACGTGCCGGTGGTCGGGCACTCCAATCCGGCTGTTGCAGTTGCGGTGCACACCGCACTCACTAGGGCAAACACCCACACCCGATACGCCGATGCCACTGTTGATGCCTATGCCGACAAACTCGGCGCACTTATGCCAGGCGGTCTTGGGCGGTTGATCTTCACCTGCTCTGGCTCCGAAGCCAACGACCTCGCACTCCAAATAGCCCGCAATGCCACAGGCAAAACGGGCGTCATTGTGACTGACGGCGCCTATCACGGCACCACAACAACAGCGGCTGCGATTTCGCCAAGCCTGATAGGCCTCGACGCGATTCCCGACTGGGTTGAAACCGTGCCCGTGCCGAACCTCGCCAGCTCAACCTTTGACGCCGAACTTGCAGCTTCCGTTGCTCAAGCTGCCGCGAAGCTCGACCAGCGCGGCCACGGGGCAGCCGCCCTCGTCCTCGACTCCGCGTTCACCAGCGACGGAATCCTGGCCGGAACATCCACATTCAGTCCCGGCCGCGACCAACCCCAAACCTCGGCCGCCAATCCCACCCTCACTCAGACAGCCGCTGCAATCCGCCAGGCGGGCGGACTGTTCATTGCCGACGAAGTCCAGGCAGGCTTCTGTCGCACCGGCACCTGGTGGGCAATCAGCGCCTTGGGCGTTGAACCCGACCTGCTAACCATGGGCAAACCCATGGCCAACGGCCTCCCACTGGCCGGACTTGCAGGTCGAGCCGACCTCATTGACGCCTTCGGCAGCAAACAGCGCTACTTCAACACGTTCGCCGCAGGCCCCGCAGTCTGTGCCGCAGGTGCCGCGGTGCTGGATGAACTCGACCGCATCGGCATGCCCGAACGCATCGGTCAGCTCGAAGAAGAGCTGCTGGGCCACCTCGCCCAGGCGCTGAGAGAGTGCCGCCGCCCCATCACGGTGCGCACTTTCGGGCTCATGATCGGCATTGACCTCAGCGCCGCAGACGTCACCGGTGCGGACATCAAACAGGCCATGTACGAAAACGGCGTGCTGGTCGGCACCACCGGCCCTGGCGGCAACACCCTCAAACTGCGCCCACCGCTTGCCATCACCCCTGGCCAACTGGAAAGGATAGCCAATGTACTGGCTGGGACGCTCGCCTGATCGCACACCGGTCACACAGGCTGATCTCGAATCCGTCTTCTCCGCTCTCGAGGTGCCGCTGGGCTGTTCTCTCACTGACCGAACACAGTTCCTAGGGGAGCGGGACCTCATCTTCCGCGCCCGAGCAGGCCAGGTGAGCCCCACCTCGGCAATTGAGGCGCAACAGAAGATCATGGTGAAGATCCTCGACCCCGGCTGGCAGCAGGGAGACCTCGACCTGCAAGATCAGATTGCGATAAAGCTCACCCGCGCACAATCAGATCTGCCCTTCCAGGTGCCGGGTGCCCTCGCTTTGCCCACAGGCGAGCCCGCCGGGGAAGCCGGCAGAATGCGCGTGGAAACGACAGGCGAGCAGTTCTGGGTGCGCATAGCCCCGTGGCTCGACGGTGAGCCCATGGCTTCCGCCGGTGTGCACAGCGAGGACATCCTCGTCCAGCTGGGCAGGGCGACCGCACAGCTTCACCAGGCCCTCAGCGGTGTCGACCCGCAGCTGTGCCCAACCGAACACGACTGGACGATGTACGGCTCCGATCGCCGCATTGAACGCAACCTCGAAGAACTGGGTGACCACGTCGACACTGAGGACCGGAATACCATCCACAGCTTCGTGCAGCACTTTCGGCAAACGGTTATCCCCGCGTGGAACGCACTGCCGACAGCCGTCATCCACCAGGACCTCCACGACGGCAACACCCTGTTGGATGCCAAAGGCAACCTCGCAGGAATCATCGACTTCGGGGACATTGCAACAGCGCCGCGGATTGTCGACTTGGGCATCACCGCATCAGCCGCAACAACACCGCGCACTCCGGGAACCCAGGTCCCACAGCTGCAGGATGTCATTGAGAACCTGTGCCGCGGATTCGAAGAAGTCCAGGCGCTGCGCGCAGACGAAAAGAACCTCATCTGGCCGCTAGCCGTTATGCGCCACTGCCTGGTGTGGACCAACTGGGCTCGAGTCCTGGTGCACGAAGACAGCCAGTACTCCCGCACCCGCTCCGAAAACCTGCTCGAAGTCGTCCGAAAGACAATTGCGGAAACACGCTGAGTGCAGATCGCCTTTGGCGTTGACACACCTGATGTTGACCTGGCGTTAAGGCGTGAGTTGCTTCACAATATGCTTGAACTCTGCGACTGAAAAAACAGCCGCAGGCTTGGGACAATTCGGCCCACGGTCGCTGCACCGCGGATGCGTCTTTCCCAGCATTCCGCCAGTGCCACCGCCAAGCGCGGCGCGCACCCTGACAGGTAAGAGACAAAATGGAGAAGTACACGCCCGCCGTTGACGCTGTCGCCGGCTCGGTTACTGCATCGGCCCTCGTGGGGCTCATTCCGCTGCTGGTGTTCTTTGCAGCGCTCGTCGTTCTCAAGCGCTCAGCCCACACATCGGGCCTCATCGCTCTGATCACCGCAATCGTGGTGGCAGTCGCCGGATTCAAAATGCCGGTCGGCTACGCACTCCTGTCCGCCCTGCAAGGTGCAGCGTTCGGCGTCATGCCGATTGCGCTCATCGTCATCTTCGCCATCTGGCTCTACCAGCTGACCGTCATCAACGGCCGCTTTGAAGATCTGCGCAATATCTTCGACCGCGTGGGCCACGGCGACATCCGCGTCCAGGCACTCCTGATCGCCTTCTGCTTCGGCGGTCTGCTCGAAGCGCTCGCCGGATTCGGCGCACCCGTCGCAATCACCGCAACCATGGTCATGGCCCTGGGCATCAAACCCCTGCGCGCAGCCGCCGCGGTCCTCGTCGCCAACACCGCCCCCGTCGCCTACGGCGCAATCGGCACCCCGATCACCACCGCAGGCAAGCTCACCAACATCGACCCCAACGTCATCGGTGCGATCATCGGCCGCCAATCACCCATCCTGGCGCTCATCGTGCCGCTGATCCTGCTGTTCATCATCGACGGCCGCCGCGGTATCAAAGACCTGTGGCCGATCGCGCTGTGCACCGGCTTCACCTTCGCCGTCTTCCAGTTCCTGTCGTCAAACTTCTTCAGCTACGAACTGACCGACATCGTCGCAGCACTCGGCGGACTGGGCGGCACCATCCTGTTCATGAAGATCTACGAACCCAAAGGCTCGATCGAGGCACGTGAGCGCCTGGGCGTGGCAGAACCGCCGAAGGCCGAAAAGATCAGCGGCGAACGCACCTTCTTCGCCCTGTTTCCCTACCTTGCGCTCATCGTGGTGTTCGGCATCGCCAAACTGGTTCCGCCGGTCACGGCCTTTCTCGCATCGACCGATGTCAAGATTCCCTGGCCGGTCATCCACGAAGCTCTAGTCGACGAAACGGGTGCCGTTCGCGACTCCACAGTCTTCAACTTCTCCTGGCTGTCCTCACCCGGTTCACTGCTGCTGATCACCGGCATAATCGTGGCGATCGTCTACCGCTTCTGCACCTCCGGCGGGAAGTTCCCCTCACCCCTGGGCGGAGCAGCCAAGGAGCTTGGCAACACGTTCTACCGCATGCGCTGGGCGGGTCTGACGATTGTGCTGGTGCTGTCGCTGGCCTACGTTATGAACTTCTCGGGACAGACCATTTCAATCGGCGTGTGGCTGGCCGGCACGGGTGCAGCCTACGCCTTCATTTCCCCGATTCTGGGGTGGGTGGGAACAGCTGTCACCGGTTCGGACACATCGGCCAACGCGCTGTTTGCCAAACTGCAGCAGACCGCGGCAGTGGAACTCAACCTGCACCCCGAACTCACGGTTGCGGCAAACACCTCCGGCGGTGTGGTCGGCAAGCTCATCAGCCCCCAGAACCTCGCGATTGCGGCCACCGCAGCCAATATGCCCGGCCAGGAGTCGGTCATCTTCCGCAAGGTGCTCGGCTGGTCCGTTGTGCTCGTTCTGTTCCTGTGCCTGCTCATCGGCCTGCAGTCCACCCCGATTCTCGGCTGGATGCTCGCAGGCCTCGACCTCGCTCCGATCGGCGGCTGACCGCTGAGGCACACAAGGGACGGCGCGGCCAACGCGCCGTCCCTTGTGTTTGAAATGTAAACTCGCGGTGGAAGGGAGGGCGTATGAGCATCTGGACGATCCTCTGGGTGATCTGGCTCGTGGTGTCCTACACCATCAAAATCATCGCCGTCGGCGTTGTGCCGGAAAACCGCCGCCCGGGAGCGTCAATGGGGTGGCTCATGGCCATCCTCTTCATTCCGCTGATCGGCGTGCCGATGTTCATCATGTTCGGCAGCCCCTACGTCAACGACCGCCGTCAGCGCATCCAAGCTGAAGTCAACAAGCTTCTCGACCAGGGAACGAAAGACGTTCCCGACTGGCCTGACGGCTACGAACCGCCCAGGGACTTCGCGCAGATCATTCAGCTCAACCGCCACCTGACCGGACTGCCGATGGTCGATGCGCGCAAGCTGAGCATGTCGACCGACTACAAGCAGGCCTTTCACGACATGGCCGACGCTGTTGACGCCGCCGAATCCTATGTGCACGTCGAGATCTACATCATGGCGCGTGACGCCCACACGGAGCCGTTCTTCCAAGCGCTCGGCCGGGCCGCACAGCGCGGAGTCAGCGTCCGCGTTCTCCTCGACCACCTCGGTTCGCGCAAGTATGAAGGCTTCCGCGACCTGCAGAAGTGGTTCGACAGCGTGGGCATCGACTGGGAGCTGATGCTGCCCTTCCTGCCGCTGCAGGGGAAGATGCGCCGCATAGACCTGCGCAATCACCGCAAGCTCGTGGTGGTCGACGGAAAGGTCGGCTTCATGGGCTCCCAGAACTGCATCGAGTCCGCCTACGGATCCCAGAAGAACCGAGACGCAGGCCGCCACTGGAACGACATCTGGGTCAAAGTCTCCGGCGAGGTCGTCGCTGAGCTCGAAGCGGTGTTCGCAACTGACTGGTACTCCGAAAGGGAAGAGGCCATCGACATCCGCCCCTACGACTACGAAGGTCGAGAGATTCCGGAATTCGAAGGCAAAGACGCGGCAGTCCAGCTGGTCCCGTCGGGCCCGGGCTTCAAAACCGAACCGAACCTGCGCTGCTTCACATCGCTGATGTACCTGGCCGAAAAGCGCCTGTCGATTGTCAGCCCCTACTTCGTGCCGGACGAAACGATCAAAGCCGCAATCATCACCGCCGCCCACCGCGGGGTCGAAGTCGAACTGTTCGTCAGCGAAAAAGCTGACCAGTTCATGGTCGAATACGCCCAGTCGTCCTACTACGACAGTCTCCTGGAAGCCGGTGTGCGCATCCACCGCCTGCCGAAACCGCAGATTTTGCACACCAAGTGCTTCATAGTCGACGACGACTACGCGGTCTTCGGCTCTTCAAACATGGACATGCGCTCTTTCAGCCTCAACTACGAAATCAGCCTCATGTGCGCCGAAGGTGACTTCGTGTCCGGCATTTCCGATGTTGTCGAGGAGTACCGGACCAGGTGCACCGAGCTGACCTTGGAAGAGTGGCGAGAGCGCGGATTCTTCCGCCGCTACCTGGAGTCGGTGTTCCGGCTGACGTCAGCACTGCAGTAACGCAGATCACCAGGACGCGATAGATTGAGGGCACTTCACATGCAAAGGAGCACAGAAACGTGAGCGAAGAAAACGCCCCAGTCATTCAGCAGCGCGGCCTCTACCTGGACGAAATGGAAGTCGGTGCGGTCTACAGACACGCCCCCGGACGCACCATGACGGAAGCCGACAACACGTGGTTCACCGCCGTCACCATGAACACGCAGGCACTGCACCTGGACGCCGCCTGGTCGGAACAGCAGCCTTTCGGACAGCGCCTGGTGAACTCGATGTTCACACTCGCAACCCTCGTGGGCCTGTCGGTTTCCCAGCTGACTCAGGGCACCATCGTCGGCAACCTGGGCTTCTCCGAAGTGTCGTTTCCCCACCCGATGTTCCACGGCGACACGCTGTACGCCGAAACGAAGATCCTGGACAAGCGCAATTCGAAGTCCAGGCCGGGCCAGGGCATCGTCACGCTTGAACACATCGGCCGCAACCAGGACGGCACAGTCGTCGCCCGGGCTGTGCGGCAGACGCTCATGTTCACCTCTGACCCCAACACGCAGGCGGGCAGCAGCGACAAAACCTCTGCCGACTGACCAAACAACCGAGGAGACCAAGCATGTCGACCATGAAACCCGCCTGGCTTTTTGTCCCCGGCAACCGTCCCGACCGCTACACCAAGGCCGCAGAACGTTCCGACATCGTCATTGTGGACTTCGAAGACGCGGTGGCACCCGATGACAAGGCGGCTGCCCGCCGAGCGTTCCTCGAATTCCAAAACGGTCCTGACCCCCTGGCGCCGGAGCGCACCGTCATACGCGTCAATCCTGCCGGTACGCAGGCCTTTGCCGAGGACCGCAAGCTCATCGGCGAACTGTCCGGCAGCTACAGCTGCATGCTGCCCAAGGTCGAAAGCGCCGAAGACGCCGACAAGCTCGCAGGCCTGAATGTGATTGCGCTGATCGAAACCGCGAAGGGCGCTCTCAACGTCAGCGACATCGCCGCGGCGCCTAATGTGACGGCCCTTATGTGGGGTGCCGAAGACCTCACCGCTGACCTCGGCGGAGGGTCATCCCGCAAGGCCGATGGAACCTATCGCGACTTTGCTCGCCTGGCGCGGGCCAACATGCTTCTGGCAGCCAAGGCTCACGGCAAATACGCGCTTGATTCGATCTGGGCGGACATTCCCAACCTCGAGGGTCTGCGCGCCGAAGCCGAAGACGCCGTGGAATCCGGCTTCGACGGCAAAGTGTCCATTCACCCCAGCCACATCGAGGTGGTGCGCTCTGCTTTCGCTCCAACCTCCGAGCAGATCCACTGGGCCCTCGGTGTGCTGAAAGAAGCTGAAACCTCCAATGGCGTCTTCCAGTACGAAGGGCAGATGATCGACGAGCCCCTGCTGCGCCAGGCTCGCCGCATACGCTCACGCGCCTGAGTCTTTGTGCCCCGTCCCATGTCAGCCGGATAGGGCACAATTGTGCATATGAACCCAATTGTCGAGCAGGTGGAAGCTGTTCTGCATGCAGCACAGGACAACAGCGGTGTGGCCCCCATCGTCCAAGCCGGCCACCCTGTGCTGCGCCGCCCAGCTGTCGCCTACTCCGGGCAGCTGTCAGACGAACAGCTTTTCGGCTTGCTGGAAGTCATGCGGGCAACCATGCACGCAGCCCCCGGCGTGGGTCTTGCCGCACCGCAGATCGGCATCGGGGTGCGCATTGCGGTGATAGAAGACCGGGTGCGACTTCCCGAAGACCAAGCCCGGGAAAGGGAACGCACGCCTCTGCCGTTCATGCCGCTGATCAATCCCAGCTGGCAGCCGCTGAGCAATGAGCGTGCGGCCTTCTTCGAAGGCTGCCTGTCCGTACGCGGCTATCAGGCCGTGACTGCGCGTTTTGCCCACGTGCGCCTGCGCTCAGAAGATCCCGACGGCAACGCGCACAGCCGCGATTTCCGCGGTTGGCCGGCGCGCATCATCCAACACGAACTCGACCACTTAGACGGCGCGCTCTACCTGGACCGCGCTGAAATCCGCTCACTGACAGCTGACGACAACCGAGGACTCACCCAGGGTGATCCCGTATCCGCAGCGCAGATGCTCGGATTCAGCCTTCCGCCCCACACACCACAGGAGAAACCATGAGCTCATTCATTTCTTCGCTGCGCCGCAGGGCAGCAGATTCTCTCGCCGGAACCGCCAGTTCGATTTCGCCGAGTCTTGGTCCGGTCGGCAGCCTGCGCACACTCGGCGCCGATGTCCTCTACAGTGTGGCCGCGGGACTGCGCCCGCGTCACGTGGGCGGCAGCGGTCTTGCCGGTGCGACCGTCTTCGGCGGTCTGCTGGCAGCCTCGGTCGCTCTGGAAGTACAGCAGATCCGCAAAGACGCGGGGTTGGAAGTCTCCGACGATGACTTCGGTGTCATCAGATCCGCGGAGGAAATCGGCGTCGCCAAGTTCGACACCATCCTCAAGTGGGCCGCGCCCGTGGCTGGTGTGGCTTCTGCCGCCGTGTGGCCGGTCAATGCAAAAGCCAATGACTGGATCGACGCCCGCCTTAGCCGCTGGGGTGTTGCTTCGCCAGCACTCGTCACGGGTCTTGCAACCTTCGGTCTCTGCATAGCCGCACGCGCTGTTGACAACATTCTCGAAGACACGCAGTACGTGCTGCCCGACGGCGAACCGACCGTGGTGACTTTGCCGCCGGAAATCCTCGACCTTCTGCAGAGGATCGCCGACCCTGCGATCTCGCCTCTGCCGCAGGTGGCTGAGCAGATCCAGAAGCAGCTGCGCACCGCCTCGTTCACCGTGTGGGCGGATGACGATGAGGGTGCCGCAGACGGCGTGCTCACAGGAGAGGCCCTGCTGAACCGCGAACTGGACTTCGTCACGGTGGAAAACGGCGACGACACCGCAGGCCCGATCGTTCCTCGCACGCACACCTACCCCGTGCGCGGCCGCGTTGCGGTTGACGGGACGGACTACTTGGTCGAGCTGCTCATCGAGGACGGCTGGCTGCGCGAAATCATATTCTTCATCGACTGGGACGAAGAAGGCGACGACTTCGAAGACGCCGAATCTGCGTACAGCCCTGACGACGAACCACAGCTGCTGACCGCCGCGCAGTGGGCAAAGGTCGCTGAGGACGTACTGATCGTGGTCGAACAGTAGGCGAAGGCCGGGCAGCATCAGTGCCCCCACCCTCGGCCGACTGATTGCGGAATAGCCGAAGCAGGTGCGAGGTTATGGGCAGTATGAAGACGCTGACGCTCGCCGCCGGATGCTTTTGGTGCTTGGAAGCCGTCTACAGTCGGACTCGCGGGGTCAGTCGCGTCGAATCCGGCTACATCGGCGGAGATATTCTCGATCCCACCTATGCGCAGGTGGCGTCGGGTATGTCAGGGCACGCAGAAGCAGTGCGAGTGACCTTTGACCCGGCTGTCGTACCCGAAGACGTCATCCTCGGCATGTTCTTCACAAGCCACGACCCCACGAGCCTCAACCGGCAGGGCAATGACGTCGGCACGCAGTACCGTTCGGCCATGTTCTACGAGGACGCAGAACGCAAGCAGCAGTTCCAAGACGCCATCGCACATTGGCAGGAGCTTTTCCCACGGCCGATCGTCACCACCCTGGAGCCCATGAGCCGCTTCTATGTGGCAGAAGACGTCCACCAGAACTTCTACGGGCGCAATCCGGGCAACGGCTACTGCATGTTCGTCATCGACCCCAAGCTGGCACAGGCTCGCGCTCGGTACGCCGAATACATGTATTGACAACACGCAAACGAACGGAAGCTATGACCACCCCACAAGAACCAACAGCGGCAACCCCTCGCCGCCTCGACCCCGTCGAATTCACCGACCCGGTCCTCACCGCGATGAAGAATCGCCGCTCGGTGTCCAAGGTCGGACCCGAAACGCCGACAGACGCACAGCTGCGCGATTTGCTGGCCGCAGTCACACCGGTGGCAGACCACAAGGCGCTGCGGCCGTGGCGGCTGATGACCCTGCGCGGCGATGACCGCCTAGGCCTTGCAGCAGCACTTGACGAAGCCGAAGGAACAGTCCGACCGGCAGGGGAAGTCAATCCCAAGCCGTTTCGGGCCGAACTGCTCATTGCGGTCATCGCCGACCACATTGAGCACCCGAAAGTCCCCCAGTGGGAACAGCACGCAACAGCCGCCGGTGCTGCACACCTGCTGGAACTGGCCCTGTGGCAAGCAGGCTGGGGTGTTATGTGGCGCACCGGCCCGAATGCCAACGCCGAACCCATCCGCCGCTTCCACGGTCTGAAGGACAGCGAGCTCATGATGGGCTGGCTGTACGTGGGCAGCGTGGACGCGGAGTTCCACGAACGCCTGGCCTCGTCACACCGCCGGCCGCTGGATCCTGACGTCTTCCTCGACACCCGGCAGGGGTGGTCTTCACGTCTGTGAAGAAAAGAGCCAAGTGGCGCGGGCCGAAAGTGGCGATGCCCGCGGATATCTGGGTGCTCATCTGCGCGGCGTTCATCGTGGCGATCGGCTTTGGCATCATCGCTCCCGTTCTGCCGCAGTTTGCGCACTCTTTTGACCTGGGAGTCACTGCCACGACAATCGTCGTGAGCTCTTTCGCGTTCTTCCGCCTGCTCACAGCACCCGCCGGGGGTCGCCTGGTCAACAGGTTCGGTGAGCGGCCCATCTACGTTGTGGGGCTGCTGATCGTGGCCGCCTCGACCTTTGCCGTGGCCTTCGCCCAGTCCTATGAACAGCTGCTGGTGTTCCGCTCGCTCGGCGGCATCGGCTCGACCCTGTTCACGGTTTCTGCGATGGCACTGATTGTGCGCATAGCCCCGTACAATGCGCGGGCTCGGGCCACCGGCATGTACGCCACCGCGTTTCTAGTGGGCAATATTGCCGGTCCCGTGGTCGGCGGCCTCATGGCGGGCCTGGGAATGCGGGTGCCGTTCCTCATCTACGGAACCGGTCTGGTCATTGCCGCCCTGGTTGTGCACGTCAAGCTGACCACCGGGCGCAATGACGAGGTGGAGGGCTCGGATTCGCAGGAGGTTCACGAACCCGCCGGGGTCGGCTCTGATGATGCCGCCGATGGTCCCGTGTCACGGCAGGCGGCCGAAGCCGTGACCGCGAAAGAAAACGCCGATCCGCTTCCGCCCATGCGCTTTCGCGAAGCGTGGGCCTTCAAGTCCTATCGTGCGGCACTTGTCGGCGCGATGGCCAACGGTTGGGGTGCCATGGGTGTGCGCACCGCCATATACCCGCTGTTTGCGATCTACGCCCTGCAGGCCGATGCCGCCGCCGCGGGTTGGGCGCTGGCCTTGTTCGCCGCAGGCACCGCTCTGTCGGTCAACACTCTGGGCCGGGCCGCCGATGTGTACGGCCGCAAACCGTTCATCATTGCCGGACTGCTGGTGTTGGGCGGCTCCACGATTGTGCTGGGCCTGTGGCAGTCGTTCCCCGTCTTTCTAGTTCTGTCGGTCATTGCCGGCATTGGGGCGGGAACTGTCAACGCACCACAGCAGGCTGTTATAGCCGACATCATCGGTCCCGAAAGGGCAGGCGGCAAAGTGCTGTCGCGCTACCAGATGGGGATGGACGTCGGCGCTATCTTCGGGCCGATTGTCTCCGGCTGGCTGGCTGACGCCTACGGCTACGGAGTGGCCTTTGCCGCTGCTGGGGCTGTTGTTGTGCTTGCCGGAATCCAGTGGATCTTTGCTGAGGAGACCATGCCTGCCCGGCAGAAGAACAACGCTTAGGCTGTTCGGGCTCAGCTGTAGTGCAGCGGAGTGACCCACACCGCCTCGGCAAGGTCGGGGGCTTGGGCCAGCAGATCGCCGGGGACAATGTGCGCTCCGGGCACGCACCCGTGCTCTTCCGCTGCCGTGAGCACGTCGTTTTCGCTGTCGTCCACCCGATCTACCCGGTGCGGGGCATCAGCCTGGGCTTGAAGCAGCACAACAGCACGGTCGGGGTGATCCATGCGGCCTTCGGCGTCGGGAATCGGATCGCCGTGCGGGTCTGCCGTGGGGTGGCCCATGAGCGCATCGATGCGGGACACGAAAAGATCAGAGACAGCGTGTTCCAGCCGCTCCGCCTCGTCATGGACCTCGGTCCACGAATAGTCGAGCATGCTGACCAGATACATTTCGAGCAGGCGGTGCCTGCGAACCATCTGAACGGCGTGCCGACGGCCGACGTCTGTGAGTCTGACCGGCTTGTACGGGGTGTAGGTGACAAGGTCCGCGGCAGCTAAGCGCTTGACGGTGTCTGTCACACTCGCGGAGGACGTGCCGAACCTTTCGGCCAGAGCCTTCGTCGAAATGGGTCCGCCGCCCCACTCTTCGGCGCTCCAAATGGCTTTGAGGAAGTCCTGGGTGACAGGTGACAGGTGTTCCAGCTCAGTGCTCACGCTTTCACCCTATGCGCACGGGTGCATATGTTGAAAGGGCTGCAGGCTCACTGACGCGCGTGAGCTTCACACGTCGTAGCCCAAGCAGACCAGAACAATGAGCACCGCGTTGAGCGTGACGATGAGGGCTGTTGTCAGCCATGCCGCAGCCTGCAGCGGCAGGGGATTGGCAAACCGGCCCATGATGCTGCGTCTGCCGGTGTAGAACACCAGAGGAATGAGTGCGGCGGGAATGCCGATGGACAGCAGCACCTGCGATACGACCAGAGCAAAGGTGGGGTCGATGCCAAGGGCCAGAATGACCAGAGCGGGGATGAGGGTGGTGAGTCTGCGCCACAGGAGGGGAATCTGCACGTGCAGCAGACCCTTCATGATGGAAGCGCCCGCATAAGAGCCCACCGAGGTCGACGCAAGGCCGGAAGCCAGCAGACCGATGCCGAAGAGCACGCCTATGAAAGGACCCATGGCAGTCGTGATGGCGGCGTGCGCGCCTTCTATGGTCTCGGTTCCCTCCACGCCGGGCAGTGCTGCCGCTGCCAAGAGCAGCATGGCGAGGTTGACCCCACCGGCCAGGATCAGTGACAGGAAAACGTCCCAGCGACTGGCTTTGAGCAGCCGGGCAACAGTGCGTTCGGGGATGTCTGTGCCGAAGCGGTCGCGAATGAGGTCCGAGTGCAGGTAGATGGCGTGCGGCATGACGGTCGCCCCCAAAACGGCCGCAGCCAGCATGAGGGAGCGAGTGTCTTCAAAGCGGGGAATCATGCCCTGGGCCATGCCCGCTGGATCGAGGTCGCTGATGAGCAGACCGGCGGTGAAGCCGATCGTGATGATCACCAGCAGAGCGGTCACAAGCAGCTCGAACAAGCGCTGGCCTGCGCGGTCGGCGGTCGCCAACAGCAGCATGGAGACTGCGCCGATGATCAAACCGCCCCACACCAGCGGAATGTCAAACAGGATGTACAGGGCGATTGCGCCGCCGACGACCTCTGCGAGGTCGGTCGCCGCGGCAACGAGTTCAGCCTGCACCCAGAAGGTCAGTCGGGCGGGCTTCTTCAGCCTTTCGCCCAGCATGCTCGGCAGGCTTTCGCCGGTGACCAAGCCGAGCTTGGCAGACAGGTACTGCACGATCATCGCGGTGAGGTTGGCCGCAATGAGAACCCACACCAGCAGATAGCCGTATTCTGCGCCCGCGCTGAGGTTGGCAGCGACATTGCCGGGGTCCACATAGGCAATTGCTGCAACAAAGGCCGGCCCCAGCAACCACACCAGGCGCTTGCGGTGAACGTGCTGGTGACGCGGATCGCTGATTTCGCCGTTGCGACGGGTCCATTCTGCCATGAAATTAAGTTAGCTTAACTTTTCTTGGCGGCCAAATTCATTCGCCGACTCTGCTTGGACGGGAAGCGGTGGGTGACTCCCGGAGATTCGCCTGCGCGCAGTGTTAATACGACCGTATTGTTGGGTTGAGGTGAATGCGCTAGTCTTGCCGGGTGAAAACTCTGACCCGCCTGAGCCTGAAGCACCGTGCCCTCATCGGACTGATCACCGTAGTGGCGGTGATGTTCGGCTTCATTGCCACAGCCCAACTCAAAAGGGAGCTCTTCCCTTCCTTCGAGCTGCCGCAGGCGGTCATATCCGCTCAATACCCCGGTGCTTCACCCGAAGCCGTGGAGAGCGAAGTCACCGATGTCATCGAAGAGGCGGTAAGCGCCTCCGAATCAGTCGAGTCAGTCAGCTCCACCTCGGCCTCCGGCAAATCCGATGTGACAGCCGAAGTTTCCTACGGAACGTCCTCAGACGACATCGTGCGCGAACTCGAAGGCGCGATTGCCAAAGTCAAAGACCAGCTGCCCGACGGGGTCGACCCCGTGGTCTTCAGCGGTTCAGCAGACGAGTTCCCCGTGGTGGTCATTTCAGCTTCGTCCGACGGCAGCAAAGAAAAGCTGGCCGATGACCTCAATTCTGTTGTTGTTCCAGAACTGAAGAAGCTGCCCGGTGTCAGAGCAGCCGCGGTATCCGGCGCCGACGTCAAACAGGTCAACATCACCGTCGACAAGAAGAAAGTCGAAGACAAAGGCGTCACCGTCGACGAGATCGTCGGAGTCCTTCAGTCCAACGGAGTGGCCGCCTCAGCCGGTGAAATAGAAGGCGACAACGGCGAAGCACCTGTCGAAGTCGGTGTGCGCATCACGAAACTCGACCAGATCCGCGATCTGCGAGTCACGGGCAAAGACGGCCCGGTCAAACTATCCGAGGTCGCTGAAATCGAACAGGTGCCCGCTCCGGTCGAAAGCATTTCGCGCACCAATGGCAAAGAGTCGCTCACCCTGGCGGTGACGAAGACCCCCGACGCCAACACGGTCGATGTTGCGAACGCGGTTCACGACGCACTGCCGAAAACGCAGGAGAAGCTGCGGGGCAACCCCGAATTCACCACCGTGTTCGACCAGGCTCCGTTCATTCAGCAGTCCATTGACGACCTCGTCCACGAGGGTGTCCTCGGCCTGGTGTTCGCGGTGCTGGTCATCCTGGTGTTCCTGTTGAGCGTGCGGGCGACGATCATCACCGCGATCTCCATTCCACTGTCGCTGCTGATCACAATGCTCGGTCTGTGGCTGACAGGCTATTCCCTCAACATGCTCACGCTGTCGGCCCTGACCATTTCGATTGGCCGCGTGGTCGACGACTCGATTGTCGTGATCGAGGCCATTCGAAGGCGTCACTCGATGGGCGGGACGAAGTTCAGCAATATTCTCGCAGCCGTGAGCGAAGTTGCCGGCGCAATCACCGCTTCGACACTGACAACCGTCGCGGTGTTCCTGCCGCTGGTGTTCGTCACCGGCCAGACGGGTGAGCTGTTCCGCCCCTTCGCGCTGACCACCTCGATCGCCCTGCTGGCATCGCTGCTGGTGGCGCTGACGATTGTGCCGGTTCTGGCGTTCTGGTTCCTGCGCTCGCGCGAATCGAAAGTTCGGCTCAGCCGCGAACAGAAGAAGGAAATCGCCGCCCGCCGCAAAGCAGGGCTGCGCGGTCTGCGGGCAAGGCGCAAGAAGCGCCGTGAAGAGGCGAAAGAGAATCCAGCGGCAGTGCCCGATGCTGACGAGTCGGGCACTGCCGACGCTCAGCCGGCTGCTGAAGAAGATTCGGCTGGCGAGGTGGAGCCCGCTTCCGCGGAGAGCTCGGCAGCCGGGGCAGAAAAGGGTGCCGAAGTGAGTTCGGCTGTCGATGAGGGTCAGGCTTCTGAGGCGGGGCCCGCGTCCGAAGCTGGACACAGTGGTACCGACCAGGAAATCGACGAGCTCGAAAGCCTGCGATCACCGGTCACCCGGCTGCAGAAAACGTACACCCCGGTTATCGGCTGGACGGTGCGCCACCCCGTGATCACGCTGGTCGCAAGCGTTCTCGTGCTGGTGCTCACGCTGGGCATGGTGCCAATGCTCAAAACTGACTTCCTCGGTGACATGGGCGCCGACACGCTTGAAGCTCGGCAGCAGTTCCCCGCCGGTGTGGGGCTGGAAGAAGCCGGGAAGATCGCCGAACCGGTTGAGAAAGACATCCTCGCCACAGAGGGAGTCGACGATCTGAGCTTCTCTGTCGGTTCAAGCGAATTCGACTTCGGGGAGGTCTCCGGTTCCGGTCAGCTCAGCGGCATGTACTTCATCAACCTGTCCGAAGGTGCGAGTGCCGACGAAGTCTCAGAGCGCCTGACGGAGAAGTTCAAGGACATGGACCCGGACGAGTCCGGAAACTTTGAAGTCGTCGACAGCGCCGCTCCGGGTGGGTCAACCATTGACATCAAACTGACCTCAAATGACACTGCAGCACTGAAGAAGTCCACAGAAAAGCTCACCAAACAGCTTGAGAAGACCGACGGGGTCAAGAAGGTCGACAACAGCCTGCGCGACGTCGGCAACGTCATCCACATTGACGTCAAACGCAAAAAGGCCGCCGAATACGGCTTGTCAGAAGTACAGCTGGGCCAAATCGTCACGCGCGCCATCAACGGCCAGATGATCGGTCAGGTGGTTCTCGACGACGTGACCAACAGCGTCTATGTGTTCGACGGCGACGCAGAGAGCATCAGCGACCTCGAAGACATGGAACTGACCGTCATGGTCATGCCCGATGGCTCTCCCGTCACCGGCGGAGCTGGTGGTGCCGGAGGAGCCGGCGGGACAGGAGGGCCCGGCGGAGCAGGTGCGCCCGGTGGTGCCGAAGGTCCGAAGGGCGGCGGAAACGTTGCTCAGCCGACCCCGACGCCTTCAGAGAGCCCTGGGGTGGGACCGAAGCCGACGCCAAACGACAAGCCGAAGCCAAGCAAGGAGCCGGAACCTTCCGGTCGCGGAGCAAAAGACGAGAAGCCGCAGGCACCTCGTGGACCTGGACAGGAAGGCGGCCAGAAGCCGAAGGCCCCAGGTGACGGTGGACAGCAGCCCCAGGCGCCGCGCGGTCAGCAGCCGCAGGCACCGGGCGGACCCGGACAAGGCGGACGCCAGCAGCCACAGGGCCCCGGTGACGGTGGCCAGCAGCAGGCCCCTGGTGGCGGTCAGCAGCCGCAGGGCCCCGGTGACGGTGGTCAAATGCCCGGTGGGCCCGGCCAGATGCCTGACGGACAGATGCCCGGTGGGCCCGGACAAATGCCCGACGGTCAGATGCCCGGTGGGCCCGGCCAGATGCCCGGAATGCCGCAGATGCCTGACGGGCAGATGCCGGAGTCTCAGCAGCCGAAAGAGAAGAAGATCAAGCTCAGCGAGGTTGCAAATATCACGCAGGTGAAGACCGCTCCGGTCATCAGCCACTCTGACGGACTGCGCTCGGTGACGGTGTCGGCCACCCCTGACGGCGATGACCTCGGAGCGATTGCTGCCGCTGTGCAGAAGACCGTCGACTCCACGCAGCTGGAACCCGGTGTCGCCCAAGACACCGGCGGTGTATCGGCCGAACAGGCCGATGCGTTCAAACAGCTGGGCCTGGCGATGCTCGCGGCGATCCTCATTGTGTTCATCATCTTGGTGGCCACGTTCCGGTCGCTGCTGCAGCCGTTCATCCTGCTGGTGTCCATCCCGTTTGCCGCGACCGGTTCGATTCTGGCGCTGCTCATCACTGACACACCCATGGGGCTGACAGCCATGATCGGCATGCTCATGCTGATCGGCATTGTGGTCACCAACGCGATCGTTCTGATCGACTTGATCAACCGCTTCCGCGAACACGGCGCAGACCTCAAAACAGCGGTGTTCCATGGAGCCCGCCTGCGCTACCGGCCTATCATCATGACCGCTTTGGCAACGATCTTCGCGCTCGTGCCCATGGCCATGGGGCTCACCGGCGGTGGTGTGTTCGTATCGCAGCCGCTGGCTCTGGCAGTCATCGGCGGCCTGGTGTCGTCGACGCTGCTGACGCTCATTCTGGTGCCGGTTCTGTATGAACTGCTCGAAGGGCACAAGGAGCGCCGTGCAGAAAAGCGGGCGGTCAAGGAAGATGCTCGCGGCGCCGTCATCGACAAAGCTGAGAAGGAAGCTGAAGCGCGGGACGAAGCCGAAGCTGAGGGTCAGCCCCCGGCGGACGCTGAAGCTGATTCTGAAGTCAGCTCTGGTGGGCAGACTGAGGATGAGGCTGACAGCCAGGCTGAGGACGAGGCGGACGCCAGCGACGAAGACCCGTCGGCTGCAGCAGGGGAGCCTTCGGGCGGCAAACTGTCGACGGAACCCATGCCGTCAGTCAAGCCCGAACGCGGAGGCGACGATCAGCAGTGAGCTCAGCGGCGCCTCGTACCCGGAGAGGATGACAAGCCCCACTCGCTGGCGCGCTGAGGTGCTGCTGGTGGCGGGAGTTTCGCTGGGGCAGTCGGCGGTGTATGCCGCTGTGCGTCTGGCGGACATGCTCACGCGCGGTCCGCTTCAAGACAGCACTGCTTCGCTCAATAACAGCCAGTCGACGCGGCCGGTGTTCGACCTCGTGTACCAGCTTCTGGGCATTGGGTTCACGCTCGTGCCGGTGGCGCTTGCGCTGTACCTGCTGTGGCTTGACGGGCAGGGTTCCGTGCTGGAGCGCTTGGGGTTGGGGCGTGGCGCTGGTCGTGATGCGGGCCGCGGCGGTTTCGGTTTTGCTGGTGGTCTCGGTTTTGGCAGCGATGTGCGAGTCAGCCGACGTGACGCGTGGGGCGATGCGTGGCGTGCCGTAGCGCTGTTTGTGCTGATAGGCGCTGGGACGCTGGCGGTTTATGCCGCTGGGCGGGCGCTGGGTGTGACGGCGCAGATTTCGACGAACAATCTCAACGCCGCGTGGTGGACGGTCCCTGTTCTGCTGCTGCAGGCAGTGAAGAACGGTGTGCTGGAAGAAGTGCTTCTGCTGGGCTTCTTCTGGGATCGTCTGGAAAAGCTTCGGTGGTCGCCGTGGGTCATCATTGTGGGACTCGCGATTTTCCGCGGCAGCTACCACCTGTATCAGGGATTCGGCCCTTTCGTGGGCAATGTGCTCATGGGCCTGATCTTCGGCTGGCTGTACATGCGCAGGCGAAGGGTGATGCCGTTTGTGGGTGCGCACTTCCTGCTAGACGCCGTTGGCTTTTTGGTGCCAAGCATCCTGCGCGGCTGAATCTCCGCGGCGGGCTGGCCGAACTCACACGGAGGCTGGGCCAAAGTTGCGCGCAAATGCAGACGCACGCTTTAATGCAGCGCATTTGCGCGCAAAGCTGCATTAAAGCGTGAAACTGCGTTTGGAGCGCGGCAGAGAGCCGAGGCGGCAGGGCTCGCAGCGCGCCTCCGCCCGCAACCGCAGGCTCCGCACCCCTTACAGGACTACGCGGCCATTCGGTGTGGTGAACGTGACGGACATGATGCCCGGTTCGCCGTGCGGGGCCACCCAGTCAATGCCGATTTCAGGAATGGGCTTGTGGGCGTCGGTGCCCAGCCAGTCGCGCACGCGGTCGCGGCTGCCTGCAATCTGCAGCGATTCAATCGCCACGGCGTCTTCGCCGGTGAGTTCGCCGCTGCCGTCGAGTTTGCGCTGTGGGCGGGCCGACGGGTGCATTTCAGCCGGGGAGATCCAGTGGATGAAGTACGGCAGCTGCCCGTCGGCAATGACGCCCTTCACACCGATCTGCTTCCAGTGGATTTCCTCTGACCCCTCCGGGGTGCGGTTGCCGTCGACGGCTTTGCGCTCCAGGCGCTGTTCGACCTTGGCCAGGTTGTTGACGCTTATGCACCACGCCATCCAGCCGCCGCCCTTGGCGGACCGTGCCCTTGCGGCCTGCCCGAACGGCGTTGCAAGCGCTGCCGGGTGTTCGAGGGCTTCGACGACTTCGAGGTAGTGCCCGTTTGCCAGCGGGAAGATCAGGTTCCGCGTTCCGAACCGCGGGTGGATTCCGCCGTCGTAGTAGGTGATTCCGAGTTGTTCCGCCAGGCGGTCGGCTGTGGCCTGCAGGCCGTCCTGCTGAGCGGCGAACGAAACATGGTCCAGATTCATACCTCTGAGCGTGGCACAGATCTCATTTAAGCGAGACTTAGGTATACCTAACTTAGGTGGTTTGCGTGCCTTCTCAGCAGTCTCCACCTGACGAGGCGCCGCCTGTCATCGCGCTGATCTTCGGGTGTTCGCCGGGTGGGGAGGGCATGAAAAAGCGGGTGGGCGCGGCAGTCCGCTCCCACCCGCTTTCAGCTGTGTGCGTGAAGACAGCTGTCAGGCTTCGGCCTTGAACCGGTCAATCGATTCCTGAACGATCTTTTCGGCGACTTCGCGGCCAGCCCATTCGGAGCCCTTGACGAACTTGTTCGGTTCGAGGTCCTTGTAGTGGACGAAGAAGTGCTCGATCGCGTCCAGCTGGAACTTGTCGACGTCCTTGACGTCCTGAATGGCGTCAAAGCGCGGGTCGTCAGCGAGGACTGCGAGGACCTTGTCGTCACCGCCGGCTTCGTCTTCCATGCGGAAAACGCCGATGGGGCGTGCATCCAGCTGGCAGCCGGGGAACACGGATTCGTGCAGCAGGACAAGAACGTCGAGCGGGTCGCCGTCTTCGCCGAGCGTGTCCTCGAAGAAGCCGTAGTCAGTGGGGTAGGCCATCGAGGTGAACAGGTAGCGGTCAAGTTTGACGCGTCCGGTTTCGTGGTCCACTTCGTACTTGTTGCGCGAACCCTGCGGGATTTCGATGGTGGCGAGAAGTTCCAAGAGATTTCCTCCTGCGGATGGATGATTCGGAAAGGATTCCGTGATTTGTAGGCGTCACAATTAGCATAGTGAAGGCCAGAAAGAGGTGAGTAATCGGTGAGCAGTTCAGGTGCCCCCAAAGACGAGCAGGGCGGTGCGCGCGGGCGTCTCAAAGTCACCGCAGGTGTCGCCTCTATTCTTGCTGCACTGCTGACCGGATACGCCGCGCTCGATGCCCTGGACGCGGTTCCCGGCGTGCTCACCGTTGTGCCGACCTCCGGCGGCACCCCGCCTCCGTCGCTTTCGGGAACTGCGCCTCGGGCACTTGACATTTCGGGACTCGACACGAGAGCGCCCGTGCCGAAGAAGATCGCACCGGTTGTCGACAAGGCGTTCAAGGACAGCGGCTTCAAGGGAAAGATCGGCACTGACATTCGGGATGCCGCCACGGGTGAAGTCCTCTACGCCAAAGGCGAAAACACCGGCCGCACACCGGCTTCGGTGACGAAGGTGCTGACATCGGCGGCGGCACTCGGCGCCCTCGGGGCTGATCACACGTTCACAACCGCTGCTCGCCTGGACTCTGCCGAAGACGGCAGCGGGTCGCTGGCGCTTGTGGGCGGCGGTGATGTCATGCTCGGCAAGGGCGAATCCAAGCCCGGTGCCGTCAACGGGCGCGCAGGCCTTGGCACGCTGGCTGAGAACACCGCGCGGGAACTCAAGCACCGTGGTGTCGAAAAGGTCGAGGTCTACGCCGATGTGTCCCGCTACACCGGCCCGCGGTTCAGCAAAGACTGGGATCGCTCCGACATTGAGCTGGGCTTCATCACGAACCTTGACCCCCTCATGGTGCACATGGGTTCGAAGACCGGTGAACTCAAAGCGCCTCGCACACCTGAGCCTGCCCGCGATGCCCTTCGGGACTTTGCAGATGCGCTGACCAAGAACGGCATCGAGGTCAGTGTCCGAAACCCGGACGCGCAGACCGATCCACCGCAGGAAGAAGCCGCGCCGCTGCATCCGGAAGACGCCGAAGGCGACGGCGCTGAACAGCAGGATCAGACCCCGGCAGTGCTTGCCGAAGTACAGTCAGCACCCGTGTCCAGCCTGGTTCGGCACGCCCTGCAGCACTCGGACAACATCGTGTCTGAAGTGCTCGGGCGCGAAGTTGCGCTGGCCCGGGGTGCGGAAGCCTCCGAAAGCTCCGCACCGGCCGAGGTGCTGCGCCAGCTGGGCGACATGGACATCGACACCGGGGACATCCGCCTGTTTGACACATCCGGCCTGTCGTACAAGAACCGCATTTCACCGCACGACCTGACCGGGGTCATTGTAGCTGCCGCACAGTCCGACGACAGCCTGTCGCAGCTCATCCCCGGCATGCCGGTGGGCGGACTCAACGGCACGCTCATCCACCGCTACGGCGAAGGGGGTGCGGCGGGCAGCGTCTCGGCAAAGACCGGCACGCTGGCAACTGTCGCAAGCCTCTCAGGAACCGTCGTCACGGCTGATGGTCGCCTGCTGGCATTTTCGATGATGACCGAAGGCGCAGTGGGCGGGGCGCGTGAAGCAATCGATGCCGCCGTTACCGGTCTGGCCAAGTGCGGGTGCCGTTGACCGTGCGCATTCACGTCCCATCCGCGCTGGCCGCGGCCCGCGAATCCACTCCTGCCGGTCCGAAGGTGACCGCAGCTGATGGCGAAGACCTCGTTCTGGAAATGCGCGATGCGGCCGAAACCTCGTTCGATTTGCTGCTGGACGCCATGTGCCTAAGCCGCGAGGTCGAAGATGCCGCCCGGCAGCGCGCAGCCTCTGACCGAGTGCTCGTAGTCGATCGGATGGGCTGGGTGAAGGCCAACGCGCTCATGCTCACAGAGCTGCTGGAACACCTCGATGGCCCAGGAAGCGGCACGGACGGTGACCGCAGGACACACTCCCGAGGCGGACTCGGCACAGTTCTCGGTGCGGCACGGCAGAAACTCAGCTCGGCCCGTTCCGGTGCCGAAGCACGGTCTGCCGGAGTGCAGCTGGGCACGGTTCTTGGGATCCTGTCGCGCAGGGTGCTCGGGCAGTACGAACCCATGCGCAGGCCCGGTGCGCTGATCCTCAACGCCCCGACCATCCTCGCGATGGAGCAGCGCCTGCAGCTCAATTCCCGCGACTTCCGCCTGTGGGTTGCCTTCCACGAAACAACGCACCGCGTGCAGCTGGCGCTGGCACCGTGGATTCGCGGCGAGGTGATCGACCGCATCGGCCGTCTTCTCAACACAGAAGAATCGCTGGGCGACCTCCTGGCGCAGCTTCCGGCAGCCCTGCGCGGTGAAGTATCCTTGGCACACGCCGCACTCAGCGTCGAGGGTCAGCGGGCAATGGAAGACATCACCGCAATCATGACACTGTTAGAAGGGCACGCCGACGTCATGATGGACCGGGCGGGCAAACGGGTCATTCCCAGTGTCAGCCGTATTCGGCGCGTGTTCGATGCCAGCCGCAGGTCGGACACCGGGCTGCGGGCGGCCGCTATGCGGCTAATAGGTTCAGAAGAGAAACTCGCTCAGTACGAAGACGGCGCGCAGTTTGTGCGAACTGTCAGCAGACAGGCGGGAATGGACGGATTCAACAGGGTGTGGTCATCACCGAGTGCACTGCCGAGCAGCTCGGAACTCCAGCACCCAGAAAGCTGGGTGTCCAGGGTTGTGCCAGACACCCCGGGCACAGTGTAGGAGCTATGGGAACCAGTAAGGACAGGAAAGTGAAACGCGCCAGCGGCGGCAGAGCGCGGGCAGCTGGAAACAGCCCCGCGCCGCAGCACCGTCGGCCGAGCCTTGACCCTGATTCAGCTGCCATTCGCCAGGCCGTGGTCGACTGCCTGCCCGCCAAGCCGGGCCGGTTCATCGTCGCCGTCTCCGGGGGACCGGACTCTGCTGCGTTGGCGGCAGCGTGCGCGTATCTGAACGTGAAGACGGAACACTCATTCACCGCCGTCGTTGTAGACCACGGCCTGCAGTCGGGGTCGGCGCACACGGCCGTGCGCGCAGCCGGAATGGTGCTGGGTCTTGGCCTGCCGGCAGTCGTGCGCACTGTCAACGTCGAGCGCACCGCCAGCGGACTGGAAGCCGATGCCCGCAAAGCCCGCTACCGGGTTCTTGAAAAAGCGCGCATCGCAGCTGGCGCACAGGCTGTTCTCACCGGTCACACGCGCGATGACCAGGCCGAAACTGTGCTGCTGGGACTGCTGCGCGGCTCGGGAAGTCGAGCAGTTGCCGGTATGCGCTCTAAGAAGGGCACGCTGTGGCGGCCCCTGCTCGGCATTGAGCGCAGACAGACCGTGAACTCCGCTTATGCACAGCGGATCCCCGCGTGGCACGATCCCATGAACACCGACCCCGACTACACGCGGGTGCGAGTGAGACAGGAGGTGCTGCCCGCCCTGGCCGACCACCTGGGCGAGGGTGTGAAGGGCAACCTCGCCCGCACGGCCGAACTGGCGGCCTTCGACGCCGACTACCTGGACGAACGGGCAGCCCGCATGGCAGAAAGCCTGATAAAGGCCGATCAGCTCAGCGCACGGACCGCAATGCTGCCGCCGGCGCTGGGCACCCGGGTCGCGCGGACGTGGCTTGCAGCTCAGCTGAAAGAACCGGACCAGCTCACAGCAGAACACATCCTCGGGGCGTGGCGGGCGCTGACCGGCGGAGCCCAGCCGCTGTCCATGCCCGGTGGCATGAGCCTTGTGCGAAACGACCGAGGTGACCTCCACCTCGTGCGCGGTGACGGCAAAACGCCCTGATCTGGCAAAGGTTTCACACACCGGTCGGATGGTCAGCGGGTATGCTGATGGGCGTCTCGGCTGGTGCGAGCAGAAAGGACACCGAGTGGACCAGAACGACCTCGGATCTGATATCGAGAAGATCCTCGTGACGGAAGAGCAGATCAAAACCCGGCTGCGGGAAATGGCTGCCGAAATCGACCGCGACTACGAGGGCAAGGATCTGCTGATCGTCGGTGTCCTCAAAGGCGCTGTCATGGTCATGGCAGACCTGGCGCGCGCTCTGCACTCCCACGTTTCCATGGACTGGATGGCGGTGTCCTCCTACGGATCCGGCACCAAGTCCTCCGGCGTTGTGCGCATCCTCAAAGACCTCGACGAAGACCTCACGGGCCGTCACGTGCTCATTGTCGAAGACATCATCGACTCCGGCCTGACCCTGTCATGGCTGCTGTCAAACCTGAAATCCCGCGGTGCTGCGAGCGTGGAGATCTGCACCATGCTGCGCAAGCCCGAAGCGATCAAGGTCGACATCGACGTCCGCTACACCGGCTTCGATGTGCCCAATGAGTTCGTCATCGGATACGGCCTCGACTACGCGGAGAAATACCGCAACCTGCCGTTCGTCGCCACACTGGCGCCGCACGTCTACAGCTGACCCGAACCACCCGACCACCGCGACTGAAACCGCACAGAGAAGAGCCAATGGCAGACAAGAAAACGAGCAAGCCCACCGTCAGAAAATGGGCCCGCGGCCCGTTTGTATGGGTTGTTCTTGCCCTCATCATCGTGTCGATCGGAGCTTCGCTCCTGGCTGGCGGCGGCTTCAAGCGCATCGACACCAACCAGGGGCTGCAGCTTCTCAAAGACAAAAAGGTCGAACAGGTCAAGGTCGTCGACGGTGATCAGCGCGTCGACATGGTCTTGAAGGACGACTTCAAGGTCGACGACCGCGAATACGGCAAGCGGGTGCAGTTCTTCTACGTTGAGCCCCGCGGCGAACAGGTGGTCAAAGCCGTTGACTCCGCTGATGCTTCCAAGGGCTTCACGGACGAGGTTCCCAAGCGGTCGTTCCTGACCACCCTGCTGCTGAACCTGGTTCCGTTCATTCTGATCGGACTGGTGTTCTGGTTCCTGCTCACGCGCATGTCTGCCGGTGCGGGCGGAATCATGAACTTCGGCAAGTCCAAGGCGAAGATGATTCAGAAGGAAGAACCTGATGTCACCTTCGCCGATGTCGCCGGTGTTGACGAAGCCCTCGAAGAACTTGAGGAAATCAAGGAGTTCCTGTCTGAACCGAAGAAGTTCACCGATGTCGGGGCGAAGATCCCCAAGGGCGTGCTCCTGTACGGTTCGCCCGGCACGGGTAAGACCCTGCTTGCCCGTGCGGTAGCGGGCGAGGCGGGGGTTCCGTTCTTCTCAATGTCCGGTTCGGACTTTGTGGAGATGTATGTGGGTGTGGGCGCCAGCCGTGTGCGCGACCTCTTCGAACAGGCGAAAGACAATTCGCCCTGCATCATCTTCATCGACGAAATCGACGCCGTCGGCCGCCAGCGCGGTGCCGGCATGGGCGGCGGCAATGACGAACGCGAACAGACGCTCAACCAGCTGCTGGTCGAAATGGACGGCTTCGACCCCACGAAGAACATCATTCTCATGGCGGCCACCAACCGCCCGGACGTCCTTGACCCCGCTCTGCTGCGACCGGGCCGCTTTGACCGGCAGATCGCCGTCGAAGTTCCCGACATGAAGGGCCGCGAACACATTCTCAAGGTCCACGCGCAGGGCAAGCCCCTGGCCGAAGAAGTCGACTTGGGTGCGGTGGCCAAGCGCACGCCGGGATTCTCCGGTGCTGACCTTGCCAACGTCATGAACGAAGCCGCGCTGCTGACAGCGCGCTCGAACCAGACCGTCATCGACAACACGATCATGGACGAAGCCATCGACCGTGTCATCGCCGGCCCGCAGAAGCGAACCCGGCTGATGAACGACAAGGAGCGCATGGTCACCGCCTATCACGAAGGCGGGCACGCTCTCGTCGCCGCGGCCATGAACCACACCGACCCGGTCACGAAGATCACCATTCTTCCCCGCGGCAAGGCGCTCGGCTACACCATGGTCATGCCGACAGAAGACAAGTACTCGGTCACCCGCAACGAACTTCTGGACCAGCTTGCCTACGCCATCGGCGGCCGTGCAGCAGAGGAGATCGTCTTCCACGATCCTTCGACCGGTGCGTCCAACGACATCGAAAAGGCCACGAGCACAGCTCGCAAAATGGTCACCCAGTACGGCATGAGCGACAAGATCGGCATGGTCAAGCTCGGTGATGAAGGCGGCGACCCCTTTGCCGGCCGCGCGGGCACGGGTGAGGTCGGCACGGCCGAAGCCACCAAGCTCATCATCGACGAAGAAGTGCGCACGCTCATCGACGCCGCGCACGCCGATGCCCACTGGGCGCTCAACACCAACCGGGCGATCCTCGACCAGCTGGCCTATGAGCTGCTGGAACGCGAAACCCTGGACGAAGCTGACCTCAAGCGCATCTTTGCGGACGTGCAGAAAGCCCCGAAGCGCGAAGTGTGGCTGACCAGCCAAGACCGTCCTGTCTCTGACATCCCACCGGTCACACCGCCGGAGCGCCGCGACAACACGGGTGATTGGCGTGACGCGATCGCCCGCCGGGCAGAAGAGCTCAAGCACCACGAGGACGGTTCGCAGGAATCGGCTGAAGCGACCAGTCCGCCTGAACAGTCCAGCCAGCCTGAACAGTCTGGTCCAGAGCCCAGCCGGGATGAGCCCGAACAGCCCGGGCCCGGCCGGGAAGAGCCGCCGCACGGCACCGAGGGCGACCGCTGATGGCGGACCTGCCGAAAATCGAGGCTGCCGTGCGCAGCATCCTCGAAGCCATTGGCGAAGACCCCGACCGCGACGGTCTGAAAGACACACCGCAGCGCGTGGCGAAATCCTACGCCGATCTGTGCAGGGGCCTGCACCAGAGCGCAGACGAACTGCTCGAAGTCAGCTTCGACATCGGCTATGACGAAATGGTGCTCGTCAAAGACATTGAAATGTTCTCCATGTGCGAGCACCACCTGCTGCCCTTTCACGGCAAAGCGCACGTCGGCTACATCCCGGGACCGGAAGGCCGGGTGACGGGCCTGTCGAAACTCGCCCGCCTGGTCGAGGTCTACGCCCGCCGCCCACAGGTGCAAGAACGGCTCACCACTCAGATAGCGGACGCGCTGGTGGACAACCTCAACCCGCGCGGCGTGATCGTCGTAGTGGAAGCGGAGCATCTGTGCATGTCCATGCGCGGGGTGCACAAGCCCGGTGCGAAGACCATGACCTCAGCGGTTCGCGGACAGCTGCGCGATCCCGCCAGCCGCGCAGAGGCCATCAGCCTCATTCAGGGAAGGTGACACATATGCGCACCAAAATCATGGGCGTGCTCAATGTGACTGCCGATTCCTTTTCCGATGGCGGTCGCTATCTGGACTACACAGCAGCGGTCGAACACGCACTGGAACTCGTTGAGCAGGGCGCGGACATCATCGATGTCGGCGGTGAATCCACCCGGCCCGGTTCCACCAGGGTGCCGGAAGACGAAGAGATTGCACGAGTAGTGCCGGTCGTCGACAAGCTCGTTTCCGAAGGCGTCACAGTCAGTGTCGACACTATGCGAGCTTCGACAATGGAGCGCGCGCTCGATGTCGGAGCGCACATCATCAACGATGTTTCGGCTGGAAAAATGGACAGCCGCATGTTCGACGTCGCAGCGAAATCCGATGCGCAGCTCATCGTCATGCACTGGCGGGGACTGCTGACCGATGCGCGTGCCACTCACACCTATGACGATGTTGTCGCCGAGGTTCGCGACGAACTTCTGGAACGTACGGACGCGGCTTTGGCCGCAGGGGTGAAGAACGAGCGAATCATCCTGGACCCGGGCTTGGGCTTTGCAAAAGACGCTGAGCACAACTGGCAGCTGATGGCCGGAATCGACGAGTTCAGCCAGCTGGGCTACCGGCTGCTGGTGGCCGGTTCGCGCAAGCGCTTTCTGGCCTCGCTCATCAACCCGGACAACCCGGCAGAGGCCAGCGAAGCAGATCGCGATGCCGCAACTGCCGCAATCACCGCAGTGTCTGCACGCGCTGGAGCGTGGGCGGTGCGCGTGCATGACGCCCGGACCTCCTATGTGGCAGCTGCAGTGTGCGATGCGATCGGCAGAGCAGGCCATGACTACCAGCTGAAGAAGCAGCGGCAATGACGCACGAAATCCACCTGACGGGCCTGCGCGCCTACGGCCACCACGGAGTTTTTGACTTCGAAAAGGCAGACGGCCAGGAATTCAGTGTGGACGTGCTGCTGACAGGCGACTTCAGCCAAGCAGCCCAGACCGACCGTCTGGATGACACGGTGGACTACGGGGCGGTGGCCGAGCTCGCCGCGAAGATTGTCAGCACCGAGCGCTACGACCTCATAGAAGCTCTCGCTGCCCGCATCGCAGGGGCCATTGCAGGGACCATCACTATTCCCTGCACGGTCTCAGTCACGGTGCACAAGCCGTCGGCGCCGATTGCCCACGATTTCGCCGATGTCACCGTGCGGGCATCCGCCATAAGCCACGGTAAGGCGAACACGCCCACCCAAGCGGGCGGCACCTCGTCAGAGCAGCGCATCACAGCGATCCTGTCGCTGGGAGCCAACAGGGACAATCCGCGCGGACAGCTGGAAGACGCCCTGCGCGCGATTGACCGCCTGCCGCGGGTGGAAGTCGTGCACGCTTCCGGCTTCTATGCGACAGCGCCCGTTGGGGGAGTGGAGCAGGACGATTTCGTCAACTGCGCGGCCGTCGTTGAGGCTGCCTGCAGTCCGCGTGAGCTCCTGGCTGCGCTGCAGGGAATCGAAGCGGCACAGGGTCGCGTGCGCGATGTCCGCTGGGGCCCGCGCACATTGGACATCGACATCATTCGGCTGACTGCCGCCGACAGCGACATCGACAGTCCCGATGCGCAGACCACCAGCAGCGATCCTATTCTCACCCTGCCCCACCCGCGGGCCCACGAACGCGCGTTCGTGCTGGTGCCGTGGGCAGAAATCAGGCCGCACGCCCGGATCAGCCACGGTGGGGCGCAGATTCTCGTGAGCGAAGCCGGCAGCCGCGTGCAGGCGGCTGAACCAGCGCAGACTGTTCGACGATTGGACTGATATGCGCCCAACCAAAGCATCGAACCTTCTGACCGGCGGAGCTATTGGATTCATTGTCGGATCAGCCGGGTCCTGGGTTCTGGAAAGCTGGGGCAATCCGCTTCCCGATGTTCCGTGGCCGGCGATCGTCGGGATGCTTCTGCTGGGCGGAACACTCCTTGTGCTCGGCATTCCGATCAAGAAGTGGAACGACGGCGAGCGCAAACAGCCGATCGACCCGCTGCAGGCCGCCCGGGTGGCGATGATGGCCAAAGCCTGTTCGCTGACCGGAGCGGCACTGTCCGGGTGGTACCTGGGTTCGGGCGTCTACATTCTGCTGTCTGCAGGATTCCTTCGCACTGGCTCGGCAATGGCCATGTTCGGTACTTTTATTGTGGCCGCGGGACTGATGACGGTTGGAATCGTGGTCGAACGCTTCTGTCAACTGCCGCCAGACGATCCTTCAGGAGCCGCCGCATGAGCATTCCCCTGCGCGAACCCGAACTCATCCCCGTTGACAAGCGGCTTGCCGTCGTGCGGCTGCTGAGTACGTTCATCAGCGCAGTGTTGAGCACGGTGATCGTCATCGTGATCTACACCGCATTCGACTTCGCCAAGCCGTGGATGCTCGTGATCGCCCTGCTGTTGACACTGGGCATCCCCCTTCTGCGGTGCATCTTCATCTTCCGTCAGGTCAGTGCTCTGGGCTATAAGGTCAGGCCCACAGACCTGCTGATCGAACGCGGCATCATGTACCGGGAAACCGTCGTAGTGCCCTATGCGCGCATGCAGTACGTCGATGTCACCGCCGGCCCCCTCGAACGGGTCTTCGGGATTGCCACCGTCACGCTGCACACCGCTTCAGCAGGATCGGATGCAACCGTTCCCGGCCTGAAGCGCGCTGACGCTGACCGTCTGCGCGAACTGCTGTCTGAACGCGGCCAGAGCGGCCTGGCTGGTCTGTGATGACTGCTGCGAGCAAACGCCTGGAGCCCGGAGTCTGGCACAGGGTTCACCCGATCACGCCGGTCATGCAGATGGGCGGCGCTCTGGTTGCGGCGGTTATTGCGGTCATCGTCTTCGGCGCCAATCTGCTGCAGGGGATGTTCGGCGAAATCCTCAGAGGAGAAGCCGATCTTCGCAAGGGTTCCGAACTGGCCGACGATGTGCCGGTGATGTTCGTTCTGCTGCTGTTGCTGGCCGTCTTCGTAATCATTGCCGCCGGTGTCGGTCTGCTGTTCTGGCAGTGGAAGATGACGGCCTACCGCTATGACGATCGAGTGGTGGAATACAAACACGGCATAGTGTCCAAAGCGCACCGCCACGCGAATTTCCTCCGCATTCAGTCAGTCGATGTCCAACAGCCGTTCCTGGCGCGCATCTTCGGTTTGGCAACACTTGTTTTCGATGTTGCCGGCGGCAGCGATTCCAACATCACCATCCTGTACCTGAAAAAGACACAGGCCGAACAGCTGCGCGACATCATCCTGGCAAATGTCCGCCGGGCCAAAGCCGCCGCAGCGCCGACCGGCGCCGCCCCGGAGGCCGCACCAACCGGACCCAACCCGACCGGCCCCACAGCCGACGGCGGCAGCGAGCAGTTCAGCGGCACCTCGTCAGATGCTGGTCAGCCGGGACTGCAGAACCAGGCGGGTCGCCCAGGCCGTGACGCCAGCGGCACCCAACACAATCCCGAAGCGCCCGGCATGCCGGCCGGAGCCCGGATCGTGTCGGCGCTCAGCGGGCGCGGCGCAGGCGTCGGAAGTGATCTGGCGGGGTCGTTTCAGGAACTCATTGCGCCGTACACGCGCAGCGGCCGAATCAAGCCCGATGGCGAACTCGTCCGCGTGCCGCTGCACCGGACCATCCTGTCGGCTTTTCTTACGACCGGCGTTGTCGTATCACTCGCCCTGATTCTGCTTGCTATTGCTGCAATCGGCGTGTGCATCGGATTGGCTGCGGCCGGCTACATGGACTTCGGGGCCCTCGGAGCGGTGCTCACCACAATGGCGCCCATGGCCTTCGGATTTGTGGTTGCGACCTTTCAGATGGTCACCGGCAATCTCAAGTTCGGAAACTTCTCCGCCAAGCTCACCGGCGATGGCGTGCAGATCAGCCAGGGTGTTTTCTCCACTGAGCGGGTGCTGGTGCCGCTTGACCGTCTGCAGGCGGTCGAGATTCGCCAGCCGTTCATGTGGCGCATTGCCGGCTGGTACCGGGTGATGTTCAACACCGCCGGAGAATCCGGCAAGGAGGGCAAGACGCTCCTGCCGGTGGGCTCACTGACCGATGTGCAGACGCTCATGGGCTTAGTCCTGCCGGACGGTGTGGGCGAACTCAATTCGGGTCACTCCGTTGCGCCCGGCGATGTCATTCACGAGTCGGTCGCAGGCACATTCGCCAAACCCGCCGCAGTGCCGGGCCTGTTTGCCCAGCAGCCGACCCGAACCCGCTGGCTCGATCCGCTCAACCGGAGTCGCAGCGGATGGGCTGTCACCCGGGCGGCTATGGCTGTGCGCACCGGCCGATTCACCCGCCGGGCAATATTCATTCCACACGCTCGCGTGCAGTCCCTCGGGTGGAATCAAGGGCCCATTCAGAGGTCCTTCAATGTTGCGACCGTGTACTTGCACTCCACCCGCGGGCCCGTGAAGCCCTACATCGAACACCTGGATGAGCACACCGCACGGAAGCTTCTGTTCGACTACGCGCAGCACACCCAGCGTGCGCGTGCTGCCATGGACGCCGCCTGAGAGGACCCACGTGAACCTGGACGATCAGACCCGCTTGGGAGTCGGGATCATCGGCACTGGAAAAGTCGGTGCGGTCATCGGGGCCGCCCTGCGCAGTGCCGGGCACGCGATCGTCGGCGTCACAGGAGGCTCCGAGGCCACTTTGGACCGGGCCGAGGCAATGCTGCCGGACATCCCCATTCTCGAGGTGGAGGAAATCCTCGAACGGGCCGAACTGGTCATCTTCACGGTGCCGGACGACCAGCTGGGTGACCTGGTGTCAGGGCTTGCCGAGCTGGGGCGGTTCTCGCCTGGGCAGATCGTCATGCACTTTTCGGGCAGGTACGGTGCAGATATTCTGGCGCCAGCCGCTGCCCGCGGGGCGATCACACTGGCGCTGCACCCGGCCCTGTCGTTTACGGGAACGTCAATGGACCTCGAGAGGCTGCGCCGAACCTCGATCGCTGTTACCGGATCGAAGACATTCCTGGCCATCGGCCAGGCGCTCGCGGTGGAAATCGGCGGTGAGCCGTTTGTCGTAGCCGAAGCAGACCGTGCGCTCTACCACGCCGCGTGTTCGCACGCTTCAAACCACGTGGCCGTAGTCATTGCCCAGGCCATGCAGATGCTCGAATCAATCGGCATAGAAGATCCGGGACAGGTGTTGGGAGAGCTGGTGGCTGCAAGCACATCGAATGTGCTGCGCAGCGGAGTGCGCACTCTCACCGGGCCGGTATCCCGCGGTGACGCATCGACAGTGCGGGCACACCTGGCAGCACTTGACGAAACAGCCGCGGAACTGGCTGACACTGGCCACTCATACCGTGCGGTGGCACGGGCAACGGTCCAGCGGGCGCTTGCCAACGGCACTATCAGCGACAAACAGGCGCAGAACATTCTCGACCTTCTGGGCTGAGCTTTTCCGACCTGAGCCGCGGTGGTGAACGGGTGGGGACCCTAGCGCCCCTGAGTTCACTCGATGAAGCTGATTGTTCACGCCGGAGCCACCTGGCAGCCATAGATCATTCCTAGGTTGGGCTTCGTTGTCTTTCGAGTGGGCATGCATTGCCCCGCCCGACCGATGGAGGCCTGGACACGCAATGTTTCACCGTACCCTCATTAAGCTGGCTGCTTCATGTGCGCTTTTTGGTGGTGTTCTAGCCGCTGGCCCGGTTGCTGCGGCTGAAGTGCAGAACAGCGGGTCGGCTCTGCAAAGCGTCGCTCACCGCGGCGACAAGGAACACCACCCCGATAATTCACTCGCTGGGATCGAGTCAGCCGTCGCCAAGGGCGCCGACTGGGTCGAAATCGACGTCCACTACAACATCGCCAGCGACAAGTTCTATCTGTCACACGACAACCTCTGCAAGGGCCCTGGCGGCACCGCTCTCATCGACTCTGGTTCAGCTAAAAGGATCGAAGAGAATTGCCAGCTGCCGACCCTGGATGACGTCTTCGCTGCTTTCGGCAAGCAGACTGCCGTGAACTTCGTGTACGAGTTCAAGCACACGGGGCTGACAACGGTGAAAGGCGCTCGACGCCTGGCACAGGAAATAGAGGAACACGGCCAATCGAGTCGTGCCTGGGTATCAGGCTTCAGCGACTTGGGCCTGAAGACAATCAAAGACCAGAAAACCGGTATCAAACTCATGCGTGTTCGTACCTGGACCGGTGAAGGCCCCGTCAGCCGGGCCTGGGTTTCCTCCACCGCGAAACAGGGCTTTGACGCCATCAACATCAACCTTGACGCTCTGCGCCCGGAAACCGTCGCCTATGCGAAATCCCTGGGGCTGACCGTTTCCGCTTGGGGTTGGCCCGACGCTTTTGAGAAAGACAACCAGAAAGCAATCGACATGAACGTCGACATGTTCATGACGGACCGTCTTGATGACCTTCACCAGCGCCTCGGTCGCTGACACCACCACCGAGAACTTCACAAAGGAGAAAACATGCGTCGCTCACTTTCAGCTGCAGTTGTTGCGTCACTGTCCGCATTTGCCCTTGCCGCCTGTTCCATCGGAGGCGGCGGAGGAGATTCCGCTGCCGGCTCGGGCACCGTCGTTTCCTACAACACGCCCCAGGAATGGGCCAACTGGGACGATGTTCTGAAGCAGTTCACCGAGTCAACCGGCATCGAAGCTCCCAACGACCCGAAGAACTCAGGGCAGACGCTCGCAGCACTCACGGCTGAAAAGGAATCGCCGGCAGCAGACGTTGCGTACTACGGAATCGTATTCGGCATGCAGGCCCAGGACGAAGGGCTTATTGAACCGTACAAGCCCGAAGGCTTCGACGACATCGACGAAAACCTCAAAGACCCCGAGGGCAATTGGACAGCTGTTCACCAGGGGGCCGTGGCGATGCTGGTCAACACCAAGGAGCTTGGTGACGTCGAAGTTCCCAAGTGCTGGAACGACCTCACCGACCCTAAGTACAAAGACAAGGTCGGCTACCTGGACCCCGCCCAGGCCGCTGTTGGGTATTCGGTGCTGACAGGAGCCAACCAGGCGCTCGGCGGTTCGCTCGATGACTTCAAGCCGGGCCTCGAATGGGCCGAGAAGATGGCTGAAAACGGCGTGAAGAACCCAGCGCAGACCGCCACCTCGTCGGTGCAGCAGGGTGAAATCCCCATCCTCATCGATGCTGACTTCAACGGATACCAGCTAGCCGCGGAAGGCTCGCCGATCGAAGTCGTCTACCCGTGCGAAGGAACACTGAGCATTCCCTACACCATGAGCCTCGTGAAGAACGGGCCCAACGGCGACAACGGCAAGAAGCTTCTCGACTACGTACTGTCAGAGGAAGCCCAGAAGCTCTTTGCCGAAAGCTACCTGAAACCCGTTAAAGACATCGAACTCCCCGAGTCCGCCAGCGAAGCCTTCCCCTCCGACGAGGAATACAACAAGCTTGTCAAAGGCACCGACTTCGCGAAGATGAACGATGTCCAAGACGGCGTAATCGAAGAGTTCCAGAAGGTCACCGGCTGACCATGAACAGCCGTTCGAAGGCCGCAGCCGCTCTGCTGACAGTTCCGCTGCTGATTGTGCTCGGGGCCGTTCTCATCTGGCCAATGCTCACACTCGGGCTGGCCAGTCTCACAGACGACGGCGGCCACCTCACCTTCAGCAACTACATCGGAGCGCTCACAAGCTCCCGCTACCAGAACGCAATGATCGTCACCGCGGTGCTGGCGCTGCTCTCAACGGTCCTTGCGCTCATCCTCTGTGTGCCAGCCGGGCTGTACATCGGAACCCAGGACACCGCGCTCACCAGGGGAATGGCAGTTGCGCTGAGCATTCCGCTCAGTCTGCCCGGCATCGTGGTCGGCTTCTTCATCATTCTGCTCGTCGGCAACACGGGAGTCGTGCCCTTGGCGTTTGAAAGTGCGCTCGGCCAACGGCACCTGCAGATTGCCTACACCTGGGCGGGCCTGACGCTCGGGTACCTGTACTTTCAGATTCCCCGCATCGTTCTGGTGGTCCGCGGGGCAGCTGCCGCAGTCCGCCCGGAAACCGTACAGGCCGCCCGAAGTTTGGGCGAAAGCACGGTCGGCGTCTACCGCCGCGTCATCATTCCCGCGCTTCGTCCGGCGATCGCCTCTGCCAGCGGGCTGGCGTTCGCCACGGCCTTCGGCGCGTACGGCACAGCAGCGACTCTGGCTCGGGGACAGCGGGTGATGCCCCTTGAGATAGCGGCCGCCTTCACAGAGAACTTTCGTCCCGAACTTGCCGCAACCCTCAGCATCATCTTGGCCGTTGTGACCACAACAGTGCTCATCGGCGTCAACTCATGGGGAAGCAAACGGATTGTGAGCGTGAGAACATGACGGCACCCACAGCAGAGCAGATGGACGCGCCCGATGGTGCGACCACGGCCTTCCGCACCGCCCGCAGCAAGAACAACTCGAAGGGTGCAAAAGACCCAGTGCAGGCCGTGGGCTTCATCTTTGCGATCGCAGCGTGCGCTGTCACCCTGTTGCCCCTGCCCGTCTTGCTCGCGGTTGCCTTCAGCAAGAACTGGGTCGACGGTCTCAGCGGAGGGGTGACGGGACAATGGCTGTCACAAGCGTGGCAGCGCATGGATCAGTCGGTCTTCATCAGCCTGCAGGTCGCCCTCATAGTCATGATCGTCGATCTTCTGGTAGCCCTGCCGGCTGCCCGATTCATCACGCGGTACAGCTTTCCCGGCAGGGGTCTGCTGCACTCGGTGTCGACGCTTCCGATTGCCATTCCCGGAATAGCCGTGGGTCTCGCCCTGATCCTGAGTTACCCGGTGCTGCGGCCGAGCGGATGGCTGATGGTAGCCGGCCACGTTCTCTACACCCTGCCGTTTCTGCTCAGCGCACTGATCCCCGCGATGAACTCCGAACGGCTCAAAGAGCAGGAACTGGTTGCCTCCTCACTGGGCATGGGGACTGCCAAAATCTTCTTCTCAGTCACGCTGCCCGCTGTCCGACGCGCTCTGATCGGCGGGCTGGTCATGGTCGTGACGATGTCGCTGGGCGAATTCAACGTCACGTTCTTTCTCTTCACACCCAGCGCACAGCCGATGCCGGTGTTCTTGTTCGACACCTACATCACCGGCCGCATCGAGCTGGCAGCGGCGCAGACCGCAATCTTCTTGGCAATGGTCATCCCGCCGGCAATCGTGCTGGAGAAGTTTCAGGTTCAGAAAGGAGGGGCGGTATGACAGCCGTCACCTTTGAACAGTCTGCCGAAGCAGCCCGTCAGGAAACCGTTGATGCTGGCCTGGTGGTGGGCAATGTCAGCTTTGCCTATCCCGGGGTGGATCGGGCAGCGCTGGAGAACATCAACATGACCCTGGGCACAGGGGACATCGCTGCTCTCGTAGGGCCTTCGGGCTGTGGGAAAACAACCCTGCTCAAGACGATCGGCGGCGTTCTCACACCGACTGCGGGAACAATCAGGTTCGGCTCTGACGACGTTACGCACCTGCCCGTCAGTCGACGGCGGGTCGGCTGGGTACCGCAGCAGTACGCACTGTTTGACCACCTGGACGTCAAAAGCAATATTGCGTTTGGACTCCGAGCACAGAAGGTGCCCAAAGAACAGCGCATCGAGCGAGTGCAGGAGATGCTGGCACTGTGCCGGATCAGCGAACTGGCCGACCGCGCCCCCGACGAACTGTCCGGCGGTCAGCGTCAGCGCGTTGCCATTGCCCGTGCGCTGGCGCCCAACCCGAAGGTGCTTCTTCTCGACGAACCGCTCGGTGCTCTCGACCCGCAGCTTCGCGGACAGCTGCGAGCGGATCTGCGAAAAATGATTCGCAGGGCCGGTGTAACCACAGTGATCGTCACCCACGATCAAGAAGAGGCGCTCGCAATGGCCGATCACCTGGTCATGATGAACAGCGGTCGCATCGAACAGGCCGGCAAACCCGAATCAGTATGGGCCCGTCCGAACTCAGCTTGGGCCGCGGAATTCCTCGGGCACGCAACCATTCTGCCGGTGGTCGAATACACCGGTCCGCAGCGGGCAGCCATCAGCGCCGGTCTGTCCGTGCCGGTCAAGTTTGAGGACGGAAACCGCGAAACAGCAGGCGACAGCATGGGCCTGGCAGTCCGGTCAGTTGACTTCGACGCGGCGCCCGCGGACGGCGAGTCCGAAGAAGCCGGGCGGCCAACTGAGAGCGAGCCGACCAGCACCTCGAACCTCGGCAAGGTCTTCGGCGTAGTGAAAGAAGTAGAGTATCGCGGCGACGGGTTCGTCGTGCGAGCAGAACTCGGAGACGGACTGCGAGTGCCTGCGGAGGCGCGGGTCCGTATGGAAGTCGGACAGCGGACGCTGATCCGAGCAAGTGAACGCAGGCACGTACCCCAGGTGGAGAAATGAAAGCAGAACTGACAGTCATCGGAGCATCGGCAACCGCGCCGACGCATCTCGGTCCGGCATCCGGCTACCTGCTCACCACACCGACCGGCTCCATCCTCATCGACTGCGGTCCCGGTGTGATCGGCGGCTTGGCCAAGGACCGCAGACTCAGCGATGTCAATGCGCTCCTTGTATCGCACTCGCACGCCGATCACAGCGCTGACCTGCCGGTACTGGCGTACCGGCGCTCTTTTCCGCAGGTGCTGCCCTCTGTGCCCCTGTATGCCCCGGAAGACCTGGTCTCCCGGCTTCCGAAACTCGACGACGTCTACGGGATCCCAACGCTGGACACGATGAAGACGCCCCTTGGCAGCCGTTTCGAAATGAATGTCCGCGAGCCCGGGGAAGACTTCGAGGTGTTGGGAAACCGGGTGCAGACAATCCTGGCAGACCACCCCGTGCCCACCATGAGCATCAAGTTTCCGGACCTCGGCTTTGTGTACACAGCTGACACGGGCCTGACAGACGAGCTTGTTGAATTCTCCCGCGGGGCTTCGCTGCTGTTGGCCGAATGCACCTACCGTGCCGCCGACAACGTCGATGTCACAGGCCACGGGCACTTGGATGGGCACACGGTCGGCCAGCTGGCTCGGCAAGCCGGGGTTGAGCACCTCGCGGTGACTCACCTGGCTGATCCCGACCATATTCGGGACATCGAGGCGGAGGTTCGGGAAGTCTTCGACGGGAAGGTCACAATGTGCGCTCCCGGGGACAGGTTTCAGCTTGGGTCTGAAAGCTGAGTTCAGCGGGGAAGGGTCGACTTCCGACGAGTGCCTCGCCGTGGTTCAAGGTCAAGCCCCTTCGCTATCCTTAGACCATGCCTGAAAATCTTGAACCGGCCACAACTGTGCCCACCAGCGGTGCAGACGCCGAAACTCCCGAGCACCTCGACCCCGAACAGCTGCGCATCCGCAAAGAAAAGCGCGCCCGTCTGCTCGAAGAGGGCCGCGAAGCCTATCCCGTGCGGGTCGACATCACCCACAGCCTCGGCGAGATCCGCGACAAGTACGCCCACCTCGAAGCCGGCGACGAAACCGACGACATCGTCGGCGTCGCCGGTCGCGTGGTCTTTCAGCGCAACACCGGAAAACTGTGCTTTGTGACCCTCATGGCCGGTGACGGCACTCAGCTGCAGGGCATGCTGTCGCTCAAAGAAGTCGGCGAAGACGCCCTCAGCCAGTGGAAGGCAGATGTCGACCTCGGCGACCACGTGTTCCTCCACGGACGCGTCATTTCATCCCGCCGCGGCGAACTTTCCGTTATGGCGGACAGCTGGCAGATGGCTTCCAAGGCCATCCGACCCCTGCCGCCCATGCACACGCAGCTCGACGAAGAGGGCCGCGTGCGCCAGCGCTACCTCGACCTCATCATGCGCCCGGCAGCCAGGGACATGGTCCGCACCCGCTCCAAGGTCATGTCCTCCCTGCGCCACACATTTGAAGACGAAGGCTTCATCGAAGTCGAAACGCCCATGCTCCAGGTCATCCCGTCCGGTGCTGCGGCACGTCCCTTCAAAACCCACATCAACGCCTACGACATGGAGCTGTTCCTGCGCATTGCCCCCGAACTGTTCCTCAAAAAAGCCGTTGTCGGCGGACTTGACAAGATCTTTGAAATCAACCGCAACTTCCGCAATGAGGGCGTTGACGCCACACACTCCCCGGAATTCGCAATGCTCGAATTCTATGAAGCGTACGGCGATTTCAAATCCGCGGCAGCACTGACCCAAAAGCTCATTCAGAACGCCGCGCTTGATGCCACCGGCTCAACCGTCGTCACTCTGCACGACGGCACCGAATACGACCTCGGCGGCGAATGGCCGTGGATTTCGATGTACGAATCGCTGGCAGCCGAATCCGGTGAGGACATTACCCCGGAAACGCCAATCGATGAGCTCGTGCGCATCGCCGACAGGCACAACGTCGACATGGAGGGCGTGTTCAAGTCCCACGGCAAATACGTGGAAGAACTGTGGGAGCACTTCCACGAAGGCAAACTCGAAGGCCCGATCTTCGTAACCGATTTTCCGGTCGACACCTCGCCGCTGGTGCGCGAACACCCGGAAAAGAAGGGGGTCGTCGAAAAGTGGGACCTTTACGTTCGCGGCTTCGAATTGGCAACCGGATATTCTGAGCTCGTGGACCCAGTCATTCAGCGTGAGCGTTTCGAAGAGCAGGCAAAGGACGCCGCCGAAGGCGATGCCGAAGCCATGCCGCTTGACGAAGAGTTCCTGCGGGCAATGGAGCACGGCATGCCTCCGTCCGGCGGTGTCGGCATCGGAATTGACCGCCTGCTTATGGCGCTGACAGGCTTGGGCATTCGCGAGACCGTGCTTTTCCCATTCGTTAAGCCTTTGGGCAGCTGAGAATATAGTCACTGTTCATTTCGGCGGCCCTGGCGGGTTTTGATCATTAAGGACTCCTGTGGAATATTTGAAGGTGCTTCTTCCTTCCATCGTGGTTGGACTTCTCTTCTGGTACGTGCTGCGCGCGATCATCAAGTCCGACAGCACCGAACGGAAGGAAATGGACCGCTACTACGCAGAAATGGAAATCCACAAGGCCCAGCGTGATAACGCTCAGCGCGAAAACGCTGCGCAGCCGCGAGAGGTTTCCGAAGAACCACGAAAGGACGAGCACGATGGCTCGCAAAGTGACGACCGTCCTCATTGATGATCTGACAGGTGAAGATGCCGACGAAACCGTCGAGTTCGGAATCGACGGCAAGTTCTACGAAATCGAACTGACCGCAGACAACGCATCCCGGCTGCGTGAACTGCTGGGCAACTACGTCAAAGTCGCCCGGCGTGCAGAAAGCCCGGCTTCGGCCGGGCGCAAGCGCGCCGGCAAGAAAGCCGGCCGTTCGGACCTGACCGAGATCCGCGACTGGGCACGCAGCCACGGCTATGACGTCTCGGACCGCGGCCGCATTCGCGCCGAGATCATCGAGGCATACGACAAAGCCCACTGATCCCAGACGGGCACCAGCAGAATTTCGCCCTCAGCCGAAACGCTTCGGCTGAGGGCGAAATCGCAATAAAACCCGCTTCCGCGTGGTTAAAGTGCTAGAAATTGCGAACCGTACAGCGACCCAGGAGGGCTAATGTTCGAACGGTTTACCGACCGTGCCCGACGAGTAGTGGTCTTGGCTCAGGAAGAAGCCAAGCTGCTCAAACACAACTACATCGGCACGGAACACATCCTGCTCGGCCTCATTCACGAAGGCGAAGGCATTGCCGCCAAGGCACTCGAAAGCCTGGACATCTCGCTCGAGCAGGTGCGCAGCCAGGTCACTGAAATCATCGGCGAAGGCCAGCAGGCCCCCTCCGGCCACATTCCCTTCACCCCGCGGGCTAAGAAAGTCCTCGAACTCTCGCTTCGCGAAGCCCTGCAGCTGGGCCACACCTATATCGGCACAGAGCACATTCTGCTGGGCCTCATTCGCGAAGGCGAGGGCGTTGCCGCGCAGGTGCTGGTCAAGCTCGGCGCCGACCTTCCGCGCGTGCGCCAGGAAGTCATCAAGCTCATCTCCGGCTACCAGGGCAAAGAGCCTGCAACCGCCGGGTCCGGGGGCCGCGAAGAGGGCCAGCCGTCCGGTTCGCTCGTCTTGGACCAGTTCGGCCGCAACCTGACACAGGCAGCCCGCGAAGGAAGCCTCGACCCCGTCATCGGTCGTCGTGAACAGCAGAACCGCGTAATGCAGGTTCTTTCCCGCCGAACCAAAAACAACCCGGTGCTCATCGGCGAACCGGGCGTCGGCAAGACCGCGGTGGTGGAAGGCCTCGCACAGGCGATCGTCGCCGGCGATGTTCCCGAACCGCTGCAGGACAAGCAGCTGTACACGCTGGACCTCGGCTCCCTCGTGGCCGGATCCCGCTACCGCGGCGACTTCGAAGAGCGCCTGAAGAAGGTGCTCAAAGAGATCCGCACCCGCGGCGACATCATCCTGTTCATCGACGAAATCCACACGCTCGTAGGAGCCGGTGCGGCAGAAGGCGCAATCGATGCCGCCTCGATCCTCAAGCCGATGCTCGCCCGCGGTGAACTGCAGACGATCGGTGCGACAACACTCGATGAGTACCGCAAGAACATCGAAAAGGACGCCGCGCTCGAACGTCGCTTCCAGCCCATCCAGGTGCCCGAACCCACACTGTCGGACGCCATCAAGATCATGAAGGGCCTGCGCGACAAGTACGAAAACCATCACAAGGTGACCATCACGGACGGAGCGCTGGCCGCGGCAGTCAACCTCTCGGACCGCTACATCAACGACAGGTTCCTGCCGGATAAGGCAATCGACCTGATTGACGAAGCCGGCGCGAAGCTGCGCATCACCCGCATGTCCCAGCCGTCTGAGCTCAAAGAGCTCGACGACAAGATCGCCGACGCCAAAAAGCGCAAAGAAGATGCGATCAGCAAGCAGGACTTCGAAACCGCCGCAAACGCCCGCCAGGAGGAAATGGACCTGACGGAGCAGCGCGACAGCGCCGAAAAGGACTGGAAGAAGAAAAACCAGGGTGCCGGGGCAATCGTCGACGAAGAGCTCATTGCGGAAGTCCTGGCACAGTCCACCGGAATTCCGGTCTTCAAGCTCACAGAAGAAGAGTCTTCGCGCCTGCTGCGCATGGAAGACGAACTGCACAAGCGGATCATCGGCCAGAAGGAAGCCGTCAAGTCGATCTCGCGTGCTATTCGCCGTACCCGCGCAGGCCTGAAAGACCCGCGCCGTCCCTCTGGTTCGTTCATCTTCGCCGGTCCCACCGGTGTCGGCAAGACCGAACTGGCCAAGGCCCTGGCCGAATTCCTGTTCGGCGATGAGTCTGCACTGATCACGCTGGACATGTCGGAATTCTCCGAAAAGCATACGGTGTCCCGCCTGTTCGGTTCGCCTCCCGGCTACGTCGGCTACGACGAGGGCGGGCAGCTGACCGAAAAGGTTCGCCGCAACCCGTTCTCGGTTGTGCTGTTCGACGAAGTCGAAAAGGCGCACGCCGATATCTTCAACTCCCTGCTGCAGATTCTGGAAGACGGTCGTCTGACAGACTCCCAGGGCCGCGAAATCGACTTCAAGAACACGATCATCATCATGACCACCAACCTGGGAACCCGCGAAATCAACCGCGGCACACCCATGGGCTTCCAGGTCGAAGGCGATGCCGACGCATCGTACGACCGCATGAAGCAGCGGGTGTCCGAAGAGCTCAAACAGCACTTCCGCCCTGAGTTCCTCAACCGTGTTGACGACACCATCGTGTTCCCGCAGCTGAACAAGGAAGACATCATCAAGATCGTCGACCTGTTCATCAACCGCCTAAGCGATCGTCTGGCCGACCAGTCCATGACGATCGAAGTGACTCAGGAAGCTCGCCAGGTGCTTGCCGATCGCGGTTTTGACCCGGTGCTCGGCGCGCGCCCGCTGCGCCGCACGATTGCACGCGAAGTCGAAGACCCGCTGTCCGAGCGGATTCTGTTCAACGAAATCCGGCCCGGACAGACCATCTACGTCGATGTCGAAGGCGAAGGCGCAGACGCCGAATTCACTTTCAAGGGCGTCAGCGAAAACCGCGTACCCGTCAAAGTCGGCGCTGATGACGAAGACGAAACCGGTGCTATCGCAGAAGCCGGACCGGCCAATGCCGCCGCTTCGCACAGCATTGACGACAGCTCGGATGGGGGCACAGCCTACGAAGCTGGGGCAGAAACCTCCACTGACACGGATCGGCTCTAGTCGACTCTGAGGAAGGACCCGCGAACGAAACGCCGTTCGCGGGTCCTTCTACACTGAGGGCATGTCCGCCAACACCCCCGCAGACCCCATTGCCCGGCAGCTGTCACATGCGTATGCGCCGATCAGACTCGAAAGCGGCCTCTGCCTGCGCAGGGCGCGGGCAGGCGATGCTGCGAAGATCAATGCGCTGACTCAGCCGCTGGTCGATGAGCGCGTCTTGGTGGCAAAGGACATGGTCAGCTATTTTGAGGCCCTGCAGCAGTTCCGGGTGATCGTCGATATCCACGAAGACGGCACTGAAACCCTGGCCGGCTGTGCCGCCCTGCACGTTTTCTGGGATGAAATCGCCGAGGTCCGCACAGTTGCCACAAGTGCGGACTACCGACGCAGGGGAGTGGGGCGCACACTCATCACCACGCTGCTGGAAGAGGCCCGCATCATGGGCATCAAAAAAGTCTTCTGCCTGACCTTTGAAACCGAGTTCTTCACCAGTCTGGGCTTTGAGCAGATTTCGGGCATCCCGGTTTCCCCAACCGTGTTCCAAGAGCTCCTTCACTCAACTGACGAAGGAACCGCTGAGTTTCTAGACCTTGCCCGCGTCAAGCCGAACACTCTGGGCAATAAGCGCATGATCATTGATCTGACCGAGTCTGCCCCTGCGGAAGCGTGAGAACGCTGCCGCTGTGCGCTCCCGGCTGTTCTGGCGGCTGTCGGCACAGCAGCCCATCAGCCTCAAGGTCGTCAATGAGGCGCGAAACCCTCGTGCCGTCAGCTAGGCGACGCACTTTCGCAATCCCATCCTGCACCTCGGTCGGCAGCACAAGAGTCGCGTCCACATCGAAATCGACGGTGCCTGCGACAAGCAGATCCGCACGCACGGGACATCCGTGGGCAGTGCGCAGCAGACCCATGATCGCTCCGCGCAGCTGACGGTCGGTTCCGTGCCAGGCCTGGGTTTTCGGTTTTCGCTCTGGACTGGACGGCTTGCCCGCCAACACCCAAGCGCAGCTTGAAAGCAGCGGGCAGTCTTCGCACCGTGGGCTGCGAGATGTACACACCAAAGCGCCAAGCTCCATGGTCCCGGCATTCCAGCGGACAGACTGCTGCGGTTCCTGCGGGAGCAGTTCCCGGGCCCAGGCCGCCTCGGCCTTTGTGGCGCTGCCGGGGTGCTCATGGCCGTCAACCGCCCGGGCGAGCACCCGGCGGATGTTGACGTCCAGGATCGCCGTGCGCGCCCCGAAGGCAAACCCCGCGACGGCAGCCGCCGTGTAGGCCCCGATTCCGGGCAGACTCAGCAGGGTGTCCTCATCGTTGGGCACCTGCCCGCCGTGGTCGGCGACAATCACGCGCGCGCACTCCTGCAGTCGCAGTGCGCGCCGAGGATAGCCCAGCGTGTCCCAGGCCAGAAGAACATCCGCAGTCGAGGCGGAGGCCAGGTCCGCGGGGGTGGGCCACTTGCGCATCCACTCGGTCCAGCGGGGTGCCACACGGGACATGGGTGTCTGCTGCGACATCACCTCGGACACCAGAACACCCCACGCGGATGTGCCGGGCCTGCGCCAAGGCAGTGGGCGCTCGTGCCGGGCAAACCAGTCGATCACCGCGGTGTGCAGAGCTTCCAGATCATCCGGTCGGCGGTGTGTCCCACGGACGGAAGCGGTGTGGCGACGTACGCTCAAAGGGATGACTCCTTCCAGTGCTCCGAGGCCGACGGCGCCCGTGCGCCGCCATCCTCCCGAAGTGTATCGACGCCGCCGCATGACGGTGCTGGGCTTGGCCGTGTTGATCCTGGCCCTGTTCATCGTCGGAATCGTCCTGCTTGTGCAGGCACTGTCCGGCTCTGGCGACCAGCCCGCCAAACCGGAAGAAGAACCCCAGTCGGCTGCTGGAGAAGCGGACTCCGAGCAGAAGGAAGAAGCCCCCGGGCCGCAGGGCGATGAAGCCAGCGGCGTGTGCCCCACTGATCAGGTGACCCTCACCGCGGGGATGGACAAAGACAAGTACAAGGCCGGCGACAAGGCCACTATGACTCTCAACGTCAAGAATGAGCACAGCGCTGAGTGTCAGATTGAGGTCGGCTCTGCTTCGCAGCAGTTCATCATTCAGCAGAATGACAAAACCGTGTGGGACTCAGCATGGTGTTCCAGTGAGGGACAGGACGAACAGCGGGTGTTCGCACCGGGATCTGCGAAGAAGACCTCGCTGACGTGGTCGCTCGTGCCAACGGACCAGAACTGCAACAAAACGGCTGACAGCTTCGAGCCGGGCCAATACCAGCTGGTTGTGAAGCTGGGTGACACTGCGAGCCCGCCGCACGACTTCACCGTTGTCGGAAAGCCTGATGACGGTGAAGGCAGCACTGATGAAGGCGGCAAAGACGGCTCGGACAAGAAGGACGACAAAGCAGGCCAGAGCGGTAAGGAAGACAAGAAGGACAGCAAGGACTGAGGGTTGGCGGCTGGAACCACGCGGGCGCTGCTGGCTAAGATGGTGACATGGCACACATCATTCCTCTGGACAACGGCGTCCCGAAAGCTGACGACGCCGCATTTCTCGCTCCGACAGCCACTCTTTCCGGTGATGTGATCATGGCCGAAGACTCCAGTGCGTTTTACGGAGTTTCGGTACGCGGTGACACCGCGACGATCTCGGTGGGAAAGCGCACCAACCTGCAGGACAATGTGGTTCTGCACGCCGACGAAGATTTTCCGTGCACTGTCGGCAACGACGTGACCGTCGGCCACAGTGCTGTTGTTCACGGCAGCACCATTGGCGATCGCACGCTCATCGGCATGTCCGCCACCATCATGAACGGGGCGCGAATCGGCAAGGACTGCCTTGTGGCCGCCGGTGCCCTGGTGCTGGAAGGCACAGAAGTTCCCGATGGGTCGCTTGTCGCCGGTGCACCCGCGAAAGTTCGCCGTGAACTCACTCAGGAAGAACTCGACTTCCTGCCGCAGTCAGCAGCGCACTACGTTGAAACCGCCCGCCGCCACGCAAAGGCCATCGGCTGAGCCGTGTTCTTGCTCAGGTGCCGGCTGGTCAGCGCAGAGTTCATACCCGTCGGCACCTGGCTTAACTCGGACCTCGATGTTGCGGACTTCGATCAGCTGTAGGTGATGTCGACGGCATCGCGCAGTGATGTGCACTCTGCCACGCGCATGCTCCCCGGAACCGTGATGTCGGTGAGTGACCCTTGGGCAACAATGGCGCGGCTGAAGCCCAGCCGAGATGCTTCGATCAGGCGCTGCTGAATTCCCGGAACCCGGCGGATTTCACCGGAGAGGCTGATTTCGCCGACTGCAACCAGCCTGTCTTTGGGCGGTCTGCCGGCATATGCCCCGGCCAAGGCCAGGCACACGCCCAGGTCGACTGCGGGTTCGGCCAGTTTGATGCCGCCGACGGTCGAGACGTACACGTCATTGCGCCCGCTGATGCTCTGTTCCAAACTGCGGCCGACAACGGCAATGTTCATAGCAACACGGGAAGAGTCGAGCCCGTTGACCACTCGCCGCGGTGACCCACCGCCCTCCTGTGGATCAACCAGCGCCTGGATTTCGACAATCATGGCGCGTTTGCCTTCGAGTGCAACCGTCAAACAGGTGCCCGGGGAGTTCGATGAGCCGACGAACATCTGCGCCGGGTCAACCACACTGCTGATGCCGGTTTCGTCCATGTCGAACAGGCCGACTTCGTCAGTTGTGCCATAGCGGTTCTTCAGCGCTCGCAGAATCCGCATGCGCGAATGCCTGTCGCCTTCGAAGCTGCACACGACATCCACCAGGTGTTCCAACAGCCGCGGACCTGCGACATTGCCGTCCTTGGTTATGTGGCCTACCAGGATAGTGGGAAGGCCGCGCACCTTTGCTTCGCGAATAAGCGACGCGGCGACTTCCCGAACCTGGGTGACACCGCCGGGAACCCCGGAGACCTCCGAAGACCCTATGGTCTGCACGGAATCAACGATCAGAAGGTCCGGAGAAACCGCCTCGATCTGTCCCAGCACTGTGGCGAGGTCTGTTTCGGCCGCCAGCAGAAGGTTTGACTGCACCGCCCCGATTCGCTCCGCGCGACCGCGCACCTGCCCCTGGGATTCTTCGCCCGTAACGTAGAGAACGCGCTGCCCGACCGCGGCGGCCTTGCCGGCAACATCGAGCAGCAGAGTCGACTTCCCCACACCGGGTTCACCCGCGAGCAGAACAACCCCACCGGGAACAAACCCGCCGCCGAGCACACGATCGAGTTCATCGACCTGCGTGGAGCGTGCACGAGCTGAGGCGGGATCGATTTCCGTCATGGGTTTGGCAGCAGTGAGCGCTGTCGGCTTAGTCGCTTTCGTCTTGGCAGAAGCACCCAGCTGGACGGCCTCTTCCAAAGTTCCCCATTCCCCGCACTTGGGGCAGCGGCCAAGCCACTTGGGGCTTCGGTAGCCGCAGTCGGTGCATTCGTAAGTCATATGCACACAGTGCCATGAGGCACTGACACAGCGGCAGCAGACCAGACCGGCCTCCGCCTCGTAAGCCTTCGACAACGGCAGAACCCAGCCCCAAACGTCCACGCGGTACAGTCTGCAAACCTCCTGCGAAAACCGTGCCTGTGTAGTGTGGAGGTTTGACCAGGCATCAGCTGACAGAGGAGGACGAAGGATGACAGCCGACAATTCGGCCGATCGCCCCGACGCCCACATAGACCTAGAGGACAGACTCAGCCAATCTGAGGACGTCGCACTGGTCGACCCGCTTGACCCGGAAGCCGGTGAAGTTCGGCCCATCGACAATGAAGCGGCTGACCTGCGCATTACGGGGCAGCTGCGCGCGCAGGGCGTGAGAATCGGCCGGGGCTTCGTCACCCCGCGAGTCTTCTGGCCCTCGCTCATCATCACGGCGGTCCTCACGGTCGCCGCGATCGCCCTGCCCGATGTCACCGGCACTGTTCTGACCACTGCGCAGGAGTGGATCGTCAGTGCGCTCGGCTGGTGGTACATGCTCGTGGTGGCGATCTTCATCGTGTTCGCCCTGTACTTCGGGCTGAGCAAGTACGGCGGAATCAGATTGGGTCGGGACAACGAAGAACCTGAATTCGGCTTGATCCCCTGGTTCTCCATGCTGTTCGCCGCCGGTATGGGTGTGGGACTGGTGTTCTACGGTGTGGCGGAACCGCTGATCTACGCGACATCAGACCCGAAGCCCGGCTGGGAAGGCGGGCCCGAACAGCTGGCCAAACACGGCATGGCCCAAACCTTCATCCACTGGGGCCTGCACCCGTGGTCGATCTACGCCATCATCGGCCTGGCCCTGGCCTACGGCATTCACCGCCGCGGACGCCCCGTGTCGATCCGCTGGGCACTCGAACCGATCCTGGGCAAACGCGTCCACGGCTGGCTGGGCGATGCCGTTGACGTCGTCGCCGTCATGGGAACCATCTTCGGCGTCGCTACGTCGCTGGGACTGGGCGTCCAGCAGATTGCTGCCGGTGTGCAGTCGATGGGGCTGATCAGCGAGGTGAGCGAAACTCTGCTGGTCGTGCTCATCGTGGTCATCACGCTGCTTGCCACGACATCCGTGGTCAGCGGCCTGGGCAAGGGCATTAAGTGGCTCTCGACGGGAAACCTGACTCTGGCAGGCGTTCTGCTGGTGTCGATCATCATCCTGGGCCCGACTGTTTTCATCTTCCGCAATCTGGTGGAGTCCCTCGGCTTCTACCTGGCCGATTTCTTCAACATGACGATGGACACCGCCACCTACACTGGCGATGACGGCCAGACCTGGGCTTCTTCCTGGACCCTGTTCTACTGGGGCTGGTGGATTTCGTGGGCACCCTTTGTCGGCGTGTTCATCGCCCGCATTTCTCGCGGCCGCACAATTCGCGAATTCATCATGGGCGTCATTTTCGTGCCCACAGCGGTCGGCTTCCTGTGGTTCTCGGTGATGGGTTCGACCGGCATTCTGCGCCAGCTGACGGTGGGAGACCTGTGGGATAAGGCATCCGGCGAAGGCGTTGTGGCCGAAAGCGCGCTCTTCCAGGTGCTGAACACGCTTCCGCTGGGAAGTGTGCTGTCAGTCATCGCGATCATTCTGGTGACGATCTTCTTCATCACCTCCTCAGACTCCGGTTCGCTGGTGGTGTGCATGCTGTGCTCGGGCGGCCACCCCAATCCGAAGCTGTGGACACGTGTTCTGTGGGCGTTCCTCGAAGGTGCGATCGCCATCGCCCTGCTGGTGTCGGGCGGTTTGGAGTCTATTCAGGCGGGCGCACTTGCCACCGCTTTGCCGTTCAGCATCATTCTGCTGCTCATGTGCTTTGCGACTCTGCGTTCGCTCAAGCTCGACCAGAAGCTGATCGAGCGTCAGCGTCTGTTGGGCCGCGCACAGGCACTGACCGAGCACGTGCGCGAAGCTGTGGTTGACGATCTTTCCGAAGGCGGATTGGTGCCAGACGAAGACTGGTCTGACCGCATGCGCCGCGAATGGGAAGAGAGCCTGGACAACCGGATTGACTACCGCATCGAGCGCACGGCACCTGCTCTGCTGCCCAAGCGCAAAAAGAATCCGCCGCAGTCCGAGGACTGACGACAGGAGCGGAAGTCATGAGAAAAGGCACGAGGTGGAGTTCCACCTCGTGCCTTTTCGTCACCTCGAATATTTTCTGATAACACTGCTTTTCTGGGCCCGGGGCACTACAGTTGGAGCTATGAGCCTAATTGCTGATGACCTCATTGTTCTGCTGAGCAAGCCCGAAGGCCCAGTGGCCACCGGCAAAGACATCGATGCGATGCTCGCCGGGGCGGTCTTCTGTGATCTTGTGCTGGTCGGTGCTGTCGCTGTGCCGGACCTGCAGCAGAGGAGGCCTCGGGTGGGGATCACGGAAGGCACGACGCCTGCTGATCCGTTTCTGGCGACAGCGCTGGCACGTCTGAGGGATGAACAGGAGAAAAGCAAAAAACCTCTGACAACGCAGAAAGCCATAGAGGCGTTGACAGAGAATCTGCACCGCTCGCTTATGGAGCGGCTGAAAGAGCTGGGCGTTGTGCGCTCCAAGCAGAAAAAGTTTCTGTTCATTCCCGCCGGCACCGCGTGGCGGCTGGCTGAGGGAGTCACCGGTGATGAGCTGCGAAAGTCGATTGCGCGCCAGCTGGACACCGGGCCCATCAGCACAGCGCCGAAAGTGGACGAACGCACCGGCGCGCTCCTGGGGTTTCTGGCCGCGGGGAAGAAGGTGGAGCACGCGATCGACGGCTCCGCGCCGAATCGCAAGGAGCTCATCGAGCAGGCGCAGGAAGCCGCAGAAGCTTCGGCCGCTGACAGTGCGGTGCGCAAGGCCATCAAGAAAGCCGCAGACGAAGCCGCCATTATGGCAGCCAGCGCCGCCATTGCAGCCTCGACCACCGTGGTCACCAGCTCCTGACTCCCGCTGTCACTGCTCCTTGGTGCGGGCGTGCTTGATGAGGGTGCGCTCGGCTAGGCTTTCACCCGCGCCGTCCTGCAAGTGCACCACCACGTCGAGACCCAATTCGCTGAGCTCTTCGACGTCTTCGATGTACATGGCCACGGATGCGATCGTGGTGTTCTCAGTGTCAACGTGAGAAGCGTGGATTTCCTTCACGGTGTCGACATTGGCGTGCTGTGCGGGCATGGCGAGCATGATCATGTCGATCTGGTGGGCGGCTTTGACGCGCGCCCAGAAGTCGATGTCGGTAGCGTCACCTTCCACCACGTTGAAGCCCTTCTCCTGAAGTTCGCGAACGCGCACGGGGTCGTGTTCGACGCCCAGAACCTGGTCATCGCCGAGAATCCCCGTCAGCTCCGCGTAGCAGGCCTGACCCACGCGGCCCATGCCGAGGATGAGGGCGCGTGCACTGCCGAGTTCGATTGGGCGGTCTTCTGGATGAATCAGATGGGGAGGACGGGTCGGAAGACGCTGGGCCAGGTGTGTGGCCGGGGAAACCGACTGGGGGTTGAGCACTGCGGACACTATGAAGCTCAGCGACACCGCCAGTACGAGCGACAGCATCCAGCGGGTATCCAGCCAGCCGTCGTGTACGCCCATCGCCGCAATGATGAGTGAGAATTCCGAATAGTTCGCCAGCAGAAGTGCAGCCAGCACGGCCGTGCGGTTGCGCAGCCCCAAGTACCAAAGAATCGCCCAGAACAGGACTGCCTGCACGGGGATGAGCAGCAGAAGCAGGAATGCATCGACCAGGTTCTGCATGGTGGGCAGGCCCATGAAGCCCACATTGACGAAGAAAGCCACCAGCATGAGCTCTTTGAAAGTGAACAGGGCGTGAGAAAGCTGTTCCGCGCCGGGGGAGCGGGCCAATACGAGCCCCATGATGAGAGCTCCCAGGCTGCCGGACAGGCCGAAGAACTCAAACAACGCGTAACCGGGAATGAGGGCCATAGCGATGCCGAAGAGAGCGCCGAGTTCACCGTGGCCGAGCTTGTACCAGCGGCGAGTGGCGACCATGAGAAGCGGAATGATCAGCACCAGGCTGAGAGACCACGCGCTGGGTGCTTCGCCGCGCAGAATGCTGATGAACACGACGGCGGCAATGTCCTGCATGATGAGGATGCCCACACAGATATTGCCGTAGAGGGACTGCTCGTCTCCTCGGTCCTGCAGGATTTTGATGACCACTATGGTCGACGAAAACGCCAGCACCACGCCGATGCGCAGTGCAACCTGAAAATCGGTCGGCCCGAATGCGCCGAGAATATTGAGTGCGGTGATGAAAGCTGCGCTTATAGCGGTCATGATCACTATGTGAACGCCGGCTGTGAGCCACACGGCCTTGTCCGTGAGCGCTTTCAGGTCCAAGCGCAGGCCGATGGCGAAAAGCATGAGCGTGACGCCGATGTCGGCCAGGACTTCCATCGCCTGGAGCTGTTCCACGCCCCGTGCGTGGAGGATGAACCCGGCGGCTAGGAAGCCGATGAGCGGAGGCAGGCGTACAGCCCACGCGGCAAGGCCGCACAGAAACACAATCGCCACATAGATGATGAATAGTTCCATGCATCACAGTTAACTACGTTTTGTTCCGCCGTGGGCGAAACGCCTCCGGCTGTCTGCGCTTCTGGGGCACAACAGCTCGGAGTGAGCGTCCGCTGGGCGGCTTTGCTGATGCAAACAGCAGTCGGCAGCCGTCATGTTCTGACAACCTGAGCGCGAAGCCGGGTACAGTGTTGACCGGTATTGCTGTATAGGCACACATCACATTCACGGAGGACAATATGGCTCAGCCGCCCAACGACCCCCACAGCAGCGTCCCGAACAGCGCAGACGGCACCACCTCGCAGGGGTCGGATGCGGGTCCCGCACCGGAAGCTGCCCCGTCGAACCAGTCGGCAGACTACAGTTCGTACAGCCAGCCCGGCGCAGGCTACCCCGGACAGGGGCAGCAGGGCTCACCCGGTCAGCCCGGCACATACCAGGCGGCCCCCGGACAGCCCGGTTCGCCCGGCGCGCCCTACGGCTACGACCCGGTCACGGGTCTGCCCTACAGCGAAAAGTCCAAGCTGGTTGCCGGCCTGCTCGGCATCCTCCTGGGCGGTCTCGGTGTTGGCCGGTTCTACACAGGCCACGTCGGCATCGGTGTTGCCCAGCTGATCGTCACGTTCGTGACCCTGGGCTTTGGGTCGCTGTGGGGCTTCATCGACGGCATCATCATGCTGGCAGGCAACGCCAAGGACTCCAACGGCCTGCCGCTGCGCCCCAACTGATGCGCAGCTGATCGTCACGCCCGGCCTTGCGCTGGATAAGAAAACGGTTTGAGCCGCGAACACAGTGTTCGCGGCTCAAACCGTTTCTGGGTGGATTCTGCTCGTTCGGAACCTACACACCCACTGAGGTTCCCAGAAAAGCGCCCACAAGATAGGTCACCAGCAGCGCCAAGGCCCCGCCGATCACCACGCGAATGGCAGCCTTGGTTGGGGAGCCTCCGCCGAGTTTGGCCCCGAGGGCTCCCGTGAGGCCGAGTGCGACGAGAGTAGCCACGGCAGTGACGCCGATGCGCAGTTCGGGCGGCGGCAGGAGAATGGCGAGCATCGGCAGAATCGCACCGACGAGAAAGGCGAAGAACGATGCCCATGCGGCGTGCCACGGGCTGACGATATCGTCTTCGTCGAGGTTGAGCTCCATTGTCAGGTGTGCCCGCAGGGCATCCTTCGCCGTGAGTTCCTGTGCAACGGCTTCCGCTGTTTCGCGTGACAGCCCGCGCTCCTGGTAGAGGGCCGTGAGCTCTTCGAGTTCACCGTCTGGATCTTCGGCCAGTTCGCGCTTTTCGCGCGCAATCATGTCGTGCTCTGCGTCGTTTTGCGTGTACACCGACACGTATTCACCCAGCGCCATCGACACTGCCCCGCCGAGCACTGCGGCAGCACCCGCTGTGGCGATAGCGCCGAGGTTGGCGGTTGCACCGGCAACGCCGACGACAACCGCGGCAACTGACACAATGCCGTCGTTGGCGCCGAGCACACCGGCGCGCAGCCAGTTGAGTTTCTGTGCGGTGCCTGAAGCGCCGTGTGGTTCGTCTCGCTGGACGTGGTCTGCGAATGCAGCTTTCTCTGTCATGCCATAAGCGTCGTACTTTTCGATGCGGTTCGCCACGAAGGACAGGCGCTCCAAAGAAAGGCTAGGTGCGCCTTACAGCAGGGGCGTAATACCGGGAGGTGTACTGACCGGGGATGTTGATCCAGTCAAGAAGTCATCCGAACATTCAGCGGAGCTTTAAGGAGTCGAGCCCAGAGCACGAAGAGATGCGGTCTATCGTCTCCGCGTCAGCGGCTACGACGGTGAACGGCGCATCCCAATGCGAATCGAGCATCCAGGTTCTGTCATCTGCCCACATCAAGTCAGGCCACTCGATCCACCCCTGAGCTGTACGCAGCGACTCCATCAGCTCAAGACCCGTACCAGTGAACTGGTGGATGAGGAACCGTTCACTGCCGGCAGCCACGAGTTGCTGATCAGATGCGACGATCCGGCCTTCTGCGTTGCGATGCATATCGGTATGCGGTGAGGACGGGGTAACCAGAACATCCGCGCTGAAGCCAAGCAGCACAGATGTCCGAAAGGGGCACAGAATCTGCAGCAGGGTCTTCGCTTGAGTCTGATCCAGTTCTCCGGTGGCAGGTGAGAACCGATCCCGTCCCGCTGAGAGTTCGATTGCGTCCGCACCCAGGGTCTTGTCAGCCTCCTGCCATTCGAGCGGTCGGCCGTTCTCGTCCTCGAAAGGGTGGAGAATCGCCGCAGCTGACATGTTGCCGAAATCTGGTATTCGTGTGCTCAGGGTCAGTCCGAGCACATCGACCTGCAAAGGCTCTCGGCTCGTCAACCAGGCCGTACCGTTATAGGTCATCTGGAGCTCTCCGATCGGCAGCGGCCCGCTGCGCAGAACCGCGGCTTACGGGAGCACTCCGCAGTGGGCCAGAGCGAGTTTCACAATGTTGTGCTGTCCGTGCGCCATGTCTGCGGCCACGGTGTCTGCGACTGCCTGGGCCGGGGTGTACCAGTCAACGGACAGCGCGTCCTGGCTGGGCTGGCATTCGCCGGTGACGGGAACCGTGTAGCACAGCGCAATTGCGTGCTGCCGCGGATCGTAGTAGCGGGATTCGCCCTCTGTCGGAAAGTACTCCGCCACGTGGAACGGGGTGAGCGATTCCGGTATGCGCGGCAACGCGAGTGGGCTCAGATCACTTTCGAGGTGCCGCTGCAGGGCCGCTCGCAAAGGCTCGTGATACTTGACGCGTCCGCCCACGAGCTCGCGGCCCAGTCGGCCTTCCGATTGGCGCATGAGCAGTCCGATGCGCTCGACTTCGCCTGCCGTGCCCAGCAGAAGCGGAACGGCGTGCACATAGGTGATCGGCAGTCGGCGGCGCAGGTAAGCCAGTTCGTCTGCTGAGAACCAGTTGTCGTCGTAGTCCAGAGCTGTGCGCGTCATGGGGCAATCGTAGCGGCAGAAACCGTTGAGATCAGCCCCTCTCAATCAGAGTGGGCCCACGTCAGTCCAGCGCGTCGAGGCCCAGGTCGAGGTTGACGACCGAGTGGGTCAGAGCGCCAACGGAGATGACGTCGACGCCGGTGGCGGCAATGTCCGCAATCGTGCTCAGATTGACCCCTCCGCTTGCCTCCACGACAGCACGGCCTGCCACCTGCTCGACGCCTTCGCGCAGCTGTTCGGGGGTGAAGTTATCAAGCATGATGGTGTCTACGCCCGCTGCGACAACCGGCTCGATCTGCTCCCTTCGATCCACTTCGACCTCAACGTGCACAGTGTGGCCAAGCTCGGCGATGCCTTCGCGCAGTGCTTGTGTGAGCGCGTCCCCTTCGCCCAGCAGCGACAGGTGATTGTCTTTGAGCATCACGGCATCAGACAGTCCGCGGCGGTGATTGTGCCCACCGCCGCAGCGCACTGCGTACCGTTCCAGGAACCGCAGCCCCGGTGTTGTCTTGCGGGTGTCGGCCACCCGCACCGAGCCCTGCCGCCGTGAGCTGCGCGCAAAGCCGCGCTGCGCCTCGTCAGTGAACTTTTTGGTGGCAGCGGCAATCGCGCACATGCGCTGCAGCAGGTTCAGCCCCAGGCGCTCGCCCAGAAGCACCGCGCGGGCCGGCCCGGACATGCGGATCAGGTGGTCACCGGCAGCGAACTCCTGCCCATCGGCAACAAGCACCTCAACTTCAACGGGCGCAGTCCGGCTTTCCTCCGCAGCCGCCTTCATGACTTCGGCGAAAACGCCCCCGTCTGCCATCACGCCCGGTTCGCGGGCGGACACAACACCGGTGAAAAGAGCAGACTCCGGGATGAACGTCTGTGCCGTGATGTCCCCGGCGGGTGCGTCTTCGACAAAGGAACGGTCGATCAGCCTGCGCAGTTCGAGGCGGCTGATGGCGGTGGTCGGTGTCATTCGGGCTTCCTTTCGACGCTGGCTGGCCGCTGGGCGGCGGGCGGGAATGTGCAGTCGGGGTGTTTCGGGCAACCACAGGCAGACTACGGGATCTGCTCGGAACATAAGCTCGAGCATGTCCGCAGAGTGAGACCTAGGACAAACAGTGTGGCCGGTTGCACAGCGAGCAGTCGGTCACGCTAGACTTATCTTGATATCAAGATACTTTCGGGGTGCGCGCCCGCGCACCTTCGCGACCATGGTCAACCACAGAGGAGAACCCATGATCAACCACGAAGTACGCACGTACAAGAGCACCGAAAAGCTGGCCCACGAAGACCAGCTGGCCTACAAGATGGCCGAAGTTGCAGTCGACCCGGTTCCGGTCGACGCCGACGTCCAGGACATGGTCATCAACCGCGTCATCGACAACGCCGCAGTTGCCGCCGCATCGGTCCACCGCAAGGCCCCGACCTCGGCCCGCGAACAGGCAATGCCGCACAGACTGGCCCCCGGTGCCAACATCTTCGGCCTAGCAACCGACTACCGCGTGTCTCCCGAATGGGCGGCATGGGCCAACGGCGTAGCCGTGCGCGAACTCGACTTCCACGACACTTTCCTCGCGAAGGACTACTCGCACCCCGGCGACAACATCCCGGCTGTCCTCGCAGTCGCCCAGCACAAGGGAATCGGCGGCAAGGACCTCATCAACGGCATCGCGACCGCATACGAAATGCAGGTCGACCTGGTCAAGGGCATCTGCCTGCACGAACACAAAATCGACCACGTCGCACACCTCGGCGTCGCATCGGCAGCCGGCATCGGCGCCATGCTCCACCTGGACAAAGAAGTCATCTTCCAGGCCATCGGCCAGGCACTGCACGTGACCACTGCCACCCGCCAGTCGCGCAAGGGCGAAATCTCGTCCTGGAAGGCACACGCACCCGCGTTCGCCGCAAAGATGGCCATCGAATCGGTCGACCGAGCAATGCGCGGCGAAGGCGCCCCGAACCCCATCTACGAAGGTGAAGACGGCTTCATCGCCTGGATCCTCTCCGGTCCAGAAGCCCGCTACACCGTCCCGCTGCCGGGCAAGGGCGAAGCCAAGCGCGCCATCATGGACACCTACACCAAGGAACACTCCGCCGAATACCAGGCGCAGGCGCTCATCGACCTCGCCCGCAAGATGGGCAAGCAGATCGACGACTTCTCGAAGATCAAGAAGATCACGATCCACACCTCGCACCACACGCACAACGTGATCGGCACCGGAGCAAACGACCCGCAGAAGATGGACCCGAAGGCTTCGCGCGAAACCCTCGACCACTCGATCATGTACATCTTCGCCGTGGCCATGGAAGACCAGGGCTGGCACCACAACGATTCCTACGCACCGGAACGTGCCGCACGCCCCGAAACGGTCGAACTGTGGCACAAGATCGAAACCCGCGAAGACCCCGAGTGGACCCGCCGCTACCACTCGACCGACCCAGACGAAATGGCATTCGGCGGTCGCGTGGAAATCGAGTTCGAAGACGGTTCGACCCTGGTCGACGAACTCGCTGTCGCAGACGCCCACCCCAACGGCGCACGTCCGTTCGAGCGCGCTGACTACATTAAGAAGTTCCACACGCTCGCCGAGGGCATCGTGTCGGACTCCGAACAGAAGCGCTTCATCGACCTGGCAGAAAACCTCGCCGAGCTTGACGGCAAGGCAATCGGCGAACTGTCGTTCGTCGTCGACGGCCTGGAGAAGACCACCACATCGGGCATCTTCTGATCTCTGATCGCAGATGACGCGAGCCTGCCGCGTCCACACGGGCGCGGCAGGCTCGCACCCGCTAGCTGGAATCCATCAGAAGGGAAACACATGCTTGGAGCAACCACCCCGGCGCACAAACGCCGCGAAGAGTTCCGTCGGCTGCTGGCCGGGGACAAAATCGTTCAGTTCCCCGGAGCCATCAACCCGATCAACGCTCAGATCATCGAGCAGGAGGGCTTCGAAGGCGTCTACATCTCCGGCGGTGCTTTCTCCGCTGACCAAGGCCTGCCCGACATCGGTCTGACAACGCTGACGGAAGTCGCAGAACACGGCCGCGCAATCTCGAGCGTGACGAACCTGCCCACATTCATCGACGCCGACACCGGCTGGGGCGAGGCGATGAACGTCGCCCGCACGGTGCAGGAAATGGAAGACGCCGGAATCGCCGGCATGCACCTGGAAGACCAAGTCAACCCCAAGCGCTGCGGCCACCTGGACGGCAAAGAGATCGTCAGCACAGAAGAAATGGTCAAGCGCATCTCGGCTGCCGTGCGCGGTCGCCGCGACGAAAACTTCGTCCTGTGCGCCCGCACCGACGCCCGCGCCGGTGAGGGCCTGGACGCCGCAATCGACCGCGCCAAGGCGTACATCGACGCCGGTGCAGACCTCATCTTCCCCGAGGCAATGCGCGACCTCGGTGAATTCGAACAGTTCGCCAAGGCCGTCGACGCCCCGATCCTTGCCAATATGACCGAGTTCGGCAAGAGCGAACTGTTCACCACGCAGCAGCTCGAATCGGCAGGCGTCAAGCTCGTCATCTACCCCGTCACAACACTGCGCCTGGCAATGGGCGCCATCAAGCGCGGCCTGCAGGTCATCCGCACCGAAGGCACGCAGGAAAGCCTCGTCAGCACAATGCAGACCCGTGCTGACCTCTATGAAACGATCGACTACTCGGCGTACAACGAGTTCGACGCCCACGTCTTCAACTTCTCACAGGAGGGTCACCAGTGACCGAACAGGAAATCAAGAAGGGCCTGGCCGGTGTTGTCGTCGACACCACCGAAATCTCGAAGGTCGTTCAGGAAACCAACTCGCTGACCTACCGCGGCTACCCGGTGCAGGAACTGGCCGCCAACTGCAGCTTTGAGGAAGTCGCCTACCTCATCTGGAACGGCGAACTGCCGACTGCCGAACAGCTCGCTGAGTTCACCGAGCGCGAACGCAGCCAGCGCGACATCGACCCCAAGCTGGTCGACCTCATCCTGGGTCTGCCGAAGGACACCCACCCCATGCACGTGGTGCAGACCGCGGTGGCCTACCTCGGTGCTGTCGACCCCCAGGCGGAAGACAACAGCCCAGAAGCCGACCGCGCGAAGGCCGAACGCCTCTACGCCCAGCTGCCGACCGTCGTGGCCATTGACCACCGCCGCCGCCACGGGCTCGACCCGATCGCCCCGAAGGAAGACCTGACCTACGCGGAGAACTTCTTCCACATGGTCTTCGGCGAAGTTCCGGCGAAGGAAGTTGTTCGCTGCTTCGACATTTCGCTCATCCTCTACGCCGAGCACTCCTTCAACGCTTCGACCTTCACCGCCCGCGTCATCACCTCGACGACCTCGGACATGCACTCCTCGGTCGCCGGTGCCATCGGAGCACTGAAGGGCGCTCTGCACGGCGGTGCAAACGAAGCTGTCATGGCGACCCTGGCCGAAGTCGGCACGGCTGACAAGGCCTCCGAATACATTGACAACGCGCTTGCCAACAAGCAGAAGATCATGGGCTTCGGCCACCGCGTGTACAAGAACGGCGATTCGCGCGTTCCCACCATGCGCGCAGCGTTTGAAGACATGGTCAAAGTCAAGGGTGCTGACGAACTGCTCGACCTCTACAACACCTTCGAAGAAGAGTTCGTGTCCCGCAAGGGCATCTACCCGAACCTCGACTACCCGTCGGGCCCGGCCTACCACCTGATGGGCTTCGACACCGAACAGTTCACGCCCATCTTCGTCATGGCCCGCATCACCGGCTGGACGGCACACATCATGGAGCAGACCGCCAACAACGCTCTGATCCGCCCGCTGTCGGCCTACTCCGGCTACGACCAGCGCGAGGTTCCCACCGACCGCTGACATAAGCAGCACAACCGAGGCGGAGTCCGGCTTTTCTGGGCTCCGCCTCGTGTGCGTATTGGCATCTTTCGCACACACAGAACCGGCCAAACAGAGGAGAGAAATGACAGATCAGCAGCCCACCCCCGCAGATATCCCCCTGGTTGAGGGCTTTGAATACGGCGTTGAAGACGGCATTGCCACACTGACCATCTCCCGGCCGGAAAAGCGCAACGCCCTGTCGCGTGAAATGTGGTTGGCGCTGCCGGGAATCGTCTCGGCCATCGACGCCGACCCAAAGGTGTCAGTGCTCATCATCACCGGCGCCGGCGGCCATTTCTCGGCCGGTTCTGACATCAACGACCTCAACGTGCCGCTGCAGGAGTTCTGGAACACCAACGCGAATGCGGAAGCCGCTGTTGAGAACGTCGACATTCCGACGATTGCAGCGATTGAGGGCAACTGCGTGGGCGGCGGCACAGAAATCGCAGCCGCGTGCGATGTGCGGATCGCCAAACCCGGCTCGATCTACGGTGTGACGGCCGGCCGCCTGGGACTCGTCTACCCGCCTGGACCCACGCGCAGGCTCGCAGCTGTTCTGGGGGAGTCCTTTGCCCGCTACATTCTGCTGACGGCAGACATCGTCGACTTCGACCGGATGAACAACCTGGGCTTCTTCCACGAAGTCTCCGAAGACCCACTGGCCACGGCAGTTGAGAAGGCGAAGACGATTGCGGGCCGTTCGGCTCTGTCGCAGACCGCGGCCAAGCGGATTCTGCGCGGTGATCACCTCACGGCTGCCGAGGGTGGCTGGCTGGCTGAAAGCTATGCGAAGGAAATCAGCAGGGGACAGGAAGCGTTCTTCGAGCGTCGCCGCCCCGATTTCAGCATAAGCCGAACAGACTTCCCCGACTGAGCCGACAGACTCTCCCGCCCAGGGCTGCGCCGGTGTCATACTTGAAGTGAACCGGCTCTCAGGAGTCGGACGCTGGCGGGCAGCCGCCCGTCAGACAGAACTAGCTCACCAGCGGTTCTGCCGGTGGGCGAAGGGAGGCCCCATGGCGAAGAAAGATATTCTGGTCAGCTTCGGCATCGACATCGACGCTGTATCCGGTTGGCTTGGATCCTACGGTGGGCAGGATTCGCCGAACGACATTCAGCGTGGCATCTACGCCGGTGAAATCGGGGTTCCCCGCCTGCTGAAGATGCTCACTCGGCGAGAACTGCCCGCAACCTGGTTTGTGCCCGGCCATTCCGCCGAGACCTTCCCCGAACAGGTCAAAATGATCGTCGACGCCGGACACGAAATCGGTGCGCACGGCTACAGCCACGAAAACCCGGTGGACATGACCGCTCAGCAGGAACGCGACGTCATGGAGCGCTCCCTGGAGGTTCTGGCCAAGCTCGCCGGACAACAGCCGAAGGGCTATGTTGCTCCCTGGTGGGAAATGTCAGAGCGCACAGCTGAGCTGCTGCTGGAGTTCGGCCTCGACTACGACCACTCACAGAGCCACGGCGACTTCGTTCCCTATTACGCGCGGACGGGTGAGAAGTGGACGAAGATCGACTACTCCAAGCAGGCATCCGAATGGATGGTGCCCTTGGAATACGGCAAGTCGGTAGACCTCGTAGAGATTCCGGCCAACTGGTACGTTGACGACCTCCCGCCCATGATGTTCATCAAGGGCAGCCCCAATTCCCACGGCTTCGTCAACCCCAGGTCGATCGAAGAGCTGTGGAAAGACCAGTTCGACTGGATCTACCGCGAACTGGACTACGCCATCTTCCCGATCACGCTCCACCCGGACGTCGCCGGTCGCCCGCAGGTGCTGCTCATGCTCGAACGGCTGATCGACTACATCGGCGGTCACGAGGGCGTGCGCTTTGTCGACATGCAGACAATAGCCGCAGACTTCCGTGACCGCTTCCCGTACGACGGCGAGCAGCGTCCGCCCATGTGGTGATCTGAAGCTTGCGTCAGCGCCGCCGCTGGCTGCGTCTGCGGGCCCAGGCCTCGCGCAGCGAGCGGCCGGCCATGACGAGCCCGGCCAAGAAGAACGCCAGCGCGGCAATCAGAAAATACAGCCGCAGATCATGCAGCTGAGGCAGGCGGGAGAACACAACCGCAGCAACGGTCATAATGAAAGTCGCCGTAATCCACGGGGCTCGGGTGTTCTGCATACCTCCGATAATAGGACCGCGCGGTAAGATGCAGACCATGCGCTTAGCCGTTCTCGACATCGGATCCAACAGCATTCACCTGCTGGTGGTCGACGCCCACGAAGGTGCCCCGCCGCTTCCGGCCTCATCCCACAAGGAAGTTCTGCGGCTGGCCGAACATCTCAAAGACGACGGTTCGCTGTCGAAATACGGGGCCAACAGGCTGCTGCACTTCTGCCGCGAAGCCATTGTCGAAGCAGAAGAACAGGGCGCGGAGCGAATTCTGGCCTTTGCCACATCGGCCCTGCGCGAAGCCCCCAACGGGCAGAAGCTCATCGACAAGATTCACGAACAGACCGGCCTGATCCTCAACGTCATGTCCGGGCAGGACGAAGCGCGCATCACCTTCCTGGCGGTCCGCCGCTGGTTCGGATGGTCAGCTGGCAAGATCCTGATGATGGACATCGGCGGAGGATCGTTCGAACTGGCCGCCGGAACAGACGAATACCCCGATGCGGCAGTCTCGGTGCCGCTGGGTGCAGGCCGTATGCTCAACCACTACCTGAACCACGAACTTCCCAACCCCGACGAAATCGCGCAGCTGCGCAGGCACGCCCGCCACACAATCGGCAAGGTCGCCGGCCAGATCAACCGAGTGGGCAAACCCGACCAGATAGTCGGCTCATCCAAGACCTTCCGCTCCCTGGCCCGCATTGCCGGAGCGGCACCGTCGAGCCACGGCATCTACGCCCCGCGCTACCTGCACGCAAAAGACATGCCCCGGATAATCGAGGAACTTGCATCGCGCACACCCGCCCAGCGGGCCGACCTGCCAGGAGTGTCCGAGAACCGCGGCGGCCAGGTGCTTGCCGGCGCGATTGTTGCGGATGCGGCTTTCACCATCTTCGGAGTCGAGAAGATGGCGATTTCGCCTTGGGCGCTGCGCGAAGGCATCATCATGCGCCAACTGGACCTGCTGGACACCGCAGAGCCCGTCTCTGTGCGCCAAACGCTCGACGGCGACGAAACCCCCACGACTACCAACGGCAAGCACGGTGCCGATGTCTAACGGAGTGGTCTGACCGGGTCAGCCGGGTGCGCCTAAACTGAAAGCGTGACAGACAAAACACCTCGTAAGGCGTTCACGAAGAAGAACCGCGCTCGCGCAGATTCCCTGCGCCACCGCGCCTATTTTGAGAACAATCCCGTGTACGAGTACGGCGCAGTGCACACCTCTGACGGACGGATCCGCGTGGGACTTTCGTCATCCTCGGTGTACCCCATGACAGTGGAGAACACCTTCGAAACGGCGGCTGCACTGGGCTACGACGGTGTCGAGATCATGATCACCGACAATCCGGGTACGCAGAGTGCCTCGCACATCCTCGAATACGCTCAGCGCACGGGCCTGCCGGTGCTGTCGCTGCACGCTCCGACGCTTCTGCTGCTGCCGCGGGTGATGCACAAAGACAACTGGGAAAAGCTGCGCCTGACCGCGAAGCTCGCGCTCGACGTTGGGGCCGAAACGGTTGTTCTGCACCCGCCGTTTCGCTGGCAGGGAGACTATGCGCGCGGCTTCGTCGACGGAGTGCGCCGACTGTCACACGAAACCGGTGTGCGCCTGGCGGTGGAGAACATGTACCCGTGGCGAGCCGGTGTGCGCGAACTGCAGATCTACTATCCGGACTGGAACCCGCTGGACGAAGACTACGACAATATGACGTTTGACTTCTCACACGCATCGACGGCGGGAATGAACGCCCTGGAGACCCTGCAGCAGATCCACGATCGCGTGCGCGTGCTCCACGTGACCGACGGCGCGGGCTCCCTCATGGACGAACACCTGGTGCCCGGGCGCGGAAAAATGCCGGTCAAAGAGTGCCTGCAGTACTTGGCTAAGGTCAACTGGTCTGGCGAAGCGGTCATTGAAGTCAACACGCGCTTTGCGCGCAAAAAGTCCACGCGCATGGACATGCTGGCGGAATCTTTGGCTTTCACCCGGCAGCACCTGGGGCTTGGCTGCTAGCACGGCGACAGAAGAAAAGGAGCAGAAATGGCTGTGACAGTCTCCATCATCGGAGCGGGAAGCATGGGATCTTCCCTGCTGAAGGGAATGTTGAGCACAGATGCGCTCAATGCTGAGAGCGTCCGCGCAACCACACATTCGCGCGCATCGGCCGATCGGCTCACACAGGACCTCGGAATTGAGGCGAACGCGACCGAAGACAGCGAGAGCGCCAACGCCGATGCAGCCGCCGCTGCAGACTTCGTCTTCCTGGGAGTCAAGCCGTGGGCAATCCGCGAAACGGCTGCGAGCTTTGCCGAAGCTCTCGCCAAGGAGGCCGTCATTGTGTCCATGGCCGCGGGGGTTTCGCTGGACACACTGGCCGAAGCCTTCCCGAACAACCCCATTGCGCGGATTATGCCGAACACCCCTTCTGCGATCGGCAAGGGCGTCATCGCGGTGTCACCGGACAACACGATGTCGCAAGAGCAGACTGCAGCTCTTACGAGGCTCCTGTCGGGTGCCGGTGAGGTCTTCACGGTGCCCGAATCGGCAATCGGCGGCATGATCGGCATTTCAGGTTCCGGGGTGGCCTATTTCTTCCTGCTGGCAGAAAAGCTCATTGCCGCAGGTCAAGAACTCGGCCTGGATGAAGACACAGCGCGCCGCATGGCCGTCGCCACTGCAGAAGGGGCGGGTCTGCTGCTGGCAGCCGACCCCGATCCTGCGAAGCTGCGCCGGGCCGTTGCCCACCCCGGCGGCACAACTGCCGCCGCGGTTGACTCCTTTGAAGCCGACGGCTTCGAACAGAGCGTCGTCCGCGCGGCACGGGCCGCAGCTGACAAGGCCGCCGCAATGGAGCGCGAAAACAGCTGACTGGGAAGCTGCACAGGCCCACCGGCCGGTTCGCTGCCGACGGTCGCAGAGCCGTCTAAGGCCGCCCGGCGAAACGGCCCAGCAGCTCGACGTGGCCTGCGACGATGAGCACATCGTGTTCGCCGATGCGCGAACTGGGTTCGGCGTAGGTGAAGTCGCGGCCGGGCGATTTGACGCCCACGACCGTGACGCCGTAGTCATCGCGGATCTTTGATTCACCCAGCGTGAAGCCCTGCACTTCTTTCGGCGGGCGCATTTTGACGACCGCAAAGTGCCCGTCGTCGAACTCGATATAGTCGAGCATGCGCGATGACACCAGGTGGGCTACGCGAGCTCCCGCCTCAGATTCCGGGTAGAGCACGTGTTCGGCGCCGATCCGGTGCAGAATCTTGCCGTGAGAATTCGAGATGGCCTTCGCCCACACCTGCCCGATTCCAATGTCGACGAGGTTAGCGGTGGTCAGCACCGACGCCTCGATCGAGGTTCCGATGCCGACCACGGCGGTTGAAAAGTCTTCGGCTCCCAGCTGGCGCAGGGCCTCGAGGTTGGTGGCATCGGCTTCGACAACGTGGGTGAGCTTGCCTGCGAATTCCGCTACCTTGCCCGGGTCTCTTTCGACAGCCAGCACCTGCCTGCCGAGCTTCATCAGGTTTTCGGCAGTCGACGCGCCGAAGCGGCCAAGACCGACCACCAGCACCGACGAGTTGTCGGTCTTCTGTTTGCGCTTAGCCAATGATCGGCCTTTCTTCCGGGTGGCGGAAATGAGTCAGCGAGTCGCGCTGTGACAGTGCGGCCGCCAGGGAGATAGTACCCAGTCGGCCCAGGAACATGAGCAGGCTCAGAATGTACAGCGCCGGTTCTGGTGCCCTCTCAGTGAACCCGGAGGACAGCCCGCACGTGCCGAAGGCAGAGATTACGTCCATGAGGGCGTCATCGAGGTCTTCGTGGGTCATGGCCAGCATCGCCATGGTTCCGCCGATCACGATGATGAACCCTGCAATCGTCACGGAGATCGCCAGGCGAACAGCCGACGGGTCGATGCGCCGCTTGAAGGCAACAGCGTCCCGGGCGCCGCGCGCTTCCGCCCAGGCGGCCAGCACGAGCACCGCAAGGGTGGTGACTTTGATGCCCCCGGCGGTAGACGAAGAGCCGCCGCCGATGAACATGAGAACGTCGAGTGCCAAGTGGCTGGCATCTGACATGGATGCGACGTCGACGGTGTTCATACCCAAAGACCGCGCGGTCAGCGACATGAAAGCAGACTGGAACGCGTAGTTGACGATTCCGGTGCCCGCTAGCGTCTTTTCGTTGCCCCACTCGAAGATAGCTATGAGAACGCTGCCGACGGCCAGCAGAATGAGCGAGGTCGTGAGTGTGAGCTTGGTGTGCAGATCCCACTGGCGGGGGCGGTTCCACAGGACTCCCATGATGAGCACCACCGGGAAGCCCAGTGAGCCCACAAAAGCGGAGAACATCACTGTGGAGACGATCCAGTAGTCGTCGGAGAAGGCGATCATGCCCGAATCGTGAATGGCAAAGCCCGCATTGTTGTAGGTCGAAATAGCATAGAAAGCTGCGGAGGCCGCCGCTTGGCCCAGCTGTTCACCGCGGCGAAGAAAGCCGATGAGCAGTCCGAAGAACACGATCGTCTCGACAATGAGCACCGTGCTGATGACGGTGCGCAGCAGGGTGCCCATCTGACCGAGTTTGAACGTGTTCGTCGCCTGAGCTGCGATGAGCCGCTGGCGCACCCCGAGCTTCTTGGAGATGAGCATGCCCAGCATCGAAGCGATAGTCAGAATGCCCATACCGCCGACCTGCACGCCGGCGGCGATGATGACCAGGCCGAAGTTCGAAAAGTATTCGTGCAGGGTCACCGGGGTCAGACCCGTAACGCACACGGCCGAGGTGGCAACAAACAGGCTGTTGGCGAACGAAAAGTCCGCGGGGTCCCGGTGGGCTGCCGGCAAGCACAGAAGCGCGGTGAAGAATATGATGACGACGACGAACGCGCCCATTGCCAGCCTGGCGGGGGACTGTTCGGCAACCCTGTCGACAAAGTCGCGCGCAGCTCGCGCCGGCAGCGCTGCCGTTGCCAGCAGTTCGCGCTTGTTCTTGCCGTTCTTCCTCACAGTCAGCCAGCATACTCACCCGCGTGCGCGCACGCGGGAAAACAGCGCAAGCAGCCTGGGAGCGAATATTGGGGTGAGCCTCTGTGAGTGAACCGGATCACGTTTGGCTACAGTACGGGTATGAGCAGAGAAGAAGTTTTGGTGATGTGGGATGAATCCCTCACCGAATACAATTTCGGTCCGCACCACCCCATGCACCCGCTGCGGCTTGACTTGACGGCGAAGCTGTCGCAGGACTTCGGCCTGTTCGACGCCTCCAATATCCACATCCAGTCCGTGCCGCAGGTCGACGAGGAAGCGCTCGCCCGCCTGCACACTCGGGAATTCATCGACGCCGTCAAAGCGGCCGGGGCTTCCGCCTCGATCTCGGAAGAAGACCAGCAGACCTACGGGGTCGGCACGGAAGACGTCCCCCGCTTTGACCAGATTCACGAAGCCTCCGGCAGGCTCTTTCAGGCCAGTGTCGAAGCGGCCAGGGCAATTGCCTCCGGCCGGTACAACCGCGCGGTCAACTTCTGTGGTGGAATGCACCACGCAATGCCCGGCAAAGCTGCCGGGTTCTGCGTCTACAACGACTGCGCGGCGGCAATTCAAGAGCTTCTGGACGCCGGGTACGAGCGCGTGGTCTACCTCGACCTCGACGCCCACCACGGTGACGGCACCGAGCACTTCTTCTGGGACGACCCTCGTGTGCTCACCATCAGCCTGCATGAAAACGGCCGCTTCCTGTTCCCCGGCACCGGCTACGCATCCGAGATCGGCGGGATGAAAGCCGCAGCCAGCGCGGTCAACATCGCCCTGCCGCCGCGCACTGTGGACGCCGACTGGCTGCGTGCGCTCGACGGTGTTGTTCCCCAGGTGATCCGCGAATTCAAACCGCAGGCGATCGTCTCTCAACACGGCTGCGACGGGCACAATCTGGACCCGCTGACGCACCTGCGGCTCTCGGTTGACGCTATGCGTCGAGCCTCCGAATGGGTGCGTGACCTCGCCGAAGAGCACGCGGACGGCAAATGGCTGGCCGTCGGCGGCGGAGGCTACGCCATCATCGACGTGGTCCCGCGCGCATGGACCAATCTCGTGGCGATCGCAGGCGGCATCGAACTGAAGCCGGCAACGGAAATGCCGGACCGCTGGCGCGACTACGTCTACAGCCTCACCGGCCGCGATGCGCCCAAGCGGATGACCGACGGCACAGATGCTGAATTCCCCGCCTGGGAGCGCGGCTACGATCCCGAATCCGACCTCGACCGCACTGTCATGAGCACGCGCAAGAACATCTTCCCGTTCTACGGTTTGGACGCCTACTACGATTGAGCGCGCGGTCCACGGCGCGGGCCCTTATACCAGACCGCTGGCACCGAGTTCATATGGCCGGTTGTTGAAGTTTGGGTTTCTGCAGGGTTGCCCGTTAGGATTGAGCGGTTAAGTCAGCCCGCTGTAAGCGGGGGAATCGTCGGAATCGCGAGGGTAGAACGTGGGTTCGGTAGTCAAGAAGCGTCGTAAGCGTATGTCCAAGAAGAAGCACCGCAAGCTGCTTCGCAAGACCCGCCACCAGCGCCGCAACAAGAAGTAATCAATTCCGCACGCCCCCGTCGAAGCGATCCGGCGGGGTTTCGTGCTGAATGAACCGGTGCGGAATTCTTTCCGCACCGATGACGCGCTGTGCTCCGGGCTGGCGCCCGGGGCAGTGCGGGAAGGCTCATATGGGCGTCCAAGTTCAGTTCCTCACCCGTAGCGACTGCGGTCTGTGCGACACTGCGCGGGGAGTCGTCGACAGTGTGCTCGCTGACCTGCCAGAACAGATCGATGTGCAGCTGAGCGTGGTGGACATCGATTCCGATGCGCAGCTGCAGGCCAAATACGACTGGGATGTTCCAGTCGTTCTCATCAACGGCCGCCAGCACAGCTTCCACCGCGTGGACCCACACCGGTTCGCGCAGGCTCTGCGTGCGGCACACGAACGCGGCTGAGTGGCCGCGGCACTGTCGGTTCGGGCCGATGATCAGGGCGGTGCGGCTGACAGCCGTGGCGCCAAACGGGAATGAAACAGCGCTGGGGCGCCGTTGTGCTCACGGGAGTCCGGTGAGCTTGAAAGCAGCGATCGACGGGAGTCGTTCGCAATGAGGGAGCAAGACCATTGACACTGCTGGTTCTGGGAATATCCCATCACTCAGCACCTCTTGACGTGCTTGACGCGCTCGCTCTGGACGCTGAGCGGGCAGACCTGCTGCGCCGATCAGCGGCAGAGCGTGATTTCGTCAACAGCGCTGTTGTGCTGTCCACGTGCAACAGGCTCGAAATCATCGCCGATGTCACATCTTTCCACGGCGGACTGGCCGACCTCGGCACCGCCTTGGTCGATGTCAGCGGGATCCCGTGGTCAGAGCTCTTCTCCCATATCTACGTTCACTTCGATGACAAAGCCCAGGAACACCTCTTCTTGCTGGCTTCCGGCCTTGACTCCATGGCCCTGGGGGAGACCCAGATCCTCGGCCAGCTGCGTAAGTCCCTGCACGATGGCGAACGCGGCGGTTCGGTCGGCGGCGGTCTGAGCGAAGCCCTCCAATCCGCACTGGAAGTGGGCAAGCGGGTGCATTCCGAAACCAAGCTGTCATCGGTTTCGCTTTCGCTGCTGGATACCGCCCTGGCCGAAGCCGAAGGCCACGTGGGTGACCTCACCGGAGCCAACGCGCTTGTCGTCGGCGCTGGCGCAATGTCAGGCCTCACCGTCAAAGCCCTCAAAGCCCACGGGGCTGCGCGCATACGTGTCATCAACCGCACCCTCGACAAGGCTCTGCGCCTTGCCCAGTCCGCAGGCGGGGAGGCTGTTGAACTCACGCACACCAACCTGGTGAGGGAAATCGCGCAGGCGGACCTCATTGTGTCGGTGACTGGTGCCAGGGGCATTGTGCTGGATGAGGACACCGTCATCGCCTCACTGCAGCAGGACCTCGACCAGAACCTCAACAAGTTCTTCATCGACCTGGCGCTGCCCTATGACATCGCAGTAGAAGTGGGCGAACTTCCCCACATTCGGGTGCTCAACCTCGACGGCATCAGCCGGCTCATTGCCGCCAATGAACACGCGCAGTCCGAATCCGTGCTCACCGTCATCGCCGAAGCCCGCGCTCTTATTGAGAAGGCCATGGTCGACGATGCCGCACGGCGTGCCGCTCGCAGGGTATCGCCGACAGTCACCGCCCTGCGCGAACAGGCCATTATGATCGTCGATGCCGAATTCGACCGCCTGAAGAACAAACTCGGGGCCTCTGTCAGCGACGCCGCAATAGCCGAGATCAGCAAAACACTGCACCGCACGGCAGATAAGATCATCCACACCCCGACGGTCAAGGTGAAAGAACTCGCCTCGGCCGATTCCGGAGTCGACTACGCTGCCGCGCTGAACATGCTGTTCGACCTCAGCGCCCGCACGCGGGAACCGGAAACCGACCGCCGAGCCAGCAAAGTCGGCTCTGTCGCGCAGACAGCCGACGGCAGCAGCGGCCACATCGAAGCCGACGGCACAACACCGGTCGCCGACCACACCCTCGACGTGGTCGAGCCCGAACACTTCACGGGCCAGACCGTCCGCCTGGGCACCCGCCGCAGCCAGCTGGCACGCAGCCAGTCCACCGCGATCGCCCAGCAGCTTGCCGCGCGCACCGGCTGGCGGGTTGAGATTGTCGAAGTGGTCACGGAAGGCGACGTCAATATGACGCCGCTGGCCCGCCTGGGCGGGTCCGGCGTTTTCGTGTCCTCCGTGCGCACCGCACTGCTGACAGGCAAAGTGGATATTGCGGTGCACTCGCTCAAAGACCTGCCCACAGCCCCCGCCGCGGGAATCGAGATGGCGGCGGTTCCGCCTCGCGTGGATCCCTCTGACGTGCTGATCGCCCGCAACGGACTCAGCCTGGTCGAACTGCCGGCAGGTTCCGTCGTCGGCACCGGTTCGCCCCGCCGCGCATCCCAGCTGCGGGCAGCCCGCCCCGACATCACGGTCACGGGTGTGCGCGGGAATGTGGGAACCCGCATCGACCACGTGACAGAGGGCCGTCTTGACGGCGTCGTTCTGGCAGCCGCGGGCGTGCGCCGTCTGGGGCGTCTGGGCGAAGTCACCGACGTGCTCGATCCTTCCGTCATGCTCCCGGCCCCGGGGCAGGGAGCGCTGGCAGTGGAGTGCCGCGCACCCGATGCCGCGCACGGCGATTTCGACCAGGAGATCCGCGAAGCCCTCGAAGCTCTGCACGACCCGGCCACGAGCCTCGCCGTCTACGCCGAACGCGCAATTCTCGAACGTTCGCAGGCCGGCTGTTCAGCCCCCATCGGCGCTTTGGCCTCGATTGACGGCGCGGCGCTGACACTGGCTGCCGTCATGGCAGACGACGAAGGCAAGCTCAGCCGCCTGTCCACGATTGCCACACTGCCGGACGAAGTCACCGACAACATGGTCGAACTGTCCCGCGGAATCCAGTCGGAGTCGCGCCGGATCGCCAGAGAGCTCGGCTATCGAACAGCAGACGAACTGCTCAAAACACTCGGCGCTGTGCCCGGAACCGCCAGCGGTGCCAACGCCCCAGAAACGAATCTTGTAATGACCCCCGGAGGTGACCGTGACCAGCGGTGATTCTGTACAGAACCGCCCGCAGCGGGCCGTGCCCAAAGTGTTCTTTCTGGGTGCCGGTCCCGGCGATCCCTCCCTGCTGACCATCCGAGGTGCGGAGCTTCTGGCTTCGGCAGCCGTCGTCGTCCACGAAGATGACCTCCACCGGGATCTCCTCGACGCCTACGTGCCGGAAGACACCCTGCTGCGTCCGGTATCGGAAATGGGCGTGCAGTCGCACACCCGCGGCCGCAGGCTGGGCGAACTCGCCCAGGAGCACGGCATGGTCGTGCGCCTGGCCGCCGATGACGGGCTGCTGTTCACCTCGACCACTGCCGAGGCGCAGGTGCTGGCCGGCGGTGACGTCGGCTTTGAGATCGTCCCGGGTGTCGGGGCGGCGTCGTCTGCCGCGGCGTTTACGGGAACACCGCTGACGAACGCCAACGTCCGCTCGGTGCGCTACGTTTCTGCCACCGATATGACCCGCAGCGATGTTTCGCGCTTTGCCAACACCGGCCACGTCATCAGCGGCTCCGTGACCGACACCATCACGGCTGTCGAGGGGATGCTCGGCGACGAATGGGAGCCCGAGACCCCCGTGCTCGTCGTATCCGGTGTGTCGACCGTTCACCAGCACTCAATCGAAACCACGCTGGGTCAGCTGGTTGACCGGCTGCGCGACGACTTCGAGTCGGACACGGTGGTGCAGACGATTTTCGGAGCTGTTGTCGAGCAGCGCCGCGAGCTTTCGTGGTTCGAATCCAAGCCGCTGTTCGGCTGGCAGGTGCTCGTGCCGCGCACACGCGAACAGGGTGCCGAAACTGTCGAGGCGCTCGCTGAGTACGGTGCCGAGGGCACCGTGGTGCCCACTATTGCCATCCAGCCGCCGCGTTCGCCCCGCCAGATGGAGCGGGCTATTCACGCTCTTGTCGACGGCGACTATCAGTGGCTGGGCCTGACATCGGTCAACGCGGTCAGAGCGGTCAAGATGTGGCTTGCCGATCTCGGTCTGGACGTGCGCAGCCTCGCGGGCGTCAAAGTCGCCGCCGTCGGGGACAAAACCGCTGAGGCTCTGCGCGAATGGGGCATTGAGCCAGAGCTTCTGCCCAGCGGCGAACAGTCCGCCCGAGGCATGCTCGAAGACTGGCCGGCGTTTGACGACGAAGAGGGCTTCAACCGTGTGCTCCTGCCGCGGGCAGACATCGCCACCGACGTGCTGGTGGAGGGTCTGACCGAGCGCGGCTGGAAGGTCGACGACGTCACCGCCTATCGCACTGTGCGCGCCGCTCCGCCGCCGAAGCCCATTCGCGAGTCCATCAAGGGAGGCGACTTCGACGCCGTGCTGTTCACGTCGTCGTCGACGGTTCGCAACCTGGTGGGCATTGCCGGAAAACCCCACACCTCCACCGTTATTGCAGCCATCGGGCCGGCAACGGCTCAGACGGCACAGGATCACGGCCTGCACGTCGACGTCCTGGCGGACGAAGCCAGCCTTCCGGCCCTCATCGCCGGACTGTCCGATTTCGCCCGCAAACGCCGCGACGACGCGCTGGCCGAAGGAATAGTTCCGGTCCGCCCCTCGCAGGACCGGAGGACTTCGCGAAGGAGCAGAGGCTGATGACCGACACGTCCCTCCCGTTCGGCGCGGTTCGCCCGCGTCGCCTGCGCCAGTCGGCGGCAATGCGCCGCCTGACCTCGGAGACGAAGCTGCAGCCGGAAGACCTCATCGAGGTGCTGTTCGTCAAGGAGGGGCTGGACGCTCCCGTCGAACTGACCTCGATGCCGGGCGTGCGCCAGCACACCCTGGACTCGCTGGTTGAGGCCGCACAGAAAGCGGTCGAGGCGTCGGTAGGGGGAATCATGCTCTTCGGCATCCCGCTGGAGTATGACGAGCGCGGCTCCCAGGCCGATGACCCCGACGGCATTCTCAACGTGGCGTTGCGTCGGGTGAAAGACGCTGTTGGCGATCGCACCGTCGTCATGACCGATTTGTGCCTGGACGAATTCACCAGCCACGGCCACTGCGGTGTGCTCGACGAACACGGGGATGTCGACAATGACGCAACGCTTGAGCGCTACGCCTCAATGGCCGTTGCGCAGGCGCGTGCGGGATCGGACGTTCTGGGTCTGTCGGGGATGATGGACGGCCAGGTGGGTGTTGTGCGCGAAGCCCTCGACGAAGCTGGGTTCACGAATACCGTCATCATGGCCTACACCGCCAAGTACGCCTCGGCGTTCTACGGGCCGTTCCGCGAAGCCGTGGATTCGCAGCTTTCCGGTGACCGTCGCGCCTACCAGCAGGACCCTGCCAATGCGCGCGAAGCACTGCACGAACTCCAGCTGGATCTGGCAGAAGGTGCAGACATCGTCATGGTCAAACCCGGTCTGCCCTACCTGGATGTCCTGAAAGATGTCGCAGAAGCCTCTCCGGTGCCGGTGTGGAGCTACCAGATCTCCGGTGAGTACGCCATGCTGGAATTCGCCGCGGCTGCCGGTGCGATTGACCGCAGACCCGCGGTTTTGGAATCACTTCTGGCATTCAAACGCGCAGGAGCTGACGCCGTTATGACCTATTACGCGACTCAGGCCGCTGAATGGCTCGCTGAACAATGAGCGCCGCACCCTGGCTGGATGAAACACAGCAGCGGTTCTGGAGGGCCATGCTGCAGGGCCAAACGCTTCTGCAGACAGTGCTTGACCGCGAACTGCGCGAAGTTGCAGGCATTGCGCTGGCGGACTACGAAGTTCTCGTCATCGTGTCAGAATCGCCCGGCCGCTGCAGGCGCATGGCTGAAATCGCCGAAGACATCGGCGTTTCCCGATCCCGCCTGTCGCACACCGTGGCGCGTTTGGAAAAGCGCGGCATCCTCAAGCGCAGCTCCACGGAAGGTGACGGCCGAGGTGTCAACTGCAGCATGACCGACGAAGGGTGGGGGCTGATGCAGAAGATCGCCCCCGTGCACGTCGAAGGTGTGCGCAGGCACCTGATTGACCTCATGTCTCCCGAAGAGACCCAGGTATTGGCAGACGTCTTCACCCGAGCAGCAGAACATCTGAGAAAGGCAGTGTGATGACCCAGCCCACGCAGAAGTCCCAGGAACTCTTTGAGCGCGCTCTGAAGGCTATTCCCGGCGGTGTGAACTCACCGGTGCGCGCTTTCGGCGCTGTTGGCGGAACGCCACGATTCATGCACTCCGCTGAGGGTGCGCTGCTGACCGATGTCGATGGCAACGAGTACGTTGACCTCATCGGATCCTGGGGTCCCATGATCGTCGGCCACGCACACCCGGAAGTTCTCGGCGTGGTCCAGGAGACCGCCGCCCGCGGCTTTTCGTTTGGAACGCCGTCGGTTCCGGAAGTCGAACTGGCTCAGGAGATCGCCAGCAGGGTCGCGCCGGTTGACGAGGTGAGGCTGGTCAACTCGGGCACGGAAGCCACAATGTCGGCCATTCGCCTGGCACGCGGGTACACCGGTCGGGACAAGATTGTGAAATTCGCAGGCTGCTATCACGGTCACGTTGACTCGCTGCTCGTGGCCGCAGGGTCCGGTCTTGCCACCTTCGGTCTGCCGGACACTCCCGGCGTGACGAAGGGAACCGCAGAAGACACTCTCATACTCGATTACAACGACCAGGACGGTCTGCGCCGCGCCTTTGCCGAACACGGCAGCGAAATCGCCGCGGTCATCACGGAAGCCTCCCCGGGCAATATGGGCGTCGTCCCGCCGCGTGACGGCTTCACCAACCTCATCCGCTCGCTGACCAAAGAACACGGTGCGCTCATGATCTCCGATGAGGTCATGACGGGCTTCCGCGTTTCCGAAGCAGGCTGGTACGGCTACGAAGGCCAAGCCCTGGGCTACCCGGACGGACCGGCGGACCTGTTCACATTCGGCAAAGTCATGGGCGGCGGCTTCCCGATTGCGGCCTTCGGCGGACGTCAGGAAGTCATGGACGCTCTGGCACCCAAGGGCGGGGTCTACCAGGCAGGCACCCTCTCCGGAAACCCGGTGGCCTCGGCCGCGGGTCTGCGCACCCTGCAGCTGACCCGCGAACTCGACGTCTACCCGACGATCGAGGCCGCCGCAGACGTCCTGCGCTCGGCCATCACGGAGGCTCTCAGCGCCGAAGGCGTGCCGCACACCATCCAGTCGGCGAACTCCATGTTCTCGGTGTTCTTCACCGACCGCGAAGTCCGCACTTTCGCCGATGCGCAGGCACAGAACACCGCCGCCTACTCGGCATTCTTCACCGCAATGCTCGAACAGGGCGTGCACCTGCCGCCCAGTGCCTTTGAAGTGTGGTTCCTCTCGGCAGCTCACACCGCGCAGATCCTCGACCGCGTGGTGTCCGCACTGCCTGCCGCAGCCAAGGCGGCAGCCCGGGCGACAGACGGGGAGTCGGCATGACCACCTCGCGCATCCACCTGGTCCGCCACGGTGAAGTCGACAACCCCGACGGCGTTCTCTACGGGCGCCTGCCCGGATTCGGGCTGACGGCCCGGGGCCGCCAGATGGGTGAAAGGATCAGCGACTACTTCGCCGATGACCGCTTCCACGTGCGCGGCCTGGTGCGCTCGCCGCTTCTGCGCACAGCCCAGACAATTGCGCCTCTGGCACAGTCGACCGGGCTCGAACCGGTGGTTGACGAGCGTGTCATCGAAGCCGGCAACCGCTTTGAAGGGCAGAAGGTCAACCGTTCGTCGGTCTTCGCACCGGCGAACCTGCCGCTGGTATGGAATCCTCTGCGCCCATCGTGGGGAGAGCCGTACATCAGCCAGGTGCGCCGCATGCAGGCTGCGATGTTCACTCTGCGCAACAGGGTTGAGGCTGTGGCGAAGGCCGAAGGGCTCAATGCGGTTGACGGCGTCATCGTCAGCCACCAGCTGCCCATCTGGATGTCCCGCATGGCAGCCGAGGGCAAGCCGCTTGCACACGATCCGCGCAATCGCGAATGCAGCCTGGGATCCGTGACCACGCTGAGCTTTGAAGGCGCCAAACTCGTCGGGGTTGACTACACCGATGTCAACGCCGACCTCCAGCCGACAAAGGCGGTGGCAGGAGCATGAGGAATGCAGCGCTTGCCGTGGCGGACAAGCGAGGCCGCGGGCGCACCCGCCGAACAGTCGGAGCTGTTCTCGCCTGCGCCCTTGCATTCGGGCTGGCCGCCTGCGGTGGAACAGAAACCGGGGGAGTGGCCGAACAGGCCGGATCCCAGCAGGGCTATGTCTCCGGTACCGGGGTGGTCACTCAGATCCCGAAGAATGAGCGCACTGAGCCGATCGACCTCGACATCACCCTTCTGGATGGGAAGAAGACCTCACTGGCGGACATCCGCAAGGACGGGACCATCACGGTCATCAACTTGTGGTACGCAGCGTGCCCGCCATGCCGCAAGGAAGCTCCCGAACTCGAAGAAGTCGCAGAGAAATACGAGGGCAAAGCTCAGCTGATCGGCGCAAACGTGCGTGATCAGGAGGCCGCGGCTCAGGCTTTTGTCGACAACTTCAATGTGTCCTATCCCGTCATGCTCGACACGGACGGCGAAATGGTCGGACTGCTGTCTGATGTTCTGCCGCCCAGGGCAACCCCGTCGACCGTCGTCCTCGACTCCGAGGGCCGGCCGGCCGCACGCGTCGTCGGTGCCGTCGAAGCTTCCACGCTCAGCGGTCTGATCGACGACGCCATGAAAGAAGACTGACGATGTTCCCCGCCGGGACCGTGCAGGCCGCTGTGACGGTGCAGGCCGCTGACCTCGGTTCGGCATTCGCGCAGACGGTCCTCAACGGTCCGCTGCTGCTGGCCATGGCGGTCGCGGCGATCGCCGGGCTCGTGTCGTTCCTGTCACCCTGTGTGCTGCCCCTGGTTCCCGGCTACATCGGCTATGTCACGGGAATGACCGGCACAACGGTCGAACAGAAGCGCACCTCTGCGGTACTCGGCGGGGTTGGCCTTTTCGTGTTGGGCTTTGCAGCCGTCTACGTCGCCCTGGGCGCGGCCTTCGGGGCACTCGGCAGCCTGCTCAGTGACTGGATTGGCATTGTCACCCGCGTCATGGGTATTGCAGTCATCCTTGCCGGGATCGTGTTCCTGGGCGGTATTCGGGCTTTTCAGACCAACAAGCCCATTGCAAAGAAGCCCAAAGCCGGGCTGTGGGGTGCCCCGCTGCTCGGTGCCGCTTTCGCACTGAGCTGGGCACCCTGCATCGGCCCCACCCTGGCGGCGGTGCTCGCCCTGTCAACAGGTTTCGGTGCTGACGGCGGCACCGGCCGCGGCATGCTGCTGACCTTCACCTACTGCGTGGGGCTCGGCCTGCCCTTCCTGCTTGTGGCCTATCTGCTGCACAAGGGCATGGGACGCCTGGCCTTCCTCCGCAGGCACCAGCGCGGCATTGTGATCTTCGGCGGTGTCATGCTCATCCTGCTGGGGCTGCTCATGGTCACCGGCGTATGGACGATCATCATGAACAACATGCAGAACCTCATCGGCGGATTCGAAACGGTGGTGTGATGACAGACAAACCGACGACACCAGACACGGCCGCGGCAAGCACCGCGGATCGCAAGTCGTCCCAGAAAGCGCCGGACATCGGGTTCATCGGCATGCTCCGGTGGGCCTGGCGTCAGCTGACCACCATGAAGTTCGCACTCATCCTGCTGCTGGTGTTGGCACTGGCGGCTATCCCCGGATCGCTCCTGCCGCAGCGCATTCAGGACCCGGCGAAGGTTCAGAACTTCATCATCGACAACGGTCGGACCGGTGAACTCCTCGACAAGTTCCAGATGTTCGACGTCTATTCGTCATTCTGGTTCTCCGCCGTGTACATCCTGCTGATGATTTCGCTGGTCGGCTGTGTTCTGCCGCGCACCAAACAGCACTGGAAGGCAATGCGTTCGCAGCCGCCGAAAGCCCCGCGCAGGCTCACCCGAATGCCCGGCTACCAGAGCTTCACCCACACCGCCCCGGCCGAGCAGATCCTCGAAACCGCACAGGAATACCTGAAGAAGAACGGCTACCGTACGGTGGGCCGCGGTGACCACATCGCCGCCGAACGCGGCTACCTGAGAGAAACGGGGAACCTGCTCTTCCACCTCGCCATGTTGGGCGCGACAATCGTCATGGCCATCGGCGCGATCTTCGGCTACGGTGGCCAGCGCGTGCTCGTCGAAGGGGACACGTTCACAAACTCGCTCGTGTCCTATGACTCATTTGAGCCAGGCCGCTACTTCGACGCCGACAACCTGGCAAACTTCCGCCTGCGCTTGGAGAGCTTCGACGCGAAATTCGACTCGACCAGCGAAGGCGCCCAGTTCGGCCAGCCGCGGGCATTTGACGCCGTCATCACGGAAACCACGGACGGCGTTTCGACTGAACACAACCTCAAAGTCAACGAGCCCATCCGCGTGGACGGGGCGCGCGTGTATCTGACAGGCAACGGCTACGCACCGGTCGTGACAGTGCGCGACGCAAAAGGCAAGGTGACCTTCTCCGGGCCTGTGGTGTTCGTGCCCGAAGACGGTGTTTACACCTCGCGCGGTGTCATCAAAGTTCCCGACACCGGCGCGGGCAATGACCAGCTGGGCTTTTCCGGCATCCTGCTTCCCACAGCGGGCGTCAATCAGCAAGGTGAGCTGTACTCGCAGTTTGCAGAGCTGCGCAACCCCGTGCTCGTCATGAACCTCTACAAGGGTGACCTGGGGCTTGATGCCGGTATTCCACAGAACGTCTACGAACTCGACACTGCGGGTATGGAAGCCGTCAACGGCGACGACGGCCAGCAGTGGATCACCCAGATGCAGCCGGGACAGACAGTGCAGCTGCCCGATGGGCTCGGCACAATCGAGTTTGAGCGGATAGCGAAGTTCGTCAGCCTCGACGTCCGCCACGACCCGGTGCAGGGACTCATGCTGGTGGTCACCACGCTGATGTTCATCGGACTGGCACTGGCCATGTTCATTCCGCGCCGCCGCATGTGGGTGCGGGTGCGTGACGGCGAAGTGGAAATCGGTGCGCTGGCCCGCAGCGAAGACCCACGCGTCAAGCAGGCGGCAGAGCGCTGTGGCGTAGAATTGAAAGACAGACTTTCGTCTGCTGATCACCAATCCGCGGAGGGATAAGTGGAAGTCAACGTCACGCTCGCCAGCTGGTCAATGCTTCTGATCTATTCGGCTGGTGCGGTCTATGCGCTCGCGTTCATCGTCTACGCTTTTGACCTTTTCGGAGGCAAGAAGAAGCGCGCCGGGAAGGCAGCTGACTCGGCTGATTCCGGTGCCTCTTCCGGTGCAGTCGCAGACGCGGCGAAAGGTGCGAAGCGCACATCGCGCACACGTACCTCGGCTGATGCTGGAGCGGCTGATGACGGCGGTGCTGTCGGCACGCTCGTGCAGGAGAACCTCGACGGTCCTGCTGACCGGGTGTACTCCAATCGCACGGCCGACGAAGCGAACGAGAAGGGCGGTCGCGGTGATGCTTCCGCTGTCGATGGCGGCAAACGTCGCGTGTTTGCCAATGTCGGCACGTCCCTGACGGTTCTGGCGCTGCTTCTGCACATCGCCTCGATCGTCACGCGCGGCATGTCGGTCATGCGCGCTCCCTGGGGCAACATGATGGAGTACGCGCTGCTTGCCAGCGCCGTTGCCGGTGCTGTCTATGTTGTGACGCTGCGCTACAAAGACGTCCGCTACCTTGGCACATTCGTCACCGGGTTCCTGTTGGTGTCAATCGGCCTTGCGACGACTGTTTTCTACACTCCTGCAGCACCGCTCGTTCCGGCACTGCAGTCGTACTGGATTCTCATTCACGTTCCGATTGCGATTCTTTCCACCGGCCTGCTGACTGTTTCAGCCGCGCTGGCCACGGTGCAGCTGCTGCAGGGTGCTCGTGAAAAGCGCGTTGCAGCCGGACGCGATGCCGGCTGGCTGTCGTTTCTGGAGCGCATGCCGCGGGCGGCATCGATTGAAGCTGTGTCCTACCGTCTGGCTGCGGTCGGCTTCATCACGTGGACTTTCACCCTGATCGCCGGAGCCATCTGGGCCGAAGTCGCCTGGGGCCGCTACTGGGGTTGGGATGCCAAAGAGATCTGGACGTTCGTCATCTGGGTTGTCTACGCTGCATACCTGCACTCGCGTGCAACCCGCGGTCTGCGCCTGACGACAATTGCCTGGCTCAACCTCATCGGCTTCATCACGATCATCTTCAACTTTACGATCGTCAACGTGTACTTCAACGGCCTGCACTCATACTCCGGGCTGTGATCAGCAGGCTGGCTCAGTCCTTGCAGCCCTGAACTCTTCGACGGGTGCATTCGCTCATGCGGATGCACCCGTTTTTTTGTGTGCGTGAGCGCGGGGAACCTATTGCATTCCGGCCTCCACCCGCTAGCCGGATCCCCACTTCAGCCAAGGGCAAGTCCAGGATCCCCGCTTCAGCCATAGAAACACCCGTCAGCCGCAAGGGCACTCCCTTCAGCAACAGACCTGCGCCTTAGCAGCTGTTGCTAAGGCGCAGAATCCGGCTATTGGGTGGGCGGGTGAAAGAGATGAGAAGCCGAGGTGCCGGTCTGGTGTGAGGGAAGTGGCGCCTTGTGATCTGGGCGGGTGAAAGAAATGAGGGGCCGAGGTGCCGCTCAGCTGTCGTGGCGGGGTGAATCGTCACCCGGCTCGTCATCTGCCGAAGCAGCACTGTCTTCACCCTGCGAGTTCTTGCGCGGCTCTGATCCTGTGCCGCGAAGTTTTTCAACTCTGCGCTGTTCTTCCTGCTGGCGCTGGAGTTCGCGCAGGCGGCGAAGTTCGATGTCGTCTGAAATCTTCTTCAGGTATTCGGGGTCGTTGTCGGGTGCATTGGGCACGGGCTCGCTGCCATTGGCTCCTTGCAGGGCACCTCCGCGGCCGAACAGGTACCACAGCACAATTCCCACCACCGGCAAGAAGAGAATGATCGCAGCCCAGGCCGCCTTCGGCATCATTTTGATTCGCGATGAATCGAAGGAAATGCAGTCGAAAAGGCTGTACAGGGCAAGAGCCGTGTAGATGACGATGATTGCGATGAGCATGCGGGCCATGCACTCCATCGTAGTGGTTGCCGCGGGACTACAATGAGGGGCACCATGCGTGATTTCCTTCTGTACAACGCCGCCCGGATCGGCCTGCTCGCAGCCTCAGTCGCTGTCATCTGGTACTTCAGCGGACCCAGCCTGCTGTCGACGATCGTTGCCGTGATCGTGGCGACTCTGCTCAGCTATCTGCTGCTCAACGGTATGAAGCAGAAAGCCGTCTCCTCAATGACGGAATGGACCGCCCAGCGCAGAAACCGTGCGCCCAAGGCCGGCAGCGACGAAGCGATCGAAGACGAAATCGACGAACAGCACCGCTGAACTCGACGAGCCCGTTGCGAATGCAGTGGCACCGAAGTCAGGTATGCAGCGGCACTGAAGTTCGGTGCCGCCGATGTGACCCCAGCGGCCCAGCGTCAGCTTTGAGCTAGAGGGCCAGACCCAGACTCAGGAGCACCGCGTAGACGAGCGCGGCGATGCTGGTGTGCTTGATGGCGGGCACGAGCGCATGGCCTGTCTTCTGGTGGACAACAGCGCGCACGGGCTTCATTACGAGGATGATCGAACCGACTGCCAGAAGCGCACCCGAATAGCCGCTGATGATCGGCACAACCAGCAGCGGATACGGCAAAAACACCAGCGCCAGGTACACAATGCGCGAACGGCGGTCGCCCAGCAGCACAGCGAGTGTGCGTTTGCCGGCTTCGATGTCGGTCGGAATATCGCGCAGGTTGTTGACTTTGAGAACAGCGCACGCGTAGAGGCCCACGGCAACCGCTCCGGCCCATGCGGCGGGACTGAGTCGGCCTGCCATTGCGTAGGTGGTGCCGAGAGTCGCAACGAGCCCGAAGAACACGAACACGAAGACTTCGCCGAGGGCCATGTAGCCGTACGGGCGTTTGCCGCCGGTGTAGAACCAGGCGGCAAGAACTGCGGCAGCGCCCACCAAGAGCATCCACCAGGCCGCGGACATGATTGTCAGCAGGAGTCCCGCGAACCCGGCAATGCCGAAGCAGATAAAAGCCGCCCGTTTGACCTGTTCGGGTGGGATGAGGCCGCTGGCGGTCAGCCGCAGGGGGCCCACCCGGTCGTCGTCGGTGCCGCGAATTCCGTCGGAGTAGTCATTGGCGTAGTTTGAGCCGATCTGCAGCGCCAATGCCACAACGAGAGCCAGCAGGCCCTTCGCCAGCAGCGCCCAACCGTTGATGTTGTCGTCGACGGACGGGTCAACTGAGCCGATCACCAGAGCGGACATGCCGCCCAGCTGGCCAAGCGCTGCGCCGGCACCGAGGACAACGGGTGCGAAAGCCAAAGGCAGCGTCCGAAGCCGCGCTCCGGAAATCCACAGCTGCGTTCTACTCGCCACGTTTGTCCGTCCTCATGTCTGTTGAATCTTCTGCTGGCAAGCCGGTCGGTTCTGTCCGGGCTGCCGGTGCGGACCCGGCTTCTGCCGAGTCCGACTGGGCCCCTTCTCGCAGCATCTGCGCTGCCAGTCGGCGTGCTGCTGCACGGTCGGGTTTGCCTATCCCCTTGGCTGGAATCGCCTCGACGGGAAGCACCCATCGGGGGATTTCGGCAGGGTCCAAAAGCCGCTTGAATCTGCTTTTGAGCTTTGGGGCCGAGTTCCGATAGTACTCGGCCCCGGGACCGCGCACTAGGAGTGCTCCCAACTGCCCCCATTCGCGGTCGTCAACGGGCACCAGGAGAACTTCATCGATCCCGTCATCGGCCAGTTCGTCAAGCAACACGGACTCGACGGCCAGGGGCGAAACATTTGTGCCGCCTGACTGGAAGACATCGTCGACTCGCCCGGTGACGGTCAGCACTCCCGCACTGTCGAAGCGCCCCGTATCAGAGGTGAGGAATGTGCGCCGCCCGCTGCTGTCGACAGAGAAACCGGGGTCTGGTTTGGGCACGATCGAGTTCGGGCCGACCTCGACATAGCCGTCTGCAATGACGGGGCCGGACAGGGACACCCGCCCGTCGTCGGCAATGCGGATATCCACCTGTGGGAATGCGCGTCCGTCGTAGACGCAGCCGCCGCCGGTCTCAGACATACCGTAGGTGCGGACCACGCGCAGGCCCGCCTGCCGCGCAGCTGCGGCTGTGTGCGGGTGCAGTGATGCCCCGCCGACGAGCAGAGCATCGAACCTTGCTGCCTGCGAGGCTGCCCGAGGGTCGCGCAGGATGCGGGTCAGCTGGGTCGGAACCAACGAGGCGTAGGCCGGTTCCCCCCGCTCGGAACGGAAGAACTCCTCGGCTTGGGCGGCAAAGCGCTCGGCCGTGAAGTTCCCGCGGGCGTCGAAGGGCACTGTCCCAGAGCGCAGCGAACGCAGAATCACCTGGGCACCGGCAATATGATCCGGTGCTAAGCACAGGAACCAGCGGCCCGGCCCGGACAGTGCATCTTCGGTCGCGGCGGCTGAGGCGCGCAGGGCTTCAGCTGACAGTGCCACGCCTTTCGGTCTGCCGGTCGAACCGGAGGTGAAGACGACCAGCGCCGGAGGTGTGCTTGCAGAAGCCGTCCCGGTCTCAGCTGCCCCACGGTCAGGCGAGTCAGTGCTGTAAGCGGCAGCTCCGCCTCGCCAGCTGGAGAGCGGATAGGCGGTCAGATGCCGGGCGCCTCCGCCTGGCAGCACGGCGATATGCCGGCCGGCCAGCGCGTCAGCGAACACTCGGCTGGCCTCAGCCGGGGTCGGTGAGGGAAATTCGGTGGGCACGTATGTCGGATCAGCAGCAGATCAGTAGTACCAGGGGAACGGCGTCCAGTCGGGATCGCGCTTTTCCAGGAAGCTGTCGCGGCCCTCAACGGCTTCGTCCGTCATGTAGCCCAGCCGGGTGGCTTCGCCGGCAAACACCTGCTGGCCCATGAGACCGTCGTCAACCAGGTTGAAGGCGAACTTCAGCATCCGCTGAGCATTGGGGGACTTGCCCAGGATTTCGCGGGCCATCTGCAGCGCGGCTTCTTCGAGTTCAGCGTGGTCGACGACTTCGTTGACGGCACCCATGTCGGCCATGTCCTGTGCCGAATAGGTGCGGCCCAGGAAGAAGATTTCGCGGGCTTTCTTCTGCCCGACCATCTTCGCCAGATACGCCGAACCGTAGCCTGCGTCATAGGAGCCGACATCGGCATCGGTCTGTTTGAACTTGGCGTGTTCGCGGCTTGCGATCGTCATATCGCACACCACGTGCAGGGAATGTCCTCCGCCGGCGGCCCAGCCGGGCACAACCGCAATGACGATCTTCGGCATGGTGCGGATAAGCCGCTGAACTTCGAGAATGTGGAGCCTTCCGGCACGTGCCGGGTCGACTGATTCGGCGGTGTCACCGGATGCGTACTGGTAGCCGGAACGACCGCGTATACGCTGGTCACCGCCGGAGCAGAACGCCCAGCCGCCGTCTTTGGGGCTGGGGCCGTTGCCGGTCAGCAGAACCGCGCCGACATCCGAGGTCTGGCGGGCGTGATCGAGTGCGCGGTAGAGCTCATCGACCGTGTGGGGGCGGAAGGCGTTGCGCACTTCGGGCCTGTCGAAGGCGATGCGCACCGCGCCGACGTCCGCGCCGTCTTCGTCCACGGCCCGGTGGTAGGTGATGTCGGTGAAGTCAAAGCCCTGGACTTCGCGCCAGCGGCTGGGGTTGAAGATTTCCGAAACGCTCATACCCCCACTCTATTAGCTGGTGCACGCCCCGCGACTCCCGCTGCTGCACACAACAGCGTCCAGCATCCGCGCTCGCTAGGCTGAGATTATGCCGTTTTCGCTTCCTGTTTCGGATCTGCCCGCCGATCCGCGCGAGTTCTTCACGGATATTCGTGTGGTCGAACTGCCGATGACCACCCGGTTTCGCGGCATCACATCGCGGCAGGTGTGCCTGCTGCGCGGTCCGGCCGGCTGGGCGGAGTTCAGTCCGTTTCCCGAATACGGGCCCGCACAAGCGCACCGCTGGCTGGCGGCGGCAGTTGAGTTCTCACTCAACCCGAGCGGTCCGGCAAATCTGCTGGAGTCTGGGACTTCCGCCTCGTCGGCTTTGCCCACATCTGCTCACGAAGCGTCGCGGACATCCGCTGTCTCAGGCGGCTTGGCGGGGACTCGGGTGCCGGTCAATGGGACCGTCCCGGCGGTGGGCGCTGCCGAAGTTCCAGATGTTCTCGCCCGCTTTGACGGTGTGGGGGTCTTCAAAATCAAAATCGCCGAACACGGTGCGGCCAGCAAAGACGCTGATCTGGCGCGCACAGCGGCTGTCCTGCGCGCTGCCCCAACAGCCGGGATTCGCTTGGACGCCAATGGCAAACTCAGCGTTGAAGAAGCCGTGGAGTATGCGCGGGCACTGTGCACCCTGCCTGGTTTTGCGCAGCGGCTTGAATACATCGAACAGCCGGTTGCCGGCGTTGAGGACATGGCGAGGCTGCGGCAGCGGCTGCAGGCAGACAGTGAACTGAGTGCCGTGCGGATTGCTGCGGATGAGAACATTCGCCGGTCTGACGACCCTCTGCGGGTGGCGCAGTTGGGCGCGGCCGATCACATTGTCGTAAAAGCACAGCCGCTGGGCGGGGTCGCAGCGGCAGAGCGGATTGTGGATGCCTGCGGTCTGCCTGCGACGGTGTCGAGTGCTTTGGAATCGTCCATCGGCTTGGCCGCCGGTGCGCAGCTGGCACTGGTCTTGGCACAGCGCGGCGGGCAGGCCGAACCGTGGGCAGCGGGCTTGGGCACGGCGTCGCTGTTGGCTGCCGATGTCGTAGACAGGCCGCGAAAGCCCCGCGGCGGCACAATCAGCGCAGCCCCGATGGACGTCAGCGTGCAACTGGCAGAAGCGCACCGGGCACCGGCGGATGTTGAACAGTGGTGGTTGGCTCGTCTGGCCGCCTGTTGGAAGCTTCTGCGCTCTGCGTAAGTCAGCCCAGTCGGCTGAGAATGCCGCTGATGGTCTTTGCGGCGGTCTTCGGCTTTCCGCCGTGGCTGAGAACAGCCGAGACGATCGTGTTGTCTTTCGCGGCGGCGATATTGGTGATGGTCAGCTTCTGCCCGTGGAAGTCGACTTCGGCGGATGCCGACACGGCGTCGTCTGCCCCGTCGATCGTGATGTCGTCGACGGTGACAGAGGTTTCGACGGTCTGATCGGCGAATTTCACCCGAATGGTTGAGCAGTCCTGGGCCGCTTTGCGTGCGTTTTCTACTATGGGAGCCAGGTCAGTGCCCTCGGCATTGGCGGCAGCGAAGTAGGACGCCGAATCGGTTTTTGCGCTCAGCCCGGTGTCAGTGCCGAGGTCTGCGCCCTGCGTGGCGTCAAGCAGCACCCGGCAGTTTTCCGGTTCGACGGACGCGCTTTCGAGCAGCTGTGCCGGGTCCGCGTTTTCGGGGCTGACTTCGGCAGGCTCCATACCAGCCGATTCCATGGACCTGCGCAGGTCTTCTGTTGAGTGCATGCCCTCTGCTGCGCCCTGTTCGGCGCTGCTGTCCGGATCTGTCTGCTGGCCATCGGCTTGGCTGCACCCTGTCAGCGCGAGTGCGGATAGTGCCAGACCTGCTATGAGCCGCTTCATCCGGTTCCCTTCTGTTCTCAGCCGCCTCTTATTGGCAGCGCCTTGGGCTTGCGTGAACTTTCTATGGTCGCAGATCTGTCTGAGTCTTTTCTCTGCCCCCTGATGATGACTTCGGTGACCGCCGCCTGGCCCCACGTGCGAAAGTGCTTTGTCCGACTGCCGGGCACGATGGGATCGTGCAGCGCCGCACCCATCTGACCTGTGATTGAGATGGCTCCCGAGGCGTCGGCCCGGGTTGTGTACGGGTTGACTCCCAGCGGGCTTCTGACGGTGATGGATGCTTCCGCGCCGGGCATGAACATGGCAGGTGAGGTCACTCGGAAGGTTCCGGCGCCGTTGAGGGTGAAGCCGCTGGGGCTGACGTCGCCGAAGGTGACGATCTGGGGTCGGCGCCTGGAGATCTCGACTTTCCATCCGTAGATTTCGAAGACCGGCAGGCCGCTGATGAACGTAAACGGCGACCCGTCGGCAACGCTCGTCCAGAACCGCGGGCGGGGATCGCGGGTGGGTGATGCGCTGGGACTGCGGTCGAGCCCGGCCTGCACGGCGTGGGCCAGCCACGCTTTGAGTTCGCGCTGCCAGGCAAACCAGTTGTGCATTCCGGTGTCCCGCGGTGCCCACGCGTGTTTTATGCCCAGTTCGCTCAGCCGCTGGGCAAAGCGGCCGCCGTGGTTGTGCAGGTGGGCTTCCATGATGTCAGCGCTCTCATCGGAATTCTCCGCATCGTCAGGGGTTCCAGAGCCCGCTGACAGCCAGATGTCGAGCCCGCGGAGGTTTTCTGCGAGGTCGTAGGGCGAATTCGCTTCCCATCGGGCGTCACCGTCTTTGAAAGATCCGAAGAGCGAATCCGCCGGTGCTCCCGCGCGCATTGCGAGGATCTGAAACAGCGGGGGAGCGGCCTGCGGGATGAGCGGAGACGAAAACGCGGCGGCGGCAGCGTAGAGATCGGGCCGCCAGGCGGCGTATTTCATAGCCCCGTAGCCGCCCATGGACAGCCCGGCGGCCACCCGCAGTTCGGGGCAGGTCGAATAGAGGTCGCCTATCAGCATCGGCAGTTCGCGGATGTGGAACTCCGGCCAGTCTTCGACGTCGCCGGGTGCTTTTTCGTGGCGGGAGTAGACGGCCGCCCCCGCATCGGGCATGACAACGAGGAAACGACTGCCGCGCGTGTGCAGTTCAGCCCGCCCCAGGTCCGTCCAGGATCGGAAATCGTCGCCGCCGCCGTGGAAAAGGAACAGGGGAACGGCGTGCTCCTGTGGGATGCCGGGCAAGAGGACGCGCACGCCGACGGTTCTGCCGAGAGCCGGTGAGTAGACGAAGAACTCCCGCAGGCGGCGAGAGAGTTTGCGCTTTTCGCGCACGTGGATGTGGGCGGCTTCGAAACCGGCTGGCTCCGGGCCGAGGAACGAGGTCGATTCGCTGTAGGCCGGGTAGAGGCCTGCCGCACTGCGGCGGGCTGTGAGTGCTCGCACCGCGCGTGCTCCGACGGACATCCGCAGACTGCGCTTGACCATGGCCCACCTCCGCAACACTCAGGCTACGGCGTATGCGTGAACGGGAAGTTACGCTCGGCTTGGACTGTCCTTGGAACTGCGCTGTGAGAAAGCCGTCTGCCATCGGGTGCGCATTTCAGGCCTTGGCAGCCCTTTGCTTGCGGATGACGGCTTCGCGCGGCAGGAGCGTCCGGTGTTTTCCAGCCAGCAGCAGAAGCCCGATGCCTGCCAGCAGACCGAGTGCGGCGGTGATGACAGAACCCTCAAGGCCCATCGTTCCACCGGTCAGCCACGACGATCCCGACCATTCCACCTGGAACAGGCCCACCGCCTCGCCCGTGCCGGAAACCGGAGACACGAAGACGAACGCCTGCATGAAGTTCCACCCGGCGTGGATGGCTATTGCCAACCACAGACGGCGCGTCAGGAGGTAGGCTCCGCCCAACAGCAGCCCCGCTTCGATCACAATGAAGATCGCACCGGACAGCGTGGCATCGGGGTTGCCCAGGTGCACAAGGCCGAAGATCGCGCTCGTGATGAGCAGCGACGGCACCCACCCCCACCAGGCGTCGAAGATGCGCAGGAAGAACCCGCGGAACAGCAGCTCTTCCGTAAAGGCCGGGCCCAGTCCGATCCCCAGAGCGAGGACAAAAGCAGGCAGAAGCTCATCGCGGGCAGTCACACCGGTGATTCGGAAGCCCCCGGCCAGCGCAATCACGCCGACGGAAGTCCCGAGGATGACAAACGCGAGGGTCAGGCCCAGAAGAAACTCCGTCACCTTGTTCTTCCCCCGCAGACCGTGCCCCGGGGCACGCGCGATAAAGCGCATGATCAGCAGGTAGAGAACGAACATGGCAGCACTGCCGGCCATGAGTCCGATCCCCAGACCGTACGACTCGGCATGGCTGCCGCCCTGTCCCGCGGACGCGGTGTCGAGAGCCCCGATACCGGCAATCGACGCAACAACGGCGACCGTGACCAGCTGAGCGATGACAAAGGCGACTATTCCTGCAAGCAGCTGCCAGATCCGGTGAGAGTCGGGACGTTTGAAGTCCGGGATCTCCGGTGCCGGTGCGTCCGAATAGGGGCTGGGAGGGTAGACCATGGTCGACATTCTAGGGTCTGGTTGAATCGGGTGCGTGAACACTTCAACTGCGACAGCCCGCACTATCGCCCTGTCTCTTATTCGCCGCGGTCTTGAGCACGTTGTCATTGCCCCCGGTTCGCGTTCGGCACCGCTGACCTACGCCTTTGCGGAACTTGCCGATGCAGGTCTGGTGAATACCCACGTGCGCATTGACGAACGCGATGCGGCGTTCTTTGCGCTGGGACTGGCCAAGGGGCTGCGTCGGACGGCCGTTGCTGATGCGTCTGTTCGGGCTTTCGGCGGTGCGGCGGCTGCGGGTGTTCGCGGTGCGGAACCCAGTGCCGTCGCGGGCGGGGTCAGTGGCAGCACCTCGCCCCAGACTCCGGGGCTGGTCGCTGTTCTCACAACTTCGGGAACAGCGGTGGCGAACCTGCACCCGGCTGTTCTGGAGGCTTCGTATTCGCAGCTTCCGCTGCTCATCCTCAGTGCTGACCGGCCCGAGCGCCTGCGCCGGACCGGGGCCAATCAGACGATCGACAGGCAGTCGCACGTGCTCGGCGATGTTCGTCTGCGCTTTGATGTGCCTGCAGAACCTGACGAGGCGTCGCTCACCGCCTCCGTACACGCTGCGGTTGCCGCTGCGGTCGGCTCGGAGGGGGCGGGTGCGGGTATGAACGCCCTGTACGCCATGAGTTCGGGGCTGCGTGGACTGTCCACACCGGGGCCGGTCCAGTTCAACGTGCAGTTCGACGGTGAGCTCACGCCGAAGCCCGAAGACATGCCCTGGAGGCCCGAGGTCGGCGAAGCCAATCGCCTTGAACACCGTCCGCACGTGCACGCGGGATTCGCGCAAGCGCTGGAAATGCTCAGCCGCCCTGGAACTGTTCTGCTGGCCGGCAGCGACTGCGACTTCGGCGCGCACCGAGCAGGGGAACTTGCCGTGGCCTTCGGAGTCCCGGTTTTTGCCGAACCGTCCTCACCGCTGTTCCACCTGTCGGTGCCCGGCCACCCGGGGATTCTCGACGATGGCCTTGCCGAATCCATCACCGGGGTTGTCCGTACCGGCAGAATCACCCAGTACCGTCAAGACCAGCGGCTGTTGGCGAACCTGCCGACGGCAGAAATCCAAACGGACCTCGACTGGGTACGGGCGGATGAATACGGCTCGTACTTGGCTTCGGCCGGGCTTAACGGCCAGACACCAGATGCTGATGCGAAGCGGTGGGCTCGCACCGCTGCATCCGAATCGCATATTCAACGGGCTGCGGGAGTGCGCGAAACCCTGCTAGGCCGCACCACCGGCGTGATCGCAGGCCAGCCGACCGTCGCCTCGGAAGTCCGCTCGCATCACCGTGAGGCGGCCGCCCAATGGCACGAGGTGCCGCCGACCCCAGCTGAACCGCCCGCCGGGGTGTCTGCTGTCGCAGCGATTGTCGGTGCTGCCGCCGAGAACGCAGCCGAACACGGCACCGTCGCCCAGATCTTCCTCGCAAGTTCCAATGCGGGCCGCTACGCTTCTGCGCTGGCTGGGAACGAGGCTCTTGGGCGTGTGCAGATGAGCGCCAGCAGAGGGCTGGCCGGGATCGACGGGTTGATTGCCACGGCTGCCGGCATGGCGCTGACGGGACCCGTGTCGAAGCAGTGCCCGCTGCGTTTGATCATCGGGGATGTCGCAGCCCTGCACGACGTGGGAGGGCTGCTGCGCGAAGGCGGAAGCGAGAATCTGCCCGCCCTGCAGATCTTCGTCCTCAATGATGACGGCGGAGCCATCTTCGGCGGTCTGGAGCACGGTGCCGGGCACCTGAGAAGTCATTTTGCGCGGTACTTCGCAACACGCCACGGACGCAACTTCCGGGCGCTCGCCGAAGCCTACGGCTGGCCGTACCAGCAGGTGGCAGTCGACGATCTTCTTGTTGCAGCGAAGACCGGCAGTGCGGGACTTTTTGAAGTCCCGCTGGTCTGAGCGTCTGGACTGAGCCCTGGCCCGGTGGGGTGAGGCGTCCTCCCGCCGGGGTGCTCTGCTGGCGGCGAGCGGCGCTTACGGGCGGCTGACGCCGAGCGCCTGGAGCATAGGGCCGAGCTTTGCCCACGATTCTGCAAGTTCGGATTGCGGGTCTGAATCGGGCATGATCCCGCCGCCGGCCCACAGCCGAATGCGGGTGCGCGACTCCAACTGTCCGCAGCGCAGCGCAATGCCCAGCTGGCCGTTGCCCGCGTCGTCAATCCATCCGACCGGCCCTGCATAGCGACCGCGGTCGGCCCCTTCAATGTGGGCGATTTCGCGCATGGCCTCATTGCGCGGCACGCCGCCGACAGCTGCCGTGGGGTGAATGCTCTTGGCCAGATCGATGATCGACGGGCGGTCTTTCGGCCTGCCGGACGGGGAATCGAGAGTGCCGTGAGCGTCGGTGGCCAAGTGAATGACATTGGGCAGGGTCAGCAGATAGGGCTGTTCGTCTACGTGCAGGTCACTGCTGTAGGGCCGCAGGCTCTCTTCGAGTGAGTGCGTGGCGTAGATGTGCTCCTGGGAGTCCTTAGCACCGGCAAGCTGCTGGCGGGCCTGCGCAAGTTCCGCCTGGGCGTCATCGCGCACCTGGTACGTGCCGGCGAGCACGCGGGAGCGCACAACGCCATCGTGAGCACCCACCAGAAGCTCCGGTGTTGCGCCGATCATGCCGGCCACATTGAACGTCCACGTGGCGGGGTAGGCGGCGTTGAGCGCTCCGAGCACCGCCCGAACGTCGATGTCGCGTGGCGTGTCGACTACAGCGTCGCGGGCCAGGACGATCTTCTTGAACCGGCTGCCGGGTGCCCGCATGAGTGCGACCGCGTCGGACACATTGCGGATGTGCTGCTCCTGGCTGATGCGGCCCTCGTGCAGCGAGGCACCCGCAACGGGGCTCAGCGCTGTTGATTCGAGCGTGAAGTCGTCATCGGCGCCGTCTTCGGGGCAGATGGAGGTCAGCCACACGCGTTCGTGACGGCGGCCCATGATGAAACGCGGAATGTCGATGACGGAATCCGTGTCGGAATCATCGGCAAAGGCAATTGCGGTGAAGCCCACCAGGCCCGATCCCGGCAGTCTGACCGCGTCTTCGACCTGAGCGCGCTCAGACACAGTGCGCCACTGCTGGGACAGCTGATCGAAGCGGGTGCGCCCCTCGACGGTCCCACTGCCGCTGGCGCGCAGTCGTGCTGCTCTGCCGAAGCCCACCAGACCGGAGTGTCCTCGCACCCAGCAGTTGAACCTGTCTTGGGGAAGCTGTGCCAAAAACTCCTGCACGGTTGATGGCAGGCCGCCCGCAAACGGTGCGGGTGCGTGGGGGTCGACGCCGTCGATGAACCACGAGCGCACCCGCAGGGAAACAGAATCGCTGAGCACACGGCCAGTCTAGTTGTACTGATCGGGGAGGTTAGTTAATCGTGTGATTGGTAGCTGGCCCAGACGGTGCGAGCGGCGCTAATCGAAGGTGTGGGGCGATAATCGAGGGTGTGGATAGATTAGGCGATCACGAAACGTTGCGGCGGTTTGTCCTACGTGCGCGGCGGGTGCACGCGCACTCGATTGCCCAGGATTGGGACGAATTGCTGCGGCATGCGAATGGCAGCTTCGACGGGAGCCTCGACTTAGCCGGTCGGATGACTCTCACGCGTCGCCTCCCCGCTGACGAGGAGGTCTTCGAGTCGCTAGCTTCGAGAGTCAGGCCCCTGACTTTGAAGTCCGAGCCCGTCCACTACGCGAAGGTCTTTGACGCAATCGAGCGTCTTGTCGGCGATGCAGACGTGGAAGACGCGCTTCGTGCCCGCCTGCGCGGTCTCCGGCGTGCTTGGGAAGTCTCCGATATTGACGGGATACAGACTCAAGCGTATTCGATGCAGTCGGCACGTGCCGACGGAACCGAGGCGACCAACATGGTCTCGGATACACAACTCGCTGCCGCATGGCTCTACGCCGACCTCGTCCATACCGACGCCAGGGGACCGAAGCGGCAAGCGTTGGCTTTCCCCTTCCGCGAGAGATACGCGGCGGCAGTCCGCGTGTTCTCTCACCTGGCGGCATTGACGGTAGCGACTATGCGTCTAGTTGAGTCCCTGAGAGACTCACGGTTGCTCACCGAGGACGACTCTGTCTGGGAGGAGGATGTGATCGTCGGCGCGTCCGAACTGGTTGAAGAGGTAAGGGCATTCGTTGCGCCTTTGAGTAGTGAGATGCCGGACATGCGCGACTCGTTGGAGCTAACCGAGGAATGGAAGGTTTTCACAGTTACGGAATTGCTCAGACAAAATCCCGCCAACCGTGTCCGCGTCGTTCTACGTGACGATAACGGTGATGTCACCGCGGCTTACAACGCAGCCGTTGCACGGCGCAGGCCCGACGCTACCCCCGCGGAGTGGGATGTCCTGGTTGCGGGCAGCATCATGTTCAAATTCTCCTTCGAAATTCGAGGCGACAGAATGACCAGCGCTCACTTCCGAGACTGGGAAATCTTCGACTCCACCAACGAACTCAAGCTTGCATCGACGCGCCTCTTGCTTGAGATCCACCGCGCGTCGGCGATGAGTTTCGAGGTGGGAGGAAGCGAACTGCTGTCGCTTGTACCGCCCACCTTCTCCGAAGACGAACGTCGAGAACTGGAGGTTTTTGCGGAGACAGTCGAGGACATTTCCTCGATCGAGCGTCTCACCGGGAAAATACTCTGACCCTGCAACGGTTGCTTCAACGACCGGGACCGTGTCCGGCTACGTCGGGCTCGCTTGCTGCTGGAGGGCCAGATCGTCCACGCGATGCGTCACCCGGCCACGGTCACAGCACCAGAAGGCAACCCTCCGCAGGTGCTGCTCGTTGCCGCAGGAACACTGAACGTCGGCGGCACAGAGGTCCCTGCACCCCAGACCGTTATGCGTCATCCAGCCATGAGAGCGATTGAGATCGGAGCTGCTCCAGATTCAGGACCTGATGCCAAGATCTTCTTGGTAGAACCGTCCGAAGGCGAACAGTTCTTGGCGTGGGTTCCCAACCTGGTCGAGGTCTCCGGCAACGGGGACCTTGTGGTTACCAGGTCGTGGGACCTGACCGGCATCGACGAAGAGAGCTTCAAGTTCTGACCGGCAAGGGTTTCTCACCGGTTGTGTGCAACAGGTTGTGCCCACCCACGTTGTTAGCTCGAGACCATGGCAATCATGGACCTAAACCGGAAGTAGCGGTTTGCGCGGCTCGCGGAGATGATCGCGACGTGGAACTTGCTTGCCTACGGCATCCAGGCGATTCGCACGGGTGCGTGCATCGACACGCCCCGCGATCTGATCCTGACCATGTCGTCAATCGGCATGGAGACGCTCTACAAACTAACTCTGGTGTATTGATCGGGGAGACTCTGAAAACGAACACCGCCGTCGGCACTGGCACCGGCCCGATTGGCTCCCGGGAGGGCAGGACTGAGATTATGAGACACATGAATCGCGCTCACCTGGATAAGAACAAGGCGGATGTCGCATCGATGTTCGACGCTGTTGCCGAACGCTACGACATCACCAACGACGCCATGACCTTCGGCATTTCGCGCTGGTGGCGCGTGGAGATCACCCGGTCGGTCGACCCGAAGCCCGGTGAGCTCATCCTCGACCTGGCGGCTGGAACCGGCTCCAGCTCGGTGCCCTACGCCCAGCGCGGAGCCACCGTCATCGCCGGTGACATCAGCGAGGGCATGTTGGACGTGGGTCGGCGCCGTCACCCCGAAATCCAGTTCCAGTACACCGACGCGACTGATCTTGACTTCGACGACAACACCTTTGACGTGGTCACCATCACCTATGGCTTCCGCAACGTGCAGGAACCTCAGAAGGCGCTTGCGGAAATGCTGCGTGTTCTCAAACCCGGCGGCCGACTGGTCATTGCCGAGTTCTCGACCCCGACGTTCAGCCCGTTTGCGCGTTTCTACAAGGAATACATCATGCGGGCCCTTCCGGCGGTGGCAAAAGCAGTGAGCTCGAATCCAGACGCCTACGTGTACCTGGCTGAGTCGATCCGCGCCTGGCCGGCTCAGCTTCCGCTGGCCCATATGATCCGCGATGCAGGCTTTGATCAGGTCAAGTACCGCAACCTCACCGGCGGCATCGTCGCCATTCACCACGGTCTCAAACCCGCTGGTGATGCCCAGTGAAGAACGTCGATGCCGATGTCGTGATCGTCGGTGCCGGTCCCGCCGGATCTGCGGCCGCCGCCCACTTGGCACACGCCGGGCTCGATGTGGCGCTGTTGGAGAAGACGGCGTTCCCGCGCGACAAGATCTGCGGTGACGCGCTGACACCGCGGGCGGTCAAAGAGCTCGGCCACCTGGGCTTTTCCGTGCCGGATGAGGCCGGTTGGCACCGCAATCGCGGGCTGCGGCTGATCGGCGGGGGACACCGGCTGGAAATCCCGTGGCCGGATGTGACGGGCTTTCCGTCCTATGGACTGACCCGAGCCCGCATGGACCTTGACGAACAGCTGGCCCGGCACGCCGAAAAGCAGGGTGCTGTCCTGTACCAGCAGATGTCAGCAGAAGAGCCCGTTTTCGACAAGGGTTGGATTGCGGGCATTCGCGCCGTCCCGGCAGACGTCCGGGGGCGGAAGCTGCGTTCCAACAAGGCCGGCGAAGCGGCCGAGGAAGTGTTCTTCCGTGCGCCCATCGTGATCGCGGCAGACGGGGTCAGCGCCCGCACGGCCGTGCAGATGGGACACCGCAAGCGCGATGACCGTCCCATGGGTGTGGCAGTGCGCACCTACTACGACTCTCCGCGCCACGACGATCCGTTCATTGAGTCGTGGCTTGAGCTGCGCAGCCCCGAGGGCGAACCCATGCCCGGCTACGGGTGGCTCTTCCCCCTGGGCGACGGCACCGTCAACGTGGGACTGGGCATCCTCAACACCAGCCCGCAGTTCGGCAAGGTCAACTACCAGACGGTGCTGAAGGACTGGATCGCCGCAATGGGCGATGAGTGGGGCATCGGCGGGGCTGACGGCAGCGAGGGAATGCGCCAGCCCATCCGTTCGGCAGCCCTGCCGATGGCGTTCAACCGCACCCCGCACTTCGACCGGGGAGTCATGCTGCTGGGTGATGCTGCAGGCATGGTCAACCCGTTCAACGGCGAAGGAATCGACTACGCGTTCGAACAGGCGCGGATCGCTGCTGACATCATCAGCACCTACCGCGGGTTCCCGCAGGCTGTCTACCGGGAAAAGCTTGCAGGGTTCAGCACGGCCGTGCAGGACGAATACGGCAGCTACTTCACGCTGGGACGAGGCTTCGCCCACCTGATCGGCCATCCCAAGGTTATGGAACTGGGACTCAAATACGGCATGGGCTCGCGATACCTGATGAATTTTGCGGTCAAACTGTTGGCTAATCTTTACGAAGACGACCCGCGGGCACACCGCGACCTGCACGACCGGGCAGTGCACGCGCTCATCACGGCCGTACCTGCCACCTCGAATCGCTAGCAGAGTGAACGTAGACTGGGGGGTCGCAGATCCCTGCACAGCCGAACCGATTGAGAATCTGAGGAAAGAGAAGACGACGATGGCACCTTCTGGCGAGGCCAGCGCGCCCTCCGCACAGCCGGGCACCCAGCCCAAACCTGGTGCTTTCGCCGCTGTTGGCGCTGACCTGAGCGCCAACCTCGATCGTCAGCTCGAACAGGTCGAACAGCTCCTTTACGACGCGGTGCGCCAGACTGACCGCCTGGCTGACGAATCGTCCCGCTATCTTCTGTCAGCCGGCGGCAAGCGAGTGCGCCCGTCATTGGTTCTTCTGGCCGCACAGTGGGCGGCCCAGCTGAGCCCAGAAGCGGACGCGGAAAGCTTCGATGTGGTGAAGGCCGGTGCTGTTGTCGAACTGACCCACTTGGCCACGCTCTACCACGATGACGTTATGGACGAAGCTCCCGTGCGCCGCGGCGCACCGGCTGCCCACCAGGTGTGGAACAATTCGGTGGCCATTCTCACCGGCGATGTTCTGCTTGCACGAGCGTCCAGCCTGTGTTCGGAGCTCGGTGCGCGTGCCGTTCTTCTGCAGTCGGAGACCTTCGAACGTCTGGTGCTGGGTCAGCTCAGTGAGTACACCGGCCCCGAAGACGGTGCAGACGCCGTTGAGCACCACATCCGCGTGCTGTCGGACAAAACGGGTTCGCTCATTGCCGCGTGCGGTGAGTTCGCGGTCTTGGCTGCCGGCGGTTCTGCTGAGCTCGTGGAGCCCCTGCGGCAGTACGGCGAAAACGTCGGCGTCGCGTTCCAGTTGGCCGACGACATCATCGACTTGGCCTCAGAAGAAGACGAATCCGGCAAGACACCCGGAACGGACCTGCGCGAGGGCGTGCCGACTATGCCGACGCTTCTCATTCGCCGCGAAGCTGCGGCAGGGGATGCTGAAGCGCAGCGGATCGTCGATCTGCTGGATGCTGATCTGTCCTCTGACGAAGCGCTCGAAGCGGCCCGCACCGCACTCGTCGCCCATCCCGTTATGGAGGATGCTCGTGCCGAGGCCCGCCGGTGGTCGGCTCGTGCCGTAGAAGCGCTGCGCGACCTCCCGGACGGGCCCATCAAGGCGGCCTTCGAACTGTTTGCCGCCGGAGTCGTCAACCGGGTCGGCTGAACCACTCCGTCCAGAGCCCGCCAGAGCTCGGGCGCACCGAAGCTTCAGCCGGCTTCAGGGCCACCGGCAGTGTTTGGGGTGTTCTGTACAGCGCGCTTTGCACGGCGGGCGCGGTTGCCTGCGCGAATCGAATCAGCGCCGATGAGTGCGACTGTGACCCAGATGATGATGAATCCCCACCACTGCCCCCGGGACATGTGCTCGCCGAAGATCAGCAGCGCGGTCAGGAACTGGATGGTCGGGGTGATGTACTGCATCATGCCCACCCAGCTCAGCGGGATCCGTCGCGTGGCAGCGGAGAACAGCAGCAGCGGGATAGCGGTGATCGGCCCCATGAGCAGCAGCAGGACGGTGTGCCAGAAGCCTTCCGTGGTGAACGTGCCCAGACCGTTGGCTTCCACGACAGCGAGGATGACGATGCTGGGCAGCGTGAGGATGAAGGACTCTATTGTCAGCCCCTCCAGTGCGCCTACGCGGGAGCCGACCTTGGACTTGACAAGGCCGTAGAGGCCGAAGCTGATGGCCACCGCCAGGCCCAGCCAGGGCACGATGCCCTCAGAGATTGTGATGACGAGAACTGAGACGAGCCCCAGTCCCATTGCGGTCCACTGCAGGGGCCGCAGGCGCTCGCGCAGGAAGATGATGCCAAGCGCCACTGTGATCAGCGGGTTGATGTAGTAGCCGAGCGCGACCTCGGTCACGCGGCCGGCCTGTACGCCGAGGATGAACACCAGCCAGTTGATGCCCACAAAAAGCGAGGCGGCGGCCAGGGTGCCGAAGATCTTCGGTTTGCGCGCAAGGTCCCACGTGCGCTTGAGGCCGCGGGCGAAAGCCAGCAGCAGTGCGCAGAACACCAAGCACCAGATGATTCGGTGGGCGAGGATTTCGAAGGCGCCGGCCGGGGCGGCTGCCGCAAAGACGAGCGGCATGCTGCCCCAGAACAGATAGCCGCCGATTCCCAAGATCAGCCCGTCGCGGCGGCGACGGGCTTCGTCTGCGGGAAGAGCAGCAGTTGAAGTGGCTGAGCTGCTGGCGGGCGTCGTTGCGGCGGCTTGAAGTGGTGCGGATTCTGAGTCATCGGTCACATTGGCGAGTGTAGACCCGCTTGCGGAGAGGAAAGCAACTATTCGCCAATAGAGCACAGCTTCATTTCCAAAATCGCGGTGCGTACAATTGACGGTCGGATATAGGGAAAGGTGATACTTTGAGTCGTCCTCTGCGCTTGGCCATTGTCGGTGCTGGTCCGGCGGGTATCTACGCCGCTGATCTCATGACCAAAGAAGAACGTGACTTCGACGTGAGCATCGATCTTTTCGAGCGCCTGCCGGCGCCCTTCGGTCTGGTCCGCTATGGTGTGGCGCCCGACCACCCGCGCATCAAAGGCATCACGAACGCACTCATTCGCGTGATGGATCGCCATCAGCTGCGTCTGTTCGGCAATGTGGACTACGGCACGGACATCACGCTGGAAGAACTGCAGGACCATTACGACGCGGTCATCTTCTCCACCGGCTGCTTCATCGACACGAAGCTGCCGATCCCCGGTGTTGAGCTTCCGCGCTCCTACGGTGCTGCCGAGTTCGTCAACTGGTACGACTCACACCCTGACGTTTCGCAGGAATGGCCGCTGGAAGCCGAAAAGGTCGCCGTCATCGGCAACGGCAATGTCGCTCTCGACGTCGCGCGCATCCTCGCAAAGCAGGCTGATGATCTGCTCTCGACGGAAATTCCCGACCACGTGTACGAAGGCTTGAAGAAGAGCGCCGTCACCGATGTGCACATCTTCGGCCGCCGCGGTCCCGCCCAGGCGAAGTTCACCCCCTTGGAGATCCGCGAACTCGGTCAGGCCGCCGATGTCGACATTGTGGTCTACCCGGAGGACTTCGAATTCGACGAAGGCTCAATGGAGGCCATCCGCACCTCCAATCAGGTTAAACAGGTAACCAAAACCCTTACCGATTTCACACTGCGCGAAGACACCGGAGCCAAGCGTCGCCTGCACCTGCACTTTTTGGAAGCGCCGGTTGAAATCCTCGGCGACGAAGAGACAGGTGTGACGGCACTGCGCACGGAGCGCCAGGAACTCGACGGCACCGGTGGAGTCAACGGCACCGGCAAGACCACTGACTGGCCGATGGACGCCGTGTACCGCGCGGTCGGCTACTTCGGCACGAAGCTGCCCGGCCTGCCGTTTGATGACAGGCGCGGCGTCATCACGAACATCGAAGGCCGTGTCATCGACGGCGAATCGGTCGATGTCGCCCAGGCCGAAGATCACATTCCCGGTGTGTACACCACCGGCTGGATCAAACGCGGTCCCGTTGGTCTGATCGGCCACACGAAGGGCGATGCGCTGGAAACCATCGGCCACATCATCGAAGACTACGAAGCGGGCCGTCTGCCCCAGCCTGCCAAGCCGGAAGAAGACGCCATCGTCGACCTGCTGGCTGAGAAGGGCATCGACTACATCGACTGGGAGGGCTACCACCGCATTGAGGCTGCCGAAAAGGCTGCCGGTGAACCGCACGGCCGTGAGCGCATCAAGCTGGCCACGCGGCAGGCAATGGTCGATGCGGCTATGAAGATGGCCTAGTTCAGACGAGATCCCCTGAACACAAAGGGCGAGGCGGAACTCCGCCTCGCCCTTTCTGGTCCGCTTGTCGGTGGCGCAGCCTGCGCTCACCCGAGCCCGTCAGCGGTAGTTGACGAACTGCAGGTCGACGTCGAGGTCTTTGCCCTTGAGCAGAGCGATCACCGCCTGCAGGTCGTCGCGCTTCTTCGAAGACACGCGCAGCTCGTCGCCCTGGATCTGCGGTTTAACGCCCTTGGGGCCCTCATCGCGGATGATCTTGGAGATCTCCTTGGCGGTCTTCTGCTCGATGCCCTCTTTGATTGCCGCTTCGATCCGGTACTCCTTGCCGGATGCGAAGGGTTCGCCCGCGTCGAGTGACTTCAGCGAAATTCCGCGGCGGACCAGTTTGGACTGGAAGACGTCGAGGACTGCGAGCACGCGCTCTTCCGAATTGGCCTTCATAAGCACCTTTTCGCCAGACCACTCAATCGAAGGGTCGACGCCCTTGAAGTCATAGCGGGAGTGGATTTCCTTTGCCGCCTGGTTCAGGGCGTTGTCCGCTTCCTGTTTGTCGACCTTGCTGACAATGTCAAAGCTTGAACCAGCCATGTGTGCCTCCTTGTTCGCCAACACGTCGCCCACAGTCTAAGCGCTAGGAGTCTGTGACGACGGGCTTCTTGGCGCCGGGTGCGAGTGTCATGGCAATCGTGATCGACACGACTGCACCGGCGGTGAGGATGCCCACCAGCACGAACACCTGGAAGAGCCCGGCCTCGTAGGGAGAAGACCCGCCGAACAGCGCGCCGACAAATGCGCCGGGCAGAGTGACAAGCCCCGTGGTTCGGGTGGTGTCGGTTGTCGGGACGATGGCGGAGTAGACGGCGGACCGGGCCAGGGGGCTGGTTGCCTGCCGAGGTGTCGCCCCCAGGGCGAGCCAGCCCTCGACTTCCGGCCAGCGATCGTGCAGCAGTTCGTTCAGCCTGCGCACCGTCAGCGTGGACAGGGTCATGCAGTTTCCGATGATGATCCCGCCGAGCGCCAAAAGGTACGACGGTGAGAACTCCAGGCCGCGCAGACCGAAGATCGTCACAAGAGTCACACCGGTCCCTAAGAACATGCCCAGGCCGATGACCGCGGCGGTTCTGCCGGTTCCCGTGGACCGGCCGAGTGCGCGAGCGCGCTTGAAGGCGGTCCACCAGGCAACCGAGAACATGAGCACCAGGAATGCCGCGACCCAGCCGGCTGAAGAAATGGCCCCCGTGAGAACGAAGGCGAGTACGGCCAGCTGGAGGGTGCCTCGGGCGACTGCGTACACCGGCGCCCAGGGCGCACGGATTCGGGCAGTCAGCAGAAGAACGGTCAGAACCGTCAGCAGCGCGATCAGGGCGGGGGCAGAAGACAGAAAATCAGCGGGCGCGGTCACACCGGGCAGTGTAGTCGGCAGATGCGTCGTAGAAGAGGATTTCGCTTTTCATTCTCGAACGTCTATAGTGTTACGAGTGCTCAGCCAAAAACGGAGCACAAACCCGGCAGATTGCCCGAGCGGCCAAAGGGATCTGACTGTAAATCAGACGGCATTGCCTTCGAAGGTTCGAATCCTTCATCTGCCACAGCCAAAGGCTCCGACCATGTGGTCGGAGCCTTTTGTGTACCCCCAGTTTCTGCGGCCGCGCACGGCTGTGGTCCAAATCATGGTCGCATGCACGCGAATTCAGGCAGAGGAATACTATTCACGTGAGACAGTGACAAGGTCCGGCCCGTTCGGGGTCCGATGCGAGGGGAGAAGCCGCGTGCCACTGGAAACCATTGACGACCTGCAGGAAAAGGTCATAGCCCGCAATCCAGCCGAACCCGAATTCCATCAGGCAGTCCGCGAAGTTCTCAGCTCACTGCGCGCGCTGGGCAATCGCCACCCGGAATACGCTGACGCGCGGATCGTCGCACAGATGTGCGAACCGGAACGCCAGCTGATCTTCCGCGTCCCGTGGGTCGATGACAAGGGTCAAGTGCAGGTCAACCGCGGTTTTCGCGTTGAATTCAATTCGGCTCTCGGTCCCTACAAGGGCGGGCTTCGCTTCCACCCGTCGGTCAACCTCGGAATCATCAAGTTCTTGGGATTTGAGCAGATCTTCAAGAACTCCCTGACGGGCCTGCCGATTGGCGGCGGCAAGGGCGGGGCTGATTTTGACCCGCACGGCAAATCTGACGACGAAGTGATGCGCTTCTGCCAGTCGTTTATGACTGAGCTCTACCGATATCTGGGCGAGTACACCGACGTCCCGGCCGGTGACATTGGTGTTGGATCGCGTGAGATCGGCTACCTGTTCGGCCAGTACAAGCGGATCACCAACCGCTACGAGTCCGGTGTTCTCACCGGCAAAGGGCTCTCCTGGGGCGGTTCGCTCGTCCGCACGGAGGCCACCGGCTACGGCTGTGCGATCTTCGCCGGGGAAATGCTTGCCAGCACCGGCGGTTCCTTTGACGGTGCGAAGGTCGGAGTTTCCGGGTCGGGCAATGTTGCGATCTTTGCAATCGAAAAGGTGCACCAGCTCGGTGGTCTGGCTGTGACCGCCAGTGACTCCGGCGGCTACGTCTATGATCCCGACGGCATTGACCTCGACCTGCTCAAGCAGATCAAACTCGAAGAGCGCGGCCGCATCAGCGAATACGCTGATCGCCGGGGCGGAAACGTGAAGTACGTCAAAAAAGGCTGCGTGTGGGAAGTCCCCGTCGACATTGCCCTGCCGTGCGCCACGCAGAACGAACTCGACGGCGCTTCTGCCGCGCAGCTGGTGAAAAACGGAGTGCGGGCTGTTGCCGAAGGCGCGAACATGCCGTGCACACATGACGCAGTGGGCGTATTCGCAGATGCCGGCGTGCCCTTCGGCCCCGGCAAGGCGGCCAATGCCGGCGGTGTCGCCACCTCTGCACTGGAAATGCAGCAGAACGCTGAGCGTGACTCGTGGACGTTCGAATACACGGAGGAGCGCCTGACGCAGATCATGAAGAACATCCACGAAACGTGCCTGGCAACCGCCGATAAATACAACCACCCTGGCAACTACGCGATGGGTGCGAACATTGCAGGCTTCCGCAAAGTCGCCGACGCAATGCTGGCCTTCGGGGTGGTGTGATGTTCACGCAGTTCCTTCGGGAGCGGGGTATTGACAGGGTCCCCGGCCGAGGCGGCAAGCCGTGGGCAATTGCCCACAGGGGGTATTCCTCCGCGGCACCTGAGAACACGATGGCGGCACTCGATGCGGCTCGTGCGCTGGAAGCCGATTTCATTGAGATCGATGTGCACCTGAGTGCTGATGGCACTCCGCTGGTTCTGCACGACCCGACTCTCAATCGCACAACGGACGCATCCGGTGCGGTTGCGAGTCTGTCGGACGAACAGATTTCTTTGGCCGATGCCGGGTCATGGCTTGGGCCGGGATTTGCCGGACAGCGGATTCCGCATTTGGATGCCGTTCTGTACAGCATGTCGTTTCGCGGCGGCTGGCTGCTGCTGGAGCTGAAGGGCGATTGGGAAGCCGGGGGAGTTGCTGCGGTTGTCGACCTCATTGCGCAGCACGGAATGGCTGACCGGGTGGTCCTCCAGAGCTTTTCGCAGCACACCCTGCACAACTGCCAGGCGGTTGCCGGGCACATTCCGCGAATCCTCCTGCGGATGGTGCCCAAAGAGGGCGATGTCGAATTGGTCCAGCGGCTTGAGGGAATCGGCTATGCGCCGTCCTTCCGCGGCTTCAAATCCCGCCGCGAACTGGTTGAGGAGATCAGCGAACTTGACCTGTGCGTCAACGTCCACACCGTTGACACCCCTGAAGGCTGGGATGCGCTTCTGTCAGCTGGCGTCAGCGGGATCATCACGAATCAGCTGGGTCGCCTACAGGGCTATCTGACAGCGAAGTTCGATGTTTGAGATGCGGGCTCAACAGCTGTGATGAAGGTCTCTGCGTGATCCCTCCGTGCGGATTTTGCATTCGCCAATCGGGTGTGTAGAGTTAAGTCTCGTTGCCCCAATAGCTCAGTCGGCAGAGCGTTTCCATGGTAAGGAAAAGGTCAAGGGTTCGATTCCCTTTTGGGGCTCTGGTGTAGTCACCGCGCTGCACTGTGGCGGGGTAGCTCAGGTGGTTAGAGCGCACGACTCATAATCGTGAGGTCGCGGGATCGAGCCCCGCTCCCGCTACTTGTCAAGGCTTCCAACAGTCCTCTGTTGGAAGCCTTTTTCTATGCCCGAATGCGTGGCGCCGCCGCCCGGTGGTGGTGTCGAGAGAGCGCTCGCCAACCGCTTAGACTTGATCCCTGAACGAGGAGGAAACTATGGCAGTCAACACGCAGCTGCAGGGGGCTGAATACCGCCTTCCGCAGCCGTACTTGGTTTCGCGCGAAGCGATCGCCGAATTCTCGCGCGCAACAGGAGCGCAGCACCCGGCCCACACAGATGCGCAAGTGGCTCGCGCGGCCGGATACGCCGATCTTGTCGCCCCGCCGACCTTCGCGGTGATTCCCGCCCAGCGCAGTGAACAGCGCTACATCTTCGATGAGAACTCCGGCATCGACTTCTCTCGGGTGGTCCACGGCGGAGAGCAGTTCACCTACAGCCGACCGATTGTCGCCGGTGATGAACTCGACTGTGTTACCCACATCGACGGTCTGCGCGAAGCCGGGGGCCACGCCATGATCACCACCCGAACCGAACTCACCGCAGGCGGCAATCACGTTGCCACCGTTACTTCGACCATTGTTGTGCGAGGAGGCGACGATGACTGACACCTCGAAATCTCCCGTGCTGACAGAACTTGAAGTCGGCCAGGAAGTGATCAGCCGCACCATCCCGATTTCGCGGGCGGACCTGGTCCGCTACGCGGGGGCTTCCGGTGACTACAACACGATTCACTGGAACGAGCGCTTTGCGCAGGAAGTCGGCCTGCCGAACGTCATTGCCCACGGCATGCTCACAATGGCCCTGGCCGTTGGCCCCGTCACGCAGTGGGCTGGTGACCCCGGCGCCGTGATCGACTACCGCACGCGGTTCACAAAGCCCGTTGTGGTGCCCGATGCTGAAAGCGGATCCCCCGAACAGCCCACGGTTGAACTGGCAGTCACTGCGGCTGTTGGGGCGATTGACGAAGAAAGCCGCACCGTGAGGCTTGACGTCGACGTCACAGCAGAAGGGATCAAGGTTCTTGGCCGCACCCAGGTGAAGGTGCGTCTGGCATGAGCGCACCGGTCAGCCTCGCCGAATACACAACCCTGCGAATCGGCGGCCCAGCGGCAAACACGGAAGTCCTCACAACCGAAAACGAACTCGTCGCATTTGCAGACGGATTTCGCCTCCAGGAAGGTCCGGCGCTCCTGATCGGCGGAGGTTCCAACCTCGTGTTGGCTGATGACGGCTTTGCCGGGCCCGTGGGCATTATCCGCACAGAGGGCGTTCAGCTCGAAAGGGGCCGCGGCGCGGCGCGGGTGACGGCCCACGCGGGCGAAGACTGGGACAGCTTCGTCGCTTGGACCATCGAGCAGGGTCTCACCGGCCTTGAGCCGCTGTCGGGAATCCCCGGCTCCGTGGGCGCTACGCCGATTCAGAACGTCGGAGCCTATGGCGCCGAGGTGGCCTCCACCATCGAATCGGTGTTTCTGTTCGACCGTGAATTCGGCCGCACCCACATTGTGCGCAAAGCAGAACTTGAGTTCGGCTACCGAACCTCGGTCCTCAAGCGCACAGCGCAGCACCACGGTCAGCCGCGCTACGTGGTCCTCTCGGTCACCTTCAGCCTGCCCAAAGCCGGCGATGCGGGTTCGGCAGTGCCCATCAAGTACGCGCAGTTGGCCAACGCGCTCGGCGTGGAAGTCGGAGGCGCCGCCAGCCCGACGGCTGTGCGCGAAGCCGTGCTCGAACTGCGCCGATCCAAGGGGATGGTCCTCGACCCCAGCGACCACGACACCTGGTCGGCCGGGTCTTTTTTCACCAACCCGATCCTCGATGTTGAGCAGGTGCCCCTTCCCGAAGGCGCACCGCGCTATGCCGTCGTCGACCCGAGCACGGGCAGAGACGACCCTTCGGCAGTCAAAACCTCCGCCGCGTGGCTCATTGAGCAGGCCGGTTTTGCCAAGGGCTTCAAGCTCGACGGTTCAAATGCCGCGCTGTCTGGCAAACACACGCTGGCGTTGACCAACAGGGGCGGTGCTCAGGCACAGGAAATCATCGAACTGGCACGGCACATTCGCGATGGCGTGCAGAGCAGATTCGGCATAACTCTGGTCCCAGAGCCGAACCTCGTGGGCCTGGAACTCTAGGCGCGCACGCGTTCAGTTCGACGCGAGCACACCGAGCGGCTAATATGTTGTGTCGGTGACGCCCCGTTTCGTCAGTCGCAGCATTGCGGCTATGATGATCCGGTGCTCGCTTAGGGGTGTGGCGCAATTGGTAGCGCAACGGTCTCCAAAACCGTAGGTTGCAGGTTCGAGTCCTGTCACCCCTGCTCTATTCCCGGCACAGCCGGGGAAGCCCGAAGGTTGGGAACGCAGACGGAAGAATGAGGACGAGTGGCTGAATCGCATGCAAGCTCTGAAAGAGCGCGGAAGAAGCGCGGTTTCTTCGGCGCGATCATTCAGTTCCTTCGCGAAGTCGTCGACCAGCTGAAGAAAGTCGTCACTCCCAGCCGCAAGGAGCTGATCAACTACACCCTCGTCGTTCTGGGCTTCGTCGCCGTCATGATGGTGCTCGTGACCATCCTCGACTTCGTGTTCGGCAAACTTGCCGGATTCATCTTTGCGGGCTCACCGCTGTGGCCGCTCTGGTAGCACCCGGGCACAGCAGGCCCACTGAACCTGACCCGCGCCGCCGACTGCGAAAACAAAGGAGAATCGGTGTCTGAGAACACTCCGGAAAACGTCGAAGCCGAACAGGCAGAGAACTTCGACCCTACAACGGGCGAAATTGCCGACGGCGCGGACGCTGCAGACCAGCAGTCTGCACCGGAAGTCGACCCGTTCGAAGAATTCAAGTCGGACCTTCGCATGAAGGACGGCGACTGGTACGTCATCCACTCCTACGCGGGCTACGAAAACCGCGTCAAGGTCAACCTGGAAAACCGTGCGGTATCGCTCAACGCCGAAGATGAAATCTTCGAAATCCAGGTGCCGATGGAAGAAGTCGTCGAAATCAAGAACGGCCAGCGCAAGACCGTGCGCCGCGTCCGCGTGCCCGGCTACGTGCTGGTGCGCATGGAGCTCACCGATGAATCGTGGGGCGTCGTCCGCCACACCCCGGGTGTCACGGGTTTTGTCGGCAACGCCTACGACCCCATCCCGCTGAGCATTGACGAAGTTGCGGGCATGCTCGCGCCGGTTTTCGAAGAACAGCAGGCCGAAGCTGCGAAGATCGCAGGCGAACAGGCCGCCGCGGATGGCGTGCCAATCGAAACCGAATTCGAAATCGGAGAATCCGTCATGGTCAAGGAGGGCTCTTTTGAAGGCCAGCCTGCCACCATTCAGGAAATTCGTCCCGAGCAGCAGAAGCTCACAGTGCTTCTGTCGATCTTCGAACGTGATGTCCCCGTGGAACTCGGATTCAACCAGGTTTCCAAAATCTGATACTGCGCTTACGCTCAAAGCGGGTGCCGGGCTGTTCGCCGGGCACCCGCTTCTGTGTTCCCTGGAGTCCGCATTTAACAAAAGTGTGCGACCGTGGAATAATGTTGTGGTTTGGACTCCGTCCGCCCTCATCGGAGCGGACAACCGCGTCCAAAGCCCACGGCCCTTCTGACCGTGGGAACACCTACCAGATTAAGGACCAACATGGCACCCAAGAAAAAGGCTGTCGGTCTGATCAAGCTGCAGATCCAGGCGGGCGCTGCTAACCCGGCACCCCCGGTCGGTCCTGCCCTTGGTCAGCACGGCGTGAACATCATGGAATTCTGCAAGGCCTACAACGCGGCCACAGAATCCATGCGCGGCAACATCGTTCCGGTTGAAATCACTGTCTACGAAGACCGCTCGTTCGACTTCATCACCAAGACCCCGCCGGCTGCTCAGCTGATCAAGAAGGCAGCTGGACTGAAGTCGGGTTCGGCAACCCCGCACACCGTCAAGGTCGGTCACCTGACCGCTGACCAGGTGCGCGAAATCGCCGAAACCAAGATGCCTGACCTCAACGCGAACGACATCGACGCCGCCTCCAAGATCGTGGCCGGCACCGCTCGCTCCATGGGCATCACCACCGACATCAAGGCCTGATCAGGCACACCCAAACGTGGTAGGGCCGGCGCGGCCCGCACCACAACTGCAAGGAGATAGCAGATGGCAAAGCGCTCAAAGGCCTACAGGGCCGCAGCCGAAAAAATCGCGGCTGACACTCACTACACCCCGGACCAGGCAGTAGCCCTGGCCAAGGAAACCGCCGTTTCGAAGTTCGACTCGACCGTCGAAGTTGCATTCCGTCTGGGCGTCGACCCCCGCAAGGCCGACCAGATGGTGCGCGGCACCGTGAACCTCCCGCACGGCACCGGCAAGACCGCTACGGTCCTGGTGTTCGCAGCCGGAGACCGTGCTGAAGCTGCCCGTGAAGCAGGTGCTGACTACGTCGGCTCCGATGACCTGCTGGAAAAGGTGGCCGGAGGCTTCACTGACTTCGACGCTGCTGTTGCAACCCCGGACATGATGGGCAAGGTCGGCCGTCTGGGTAAGGTTCTGGGTCCCCGCGGACTCATGCCGAACCCCAAGACCGGCACCGTCACCATGGACGTCGCGAAGGCTGTCCAGGACATCAAGGGCGGCAAGATCGAGTTCCGTGTTGACAAGCACGCGAACCTGCATTTCATCATCGGCAAGGCTTCGTTCTCGGAAGACCAGCTGCGCGAAAACTTCGCCGCCGCTGTCGAAGAGATCGCACGCCTCAAGCCGTCCTCGTCCAAGGGTCGCTACGTCAGCAAGGCAACGATCACCACGACCAACGGTCCGGCGATTCCGCTGGACGTTGCGTCCCTGCGCTGATCCTGCGGCCTCACCGGCCGGGAAACCGCAGCTGAGCATCAGGCCCGGGCGCTGAGTACAGTGCCCGGGCGACCACGAGCGGAGCTCGTCTTTCCAACGGGGATGCGAGCTCCGCCTCGTAGGGGCATGATTTGCGTTTCCCTGCAGAACTGCCCTACAATTGAATCTGCCCAAGACCGTCGGTCTCGGAAACCGCTGCGCGAGCAGCAGTGTCCGACGAAGACTCTCAGCGAGAGTGACCCGCGCAGGTGAGAACAAAGCTGAAAGCGCACATTGTGTGCCCTCAGCCGAACGCCAAGCGTTCCGCACCTGCCTGCGGAGCGCTTTTTGTTTTGGGCAAACCAACAGATGTATTGAAAGGAATACCATGGCGAGGCTTGACAAGGCAGCCGCGGTAAAGGAGATCAAAAACCGTTTTGACAACTCCTCCGCTGCAGTGCTGACCGAGTACCGTGGTCTCACAGTGGGCGAAATGCAGCAGCTGCGTCGTTCGCTGGGCGAGAACACCACCTACGCCGTGGTAAAGAACACGCTGACGGCCATCGCGGCTAAGGAAGCTGGAATCGACGCGTTTGAAGGTCTGCTTAACGGCCCGACCGCCATCGCGTTCATCGAAGGCGAACCTGTTGACGCTGCGAAGGCCCTGCGGGACTTTGCCAAGGCGAATCCCAAGCTGGTCATCAAGGGCGGTTACTTCGACGGTGCTGCTCTTACAGCTGAGGATGTTTCGAAGCTGGCGGAACTCGAATCTCGCGAGGTGCTGCTTGCCAAGGCAGCCGGCGCTATGAAGGGCAGCCTCTACAAGGCCGCCTACACGTTCACTGCACCCGCCGTCAAGGCGGTTCGCACCGTGGACGCTCTGCGCGCCAAGCAGGAATCGGAAGCCGCCTGAGCTTCATAACCACAAACCGGTTTTCCTACAGCCGAACAGCTGTAGACCCATTAATGGAAGGACTTTGCCACCATGGCTAAGCTCACCCCCGAAGAGCTCATTGAAGCTTTCAAGGAACTGACCCTCATCGAACTCAACGACTTCGTCAAGAAGTTCGAAGAAGAATTCGAAGTTGAAGCAGCTGCTCCGGTCGCTGCTGTTGCCGCTCCGGCTGCTGGCGGCGGCGACGCCGGCGGCGCTGCTGAAGAGCAGAGCGAATTCGACGTTGTCCTCGAATCCGCTGGCGACAAGAAGGTTCCGGTTATTAAGGAAGTCCGCGCTCTGACTTCGCTGGGCCTGAAGGAAGCCAAGGATCTCGTTGACTCGGCTCCCAAGCCGATCCTCGAAGGCGCTTCGAAGGAAGACGCTGAAAAGGCTAAGGAACAGCTCGAAGCTGCAGGCGCCACCGTCTCGCTCAAGTGATCATCGGTCACTGACTGTTCTACGACAGAACCCCCGGGAATTTCCCGGGGGTTCTGCTGTTGTTCGGCCCTTTGATTGACGAGGCGCCTTGTTTGACGAGGCGCCGCTCACCTTCTTTGCGAAAGCGCAGCCACGGATATGGGCACCGCGTGCTGCACGGGCGGCTATTCGTTCGCCAGTGCTTCTTGGGCTTCCTCGTAGCGCTGGCGGGCCAAGCGGGCTTCTTCCTGAGCCTTGGCGGCCTTTTCTTCGGCAGCGGCGAGGTCTTCCTTGGCTGTTGCGAGCAGTTCGTCGGCCTTGGTTGGCGCACTGTCGGATGTCTTGCTGCCTGCATCACCCGGCACGAAGAGGATGATGGAGGACAGCGCGATCAGGGCCATGACTAGTGTGGCGCCCAGGCCGAGCATGGCGGCTTCGCGGACTGCCGTGTTGTCTTGACGGCCCGTGAATTCAATGGCGTTGCCCAGCAGCGTGGAATCCGAGGTGGACAGGACGGTGTAGATGGTCGTCGGGATAGCGGCGCCGAAGGCGGCGCCAAGAGACGAAGCCATTTTGTACACACCAGAGCCTGCGCCGGCCTTGTCATCTGGCAGGGCACTCAGTGCTGCGTCGGTGGAAGGGGTGGCGTAGAAGGCCAGACCCAGTCCGAACAGGCTGAAGGCGATAATTGCCAGGACGAGGTAGGTCTGCGTCATCACGTTGGTGCCCATGAGCAGAATGATTGCGGCGATGACGATCATCGCGCCCCACATCATCGGCTTTTTAGCACCGAACCTCTGCAGCAGCTTCTCGCCGACGCGAATGAAGGCGATGATGAAGATCGCGTAGCCCAGTGTGTAGTACCCGGCTGTAGCCGCGTCCATTCCGGCTGCGTCCTGTAGCACCCAGAGGGTGACCGGGATAAGACCGGCGGTTGCATTGATCATGAGGTTGGAGATGGTCGCCCCTGTGAACACCGGGTTCTTGAACAGGGAGAAGTCCAACAGGGGCGCTTCACTCTTGTTTTCCACCCGAATGAACAGGGTCAATGCGATGATGGAAACAGCCAGGAGCGTCCATGTGATCCAGTTGGTCCAGCCGATGGTGGAACCCTGCGTGACGACCAGCAGGAGAGTCAGTACGAAGGTCGCCAGGGTGAAGATGCCGGGCACGTCCGTCTTTGCGCCTGCGTCCTTTGCCGGAGCATCCTCGGGAATCTGACGCATAAGCAGAATGGAAACTACGGAGATCAGCGCGCAGATGATGAAGATCGAACGCCATCCGAGTGCCGTGGAAGCCATGAAGCCGCCGAAGATAGCGGCCAGACCAGAGCCGCCCCACGAGCCGATGGACCACATGGATACGGCTCGCTGTCGTGCGGCTCCCTGCCAGTAGGTCTTGAGAAGTGCCATCGTGGCGGGCATGATGCAGGCTGCGGAAAGGCCCTGCAGGATGCGGCCGATGATCAGCATGACGTTGCCGACGCCGCCGGTGATGGCCAAACCGACCAGAAGGGAGCCGATGATTCCCAGGATGTTGCCGATTGTGGTCATCCGCACGCGGCCGATGCGGTCGGCAAAACCGCCGGCGACCACGATGAACATCCCGGAGAACAGGGCGGACAGGGAGATGGCGATGTTCATGACCGTCGCGGGCGTGTTGATGTCCTGGCCCATCGCCGGGCCGATGTTCAGTGTGGTCTGTGCGAAGAGCCAGAAGGTGATGACGGCAAGTACGATGCCCAAGAGGGCGGAGTCATTGCCTTTGAATTCTTTAGCCATTTCGACCGATTGTCTTGTAGTGGTCATGGCTTCATCCTTATTTGGTCAACCAGGCGGAAGCGGCAACAACGACTGCTTCTGCGCCGCGGTCGAGGGTGGGTTGGAGGTCGGGGGCGAAAGCCGGATTGTGGTTGCCGACTGCTCTGCTCATATCCGCAAAGCCGCCGAGGCCCCAGTAGCTGTAGGGCACGCCGAGTTCGTCCGGAATGATTGAGAAGTCCTCTGACGCTGGCACCGGGTCCAGGTCGCAGGCTTCTTCGCCGAAGTACGCGTCGAATGCCTTGCGGACGGTGTCTGTGGCATCCCCGTCGTTGTCGGTGAGGGGGTAGCGGTCGTAGTACGTGAATTCGGGTTCTTGGGGGCTGCGGGCAGCAGTGCACTCTGCTCGCACAATGCGCTCGATAGCCTCTTTCAGGTGTGCGCTGACATCGCTGCTGTAGGCGCGGGTGTTGATGAGCAGTTCGGCGGAATCGGTGATGATGTTGGACTTAGTGCCCGCGTGGATGGCTCCGACGGTCACCACTGCGGTTTCCTTGGCGGCGACTTCACGCGAGACGATGGTCTGAAGGCGCATCACGATGGTGGATGCCAAGACAACGGGATCGACGCCCAGTTCCGGCATGGAGCCGTGGGAGCCTTTGCCGTGCACGGTGACTTTGACTGAGAAAGCAGAAGAAAGCACCGGGCCGCGGCGAGTGCCCACGAAACCGCAGGGAAGGCTTGCCAGCACGTGCTGGCCGAGATGGACATCGGGCTGGGGCATTGCCTTCTTCAGGTCTGCTGCAAGCATTGCGCGTGCGCCTTCGGCGGTTTCTTCAGCGGGTTGGAAGACGCCGATGAATGTGCCGGACCACTGGTTCTTGTTGTCGTTGAAGGCCTGCAGTGCCGTCAGCAGCGACATGATGTGGAAGTCGTGGCCGCAAGCGTGGGCGACGGGGACTTCCGCGCCGGTCTTTTGGTCAACCTGCGTTGCTGTGGAGGCGTAGTCTTTGCCCGAGACTTCCTTGACCGGCAGCGCGTCTATGTCTGCGCGCATAGCCACGACGGGCCCGTCGCCGTTTTCAATGATGGCAAGCACACCGGTGTCTCCGATGCGGTGCGTGGAGATTTCTGAGGCTTCGAGCTCTTGCACGATCCGGTCTGCGGTGCCGTGCTCCTGCATGGAGAGCTCAGGGTGTTGGTGAAAGTATTTGTACAGTTCTTCGCGTTCAGATCGGGTAGACGCGAGGCCACCCAAAATCTTTCTGACGCTGTCAGTTGTGGTGGACATACTTCAATTATAGGCGGGCGTTAAGGCTACTGCCAGGGAATTCTCAGAAATTCACTTGCGCAGAAGCAGGCGTTCAGGTTCCGAATCTGGGTGGGATAGTCGGGAAGTCCCGGCTCAGGCGCATTCAGAGCTTGTGTCTTACGAGGTGCCGCTCACCTGATTCGCTTAGCTTCGCCGATCCCCGTGGTGGGAAGGTACGTGAACGGCTGTGCCTGGCGGGTGCTCACTTCGGCATCACCCCCTTCTGGGTCTGCCAGCTGTGCGGCGACTGCCGCGATGTCGTCTGCCTGAGCTTGGACGAATGCCCTGTCGACGGGTTGGCCGTGGCCGGGGCAGAAGACGCTGAGCCCATCGATGGTGAGGATCTCGCGCAGCGACTGCGCCCATGCGCTGGGCAGTGCGTCGTCACCGAACTGGGGCGGAGCACCCTCTTCGATGAGGTCTCCGACGATGAGCGCATCTGCCACCTGCAGAACGAGGTCGCTTTCCGTGCGTCCGCAGTATTCGTGCACTGTCACCTCGGCGCCGCCGAGGTCAATGGTGTCGCCACGGCCTATGATTCGCGTGGTTTTGACGACGAGTTCGGTCGGATCGGCTGGGAGCTCGGGTTCGTCGGCCGCGGGAACTTCCGCCAGCTGAAGCCATGCACTTGCAGCCTGGTCTTGAGCGAAGCGCTCTGAAGCGAAGAAGTCTTCAATTCCCTCGCTGCGCAGGTGGGCATTTCCGAAGAAGTGGTCCCAGTGGTCGTGCGTGTTGACTACGGCAATCGGCAGGCCGGTGATTCCACGCACGGCGGTCAGGATGCGCTGTGCTTGCCTGGGCCCCGAGCCGGTGTCCACCAGCAGCGCCTTGTCTGTGCCGACGACGAGGTAGCTGTTGACCGCGGCTGGGTCAGTTGTAATGACATAGATGCCGGTCTGCTGCGCTGAGCTGTCTGTCAAAGGCCCTCCGGTGGTTCTTGAAGTCTACTGGCCGGGATGGTCAGCGCGGGGATCGCGGCTGAAACCGGGCCCGGGCGGGGGAGCGGTGTCGGACATTCCGGGCCGTGAGGGCCGAGGTGCCGGTCCGGGTGGGAACGGTCCGGGTGGTTTCGGGAGTCCCGGCGGTCCATGCTGCTGTCGGCGAGGTGCTGGTGGGTAGGGCGAAATCTGCTGGCTCTGTGGCTGGAGCGGGTGTGGCGCATGCCGAGGGCCTGCTGGGCCGCTGGGGTGTGGGCGGGCCGCACCGCCTGGCACGCCCTGCGGGGGTTTGGGTTTCTTTGGTCGAAGCAGCATCCACACGACAACGCCGATGAGCATGAGCGCCAAAAGCACGAGAGCCAACCAGATGAGACTGCGCAGCCCCCAGAAAACAGCGAAAGCGCACGCAATGAGTCCCCACCACAGTGCATATTGGCGTGACGTCAGTGCGCCGATGGCGAGCAGAACCGCGTGGTCTGCCAAGAACAGCACCGTCAGCCAGCCGGGCCCAGTTGCTGCGGCCACTATCCCGGCCGCCGTCAGGACCATCCAGACGATGAGAATCCGCAGGTCGAACAGCGTGAACGATTGGCTTGCCGATGGGGGTGACCAAGGGGTGTTTCGGGCTCGGCGGGCCAGCACGAGGCCCCATGTGACTGCAACTGCTGTGGGTACGTGCCACAGGACGACGAAGGGGCTGTCGATGAAGCCGTCGATTGCCAGCATGACTGCGACAGCTCCGAGATACGAAGCACCTTCCCGGCACCCGAGTCTGTGGCTTGGATTCCTGAGGAATCGCGCGGCGCCGAACACCATGAGCGCCAAAATCGCGAATGTCAGTCCCGCAGCTGCACGCTTGGGGTTTTCGAGCCATCCGCGGTCGACCGTCACGAACATCTGCGCGAACAGGGCCATGAGCAGTGCCAGACCGGCCGTGATGAGAGAAGCGAGAATCTTGCGGTTGAAAAGAATGAGAACCCAGTGGCCGGCGTAGGACACCGCCCACACACCCCAAGATGCGAGCAGCATTCCCAGAGAGAAGCTCTTGGTCAGTTCGCCGAATACTGAGAAGAGGCCCATGAAGAGTGTGAGCCCCGCTGCCAGCTGGAGCCATTGAATCGACAGGCTCACGCTCATCCAGGCGATTGCGACCGCGGTCAGGGCGAACGCTGTCGCAATCACTGCAGTTGGAACACCGAGAAACCGTGTTGTCTGAACAGCCCAGAGCCCGCAGGTGAAGATCAAGACCGGAACTGCGAACAGGCGGAGTCTCCCAGGTTCGGCGGGGTGCTTTCGGCGAAGATAGGAGACCGCCCCCTGAGTTCCCGCCGCTGCAGCCAACGCCGCGACACCTGCGGTGATCATGACGATGGAAGCGCTGAGAACTCGACCGTCAGTGCCGAAGAACGTGTGCCGGAAGACTCCGGAGGCAGCAGCAGCCGCCCATACGATTGACATGGCGTATGCCGCTTGTGCCCGCCGAGCTCGCCCCTTCAGCCGCAAACGGTGCGACACTGCCCAAAGGACAGCTGATCCGATCCCGGCCAGTGGGATGAAGACAGCCGCGCTGTAGTTCACTCCTGCAGAGCGGCTGATGATGAAGCCCAGTGCTGCGGAAGCGCCGAAGGCGGCGCACAGTGCTGCAAGGGACATGACAGCAGAGCGGAAGAGGAAAGCAGCCCCGGCAAAGATTGCGGCAGCTGCCGCGGAAGCTGCAAAGAAGATCCACAACCACAGCGTGGAATTGTCTGCCCACACGAGAAACGTAAACGGCAGGCCGCCGGCAATGCTGATGACTGTCGTGCAGACTGTGGATGTCGATCGCAGCTGTCGGCGCTGCCTGCCCGCTTCGGTCCGCGAAGCAAAAGACAGTGCGCCGTGTCCGACGACCATGACAGTGCTCATAACAAGCAGCACCGCGCTTGAGGTCCACGGCGGTGTGAGATCTGACAAGCCGGCGGCCAGGATTGGCGCCGATGCCAGCGACAGTGCCGATGCCGCCTGGAGGAAAACAGAGTCCGATTGCCAGGCAGACCATGCACACACGAGCCCGGCCAGAAACAGGATGACTCCAGCGGCAAGCAGCGACGGGGCCATCGCGTTGAATGACGCTTCGCTCTGCTGTGTGGACGAGGAAACTGCTCCGAGGCGCGACGTCACACGCAAAGCCAGTATCGACACCGTGAGAATCGCGGTGGAAATGTACAGCGCAATGAGCAGCGTCAGCTGTCTGCCCCGGCGGGCGAACAACGGCAGAACAGCTGTCAGGATGAGGATTTGGATGAATCCGGCAGCGATCCCAGCGGTTGAGACAGTCACTGAGCACGTGGGCACAAAGCCGCCAGCTGTCGGTTCGGGGCTGGCTGTGGTCCGGCATATGGAGCCCGTCAGAGTTGTGATGCCGATTGTGCTGGCAAGCACCGCCGCGCCCAGGGCGTAGGTCCAGCTGCGGCACGTGCCCAACACGATGTAGAACACCGTGAGAACCAGCCAGAAAACGCCCTTCGCCCACGGTGAATCGTCAGGCAGGGTGATGAGCGCGCAGACACCCGATGCCGGAGCGATGATCTGCCCCAGCAGGGAGAAGGGCCGCGCCCAGTGAACCTGCTGGCCCCGGGCTGCGGAGAGAAAAGAGCGAAACCCGGCGGCGCCTCGTGAGTGATAGGGCCGGGCAGCGGCCGCCGGGCCTTCGAGCACGCGGCCGACCACTATGAACAGCATCGACACGATCACCAAGCCGACCCCGTAGTAGGCAAAGGACGGCCCGCCGAAGTTGATGGCGGACAGCACCGTCGAGCCGAGGAAAAGCAGGCCGAACCACGTGACGAACTCTGAGCGCAGCAGGGCAGCCGCAAGGGCACAGCTGACCAGCCCGAACGCCGAGGCGGCAAGCCACGCAGTCTTCGCACCGGCGATGCCAAGACCCCCGAGGGCGGCTCCCGAAACCGGAAGGAGGACGAGGCCGACCGCCGTCAGGGCAATGCCGACCGGCTTGAGGCGGGAGGACAGCAGCGAAATGAGCAGACCGGCGCCGTAGGTGATGATCCCGGTGCTGATGACGGCTGCCCCGCGCAGGAGCGCGTGTTCGGCGATGCCTACGAAGATGAATGCCGCGATCACAAGGAAGGTGGCCGCAACACCCAGCAGGATGTTCGCGTAGACGGAGGTGTCGCTGTTCATTCCGGCTGGAGCAGGGTCAGGGGCAGTCGGGCGCGGGGGATACGGCCCACGCCCAGGACCGTGGTGAGCGGCCACGGTCCGCAGCTGACGAGGTTCGGCGGGCGGGAAGGGCGGCACATTGGGTCCGACGGGCTGGCGGGCAGGCGTGGTCCCGGGCGGGGTCTGTGGGGAGCGGACGGTCTGTTGGGCGCCCGCGTGGGGCAGGGCAAGCCCAATGAGGCTGTAGATGAGCGCGGCGAGTGTCGCCAAGAACAGCAGCGGAACCGAGCCGAGTGTCGCGAGCATAAGCGGCAGGTTGAACATCTGGGCCTCCCAATAGATAGGCCCAGATTAACGTGAAGCCCCTCACAGTTGACTACCGGAAATACGCCGCAATCCAATATGTTGGACAGTGACTATAGGTCACAGGTGCTGGCGAGAAGTGGGGGAGTGCGGCACCTGGCAGGCCCGAATGGGTGGGCGCACAGGGCACATGCAGAAGCGCCCTGCCCGTCGCGACATCCGTCGGACCGTGCAGAGCGCAAAATGAGTGGAGAGGCAAAACCCTACCACACGGGGCCTTGCTGCGGCAGGACCAATCGGCTATCCTGAATGTTTGTGTTGCAGTGGGTTTGCTGTGCCTTCATATAGCGGTGGGCATCAAACTAGCACACCTCGGCCGAATCCGTTCTAATGTCAGCGGATCGAGTGTCGCTACAGCGGCCTGATCGGCCCGCGGGTGTCCAACGCTGCAGTGCACGAGTGATGACCACAACGTGGAAGGAACCCATTGGCCGCCGCCAACGAAAACATCAGGACCGCTAACCCGCCTCAGCGCATTTCCTTCGCGAAGATCCACGAACCTCTCGAAGTTCCCAACCTCCTGGGACTGCAGACCGACAGCTTCGACTGGCTGATCGGCTCGGAAGCCTGGCAGGAGCGAGTTGCGGAAGCAATCGAGAACGGCGACACCTCCATTCCGGAAACCTCGGGACTCGAAGACATCTTCGAAGAGATCTCTCCCATCGAAGACTTCTCGGGCTCCATGTCGCTGTCGTTCCGCGACCACCGCTTTGAACCGCCCAAGTACTCAATCGACGAGTGCAAGGAGCGCGACATCACCTATTCGGCGCCGCTGTTCGTCACCGCCGAATTCATGAACACCTCCACCATGGAGATCAAGAGCCAGACGGTGTTCATGGGCGACTTCCCGCTCATGACCCCCAAGGGCACCTTCATCATCAACGGAACCGAGCGCGTTGTCGTTTCGCAGCTCGTGCGCTCGCCCGGCGCCTACTTCGAGTCCGCTCCGGACAAGACCTCCGACAAGGACATCTTCACCGCGAAGATCATCCCGTCGCGCGGTGCCTGGATCGAATTCGAAGTCGACAAGCGCGACCAGGTCGGCGTCCGCCTCGACCGCAAACGCAAGCAGTCGGTCACAGTTCTGCTCAAGGCACTCGGCTGGACCTCGTCGGAAATCCTCGAACGCTACGGCGAATTCGAATCGATCCGCGAAACCCTGGCCAAGGACACCGTCGAAACGCGCGAAGAAGCGCTCATCGACATCTACCGCAAGCTGCGCCCGTCCGAACCGGCGACCGTCGAGGCCGCAGAGAACCTTCTGCAGAACCTCTACTTCAACCCCAAGCGCTACGACCTTGCCAAGGTCGGCCGCTACAAGGTCAACCGCAAGCTCGGACTCGATGAAGACGTCACGCAGGGCGTGCTCACCACCGAAGACATCGCGGCGGCCATCCACTACATCGTCGCGCTGCACGCCGGTCACGAAACGCTCAAGGGCGTTCGTGACGGTGAAAGCGCCGACATCCCGGTGGCGCTGGACGACATCGACCACTTCGGCAACCGCCGCATCCGCGCGGTCGGAGAACTGATCGAAGGCCAGGTTCGCACCGGTCTGTCGCGCATGGAGCGCGTGGTCCGCGAACGCATGACCACCCAGGACGTCGAAGCGATCACCCCGCAGACGCTGATCAACATCCGACCCGTCGTGGCAGCCATCAAAGAGTTCTTCGGAACCTCGCAGCTGTCGCAGTTCATGGACCAGAACAACCCGCTGGCCGGACTTACCCACAAGCGCCGCCTGTCGGCGCTGGGCCCCGGCGGTCTGTCCCGCGACCGTGCGGGCATGGAAGTCCGCGACGTCCACCCGTCGCACTACGGGCGCATGTGCCCCATCGAAACGCCGGAAGGCCCCAACATCGGTCTGATCGGCTCGCTGGCCTCCTACGCGCGCATCAACCCGTTCGGCTTCATCGAAACTCCGTACCGCATTGTCGAAAACGGTGTTGTCACCGACAAGACGCGCTACCTGACGGCCGATGATGAACTCCCGTACAACATCGCCCAGGCCAACGCGCCGCTGACCGAAGACCAGCGCTTCGCGGAAGACTTCGTCCTGTCCCGCCCCAAGGGCGGTTCCGGCGAAGCCGAACTGCTGCCGAAGGAAGAAATCGACTTCATGGACGTCTCCGCACGTCAGATGGTGTCGGTCGGCACGGCTCTCATTCCCTTCCTCGAACACGACGACGCCAACCGTGCGCTCATGGGTGCCAACATGCAGCGTCAGGCCGTCCCTCTGGTTCGTTCGGAAGCACCGCTGGTCGGCACCGGCATGGAGTACCGTTCGGCAATCGACGCCGGCGACGTCATCACGGCAGACAAGTCCGGTGTGGTCACCGAAGTCTCGGCTGACTACGTCACCGTCATGAACGACGACGACACCCAGACCATCTACCGGGCCGAGAAGTTCCGCCGTTCCAACCACGGCACCTCGTACAACCAGAAGATCATCGTCTCCGAGGGCGACCGAGTCGAAGCCGGCGCTGTGCTGGCTGACGGCCCGTCCACCCAGAACGGCGAAATGGCGCTCGGCAAGAACCTCCTCGTGGCGTTCATGTCGTGGGAAGGCTATAATTTCGAAGACGCCATCATCCTGTCCCAGCGCATGGTCCAAGACGATGTGCTGTCCTCAATCCACATTGAGGAATACGAAGTCGACGCCCGCGACACCAAGCTCGGCGCCGAAGAGATCACCCGCGACATCCCGAACATTGCGCAGGAAGCTCTGGCCGACCTCGACGACCGCGGCATCATCCGCATCGGCGCCGAAGTCACCGACGGCGACATCCTGGTCGGCAAGGTCACGCCGAAGGGCGAAACCGAACTCACGCCCGAAGAGCGCCTGCTGCGCGCCATCTTCGGCGAGAAGTCCCGCGAAGTCCGCGACACCTCGCTCAAGGTGCCCCACGGCGAAACCGGAACCGTGATCGCCGTCAAGGTCTTCGACCGCGAAGAAGACGACGAACTCACCCCCGGTGTGAACCAGCTGGTGCGCGTCTACGTGGCCCAGCGCCGCAAGATCACCGTCGGCGACAAGATGGCCGGACGCCACGGCAACAAGGGCGTCATCTCGACGATCCTGCCGGTTGAGGACATGCCGTTCATGGAAGACGGAACCCCCGTCGACATCATCCTCAACCCGCACGGTGTGCCTCGCCGAATGAACATCGGCCAGGTCTTCGAAACCCACCTCGGGTGGGCAGCCAAACAGGGCTGGAAGATCGAGGGCAGCCCCGAATGGGCGCAGGAGCTCAAAGACGCAGGCTTCGACTTCGAAGCCGAACCCGGCACCAACGTCGCGACCCCGGTGTTCGACGGTGCGCACGAACCCGAACTGCGCGGCCTGCTCGACAGCACTCGCCTCAACCGCGACGGCGAGCGCCTGATCGACGGATCCGGCAAGGCTCGTCTGTTCGACGGCCGCTCCGGCGAACCGTTCCCGTACCCGATCTCGGTGGGCTACATGTACATGCTCAAGCTGCACCACCTGGTCGACGACAAGATCCACGCCCGCTCCACCGGTCCGTACTCGATGATCACCCAGCAGCCGCTGGGCGGTAAGGCGCAGTTCGGCGGCCAGCGCTTCGGCGAAATGGAAGTGTGGGCCCTCGAAGCCTACGGTGCGGCATACACGCTGCAGGAACTCCTGACCACCAAGTCAGACGACGTTCCAGGCCGCGTCAAGGTGTATGAGGCAATCGTCAAGGGCGAGAACCTGCCCGACCCGGGCATCCCCGAGTCGTTCAAGGTCCTCATCAAGGAAATGCAGTCGCTGTGCCTTGACATCGAAGTTCTGTCGGCAGACGGCCACGCTGTCGAAATGCGCGAAGACGACGAAATGTACCGGGCCGCTGAAGAGCTCGGCATCAACCTCTCGCGCGACGAAGCCCAGACAGTCGACGAAGTCTGACAGCCAGCCAGCCCGAATTTTTACTGACCTTCTGAAGGTCACCAAGGAAGAGGATTTACGTGCCTGACGTTAATTTCTTTGATGAACTGCGCATCGGCCTGGCCACGGCTGATGAGGTTCGCCAGTGGTCACACGGCGAAGTCAAAAAGCCCGAAACCATCAACTACCGCACGCTTAAGCCAGAGAAGGACGGTCTGTTCTGCGAGCGGATCTTCGGTCCCACGCGCGACTGGGAATGCGCCTGCGGTAAGTACAAGCGCGTTCGCTTCAAGGGCATCATCTGTGAGCGCTGCGGTGTGGAAGTCACCCGCGCCAAGGTGCGCCGTGAGCGCATGGGCCACATTGAGCTCGCCGCGCCCGTCACCCACATCTGGTACTTCAAGGGTGTGCCCAGCCGCCTGGGCTACCTGTTGGACCTGGCGCCGAAGGACCTCGAAAAGGTCATCTACTTCGCGGCCTACATGATCACGTCGGTCGATGAAGACTCGCGCCACCGGGACATGCCCACCCTGCAGAACCAGGTGGACATTGAGAAGAAGCAGATCGAAGACCGCATGAGCGCGGACCTCGATCGCCGCACCAAGAAGCTCGAAGACGACCTCAAGGAACTCGAAGCCGACGGTGCAACCGCTGCGGCTAAGAGCAAGGTCGAAAAGCAGGCCAATAAGGAGCTCGGCAACATCCGCCGCAACTCCGAACGCCAGCTCGACCGCCTGGAACAGGTGTGGGACCGCTTCAAGAACCTCAAGGTCGCAGACCTCGAAGGCGACGAAAGCCTGTACCGCGACATGGTCGCCCGCTTCGGCATCTACTTCGAAGGCTCCATGGGTGCAGCTGCCATCCAGCAGCGCCTCAAGGACTTCGACCTCGAATCCGAAGCCGAAATGCTGCGCGAACTTATTCGCACCGGCAAGGGCCAGCGCAAGACCCGCGCGCTCAAGCGCCTCAAGGTCGTCAACGCATTCATGACCACGGACAACAAGCCCGAGGGCATGGTGCTCGACGCGATCCCGGTCATCCCGCCGGAACTGCGCCCCATGGTGCAGCTCGACGGTGGCCGCTTCGCAACCAGCGACCTCAACGACCTCTACCGTCGTGTCATCAACCGCAACAACCGCCTCAAGCGCCTGCTTGACCTCGGTGCACCCGAAATCATCGTCAACAACGAAAAGCGGATGCTCCAGGAAGCTGTTGACTCGCTGTTCGACAACGGTCGCCGCGGCCGCCCCGTCACCGGACCGGGCAACCGTCCGCTTAAGTCTCTGTCCGACATGCTCAAGGGCAAGCAGGGACGTTTCCGTCAGAACCTTCTGGGCAAGCGCGTCGACTACTCCGGCCGTTCGGTCATTGTTGTCGGCCCCACGCTGAAGCTGCACGAATGCGGTCTGCCCAAGACCATGGCGCTGGAACTGTTCAAGCCGTTCGTGATGAAGCGCCTGGTTGACCTCAACCACGCGCAGAACATCAAGTCCGCCAAGCGCATGGTCGAACGTCAGCACCCGCAGGTGTGGGACGTGCTCGAAGAAGTCATTCAGGAGCACCCCGTCCTTCTCAACCGCGCACCCACCCTGCACCGTCTGGGCATTCAGGCCTTCGAACCGCAGCTGGTCGAAGGCAAGGCAATTCAGATCCACCCGCTGGTCTGCACCGCCTTCAACGCCGACTTCGACGGTGACCAGATGGCAGTCCACCTGCCGCTGTCAGCTGAAGCACAGGCCGAAGCACGCCTGCTGATGCTGTCGGCAAACAACATCCTCAAGCCCTCGGACGGCAAGCCCGTGACCATGCCCACGCAGGACATGATCATCGGCATCTTCCACCTGACCTCCGAACGCGAAGACGTTCCCGGCATCGGCCGTGAGTTCGGTTCGGTGGCCGAAGCCATCATGGCCTACGACCGCGGCGAACTCGACCTCGGCGCAAAAGTGAAGATCCGCCTGAGCAACATCGTTCCGCATCGAAAGATGGAACTGCCGGAAGGATGGGAAGCTGGCGACACCCTCGTTCTTGAGACCACGCTGGGCCGTGCGCTGTTCAACCGGTCGCTGCCGGAAAACTACCCGTATGTCAACGAGACCATCGGCAAAAAGCAGCTGTCGAAGATCGTCAACCGCCTTGCAGACAACTACCCGCGTGTAGAAGTCGCCCAGGCGCTCGACAACTTCAAGGAAACCGGCTTCTACCAGGCAACCCGCTCAGGTCTGACCGTCGCAATGAGCGACATCGTGTCCCCGGAATCCAAGGAGCAGTCGCTCAACGAAGCCGAAGAACTCGTCGACAAGGTAGAAGAACAGTACGCCTTCGGTGCGCTCACCGACGACGAGCGCCGTACCGAACTGGTCAAGATCTGGTCGGACACCACCGACAAGATCGCCGAGGCAATGCAGAAGAACTTCACGTCGGAGAACTCGATTCTGCGCCTGGTCGAATCCGGTGCTTCCGGTAACTGGACGCAGGTTCGCCAGCTTGCCGCTATGCGCGGTCTGGTGACGAACCCCAAGGGTGAGATCATCCCGCGCCCGATCAAGTCGAACTACCGTGAAGGCCTGTCCGTCCTCGAGTACTTCATCGCATCGCACGGTGCTCGTAAGGGCCTGGCAGACACCGCTCTGCGTACGGCAGACTCCGGATACCTCACGCGTCGTCTGGTGGATGTTTCGCAGGATGTGATCATCCGCACCGAAACCACCGACTCGAAGCGCGGAATCACGCTTCCCGTCGCCCAGGAAGATGCCAACGGCAAGCTTGTCGTGCACGAATGGGCCGAAACCTCGGTTATGGGCCGCCTCACCGCTGTCGACGTCACCGACGCCGACGGCAACGTCGTGGTGCCCGCCAAGACCGACATTTCGGTCGATGTGCTCGACCAGCTGGTCGCAGCCGGTATCCGCGAAGTCAAGGTCCTGTCGGTCCTCACCGCAGACTCCGACGCGCAGATCTCGGCTGAGCACTACGGCCGGTCCATGGCAACCGGCAAGCTTGTCGACATCGGCGAAGCAGTCGGCACCGTGGCTGCACAGTCGATTGGTGAACCCGGTACGCAGCTGACCATGCGCACGTTCCACACCGGTGGTGTTGCTGCCGGAGGCGGCGGTGACATCACGCAGGGTCTGCCGCGTGTCACCGAGCTCTTCGAAGCACGGACGCCCAAGGGCTACGCGCCGATTTCGGAAGCCGCCGGCAAGGTCAAGATCGACGACAGCCGCAAGACGCGCTACGTCATCGTGATCCCCGCGGACGGCTCCGACGAAATCGAGCACGCAGTCGGCCGCCGCGCAAAGCTTCTGGTTGAAGACGGTCAGAACATCGAAGCCGGAACCCAGCTGGTCGAAGGTGCTATCGATCCCAAGCAGGTGCTGCGCATCCGCGGTCGTCGCGACGCCGAAAAGTTCCTTGTCGACGAAGTCCAGAAGGTCTACCGTTCGCAGGGTGTCGGCATTCACGACAAGCACATCGAAGTCATCGTGCGTCAGATGCTTCGCCGCGTGACGGTCATCGAATCCGGTGACACCAACCTGTTGCCGGGTGAACTGGTTGACCGCGGCCGCTACCAGGACGAAAACAAGCGCGTCGTCGCTGAAGGCGGCCAGCCGGCTTCCGCACGTGACGAACTCATGGGCATTACGAAGGCATCGCTGGCCACCGAATCGTGGCTGTCGGCCGCATCGTTCCAGGAGACCACGCGCGTCCTGACCGAAGCGGCAATGGAAGGCAAGTCCGACCCGCTGCTGGGCCTGAAGGAGAACGTCATCCTCGGTAAGCTCATCCCGGCCGGTACCGGTATGCACCGCTACCGCAACCTGGTTGTCGAACCGACTGACGAAGCCAAGCAGGAAATGTTCTCGAACACCTACGGCGACTTCTACCCGGCATTCGCCGGCGAAGGCTCGACCATTCCGCTCGAGGACTACGACTTCGGCGGCTTCGGCGACATCTGATTCGCCTAAGCGTGTGATTCGGCTGCGCAGCTGAATCACCAGCGCGACTAAGCGGGGGAGAGGCGCTTGTCTCTCACCCGTGGGCAAGCTGCTGAGCGGGTAGACCGCCAAGCCCAAGCCCGGCGCACAGCGGCCCGGAGGGATTTTCCCTCCGGGCCGCTTGTGTTCTGTGGGTAGGTGCGCTGCGAGGTGCCGCCCGGCTGGGACCGAGCCCTCCACCTCGGCACCGGATCTCAACCTCGCAGACCCCACAACTGCGGCCCACGCCTTAGCAACAGAAACTCCCGTCAGCAGTTGTTGCTAAGGCGCAGATCCGCAGCTAACGGGAGTTTGCTTGTTGCTAAGGGTGTTTTACGGTTTCGGGGTTTTGCCGGGTCGCCGAACTGGGTCCCAAAAACGCGCCGAGGGCGTCCTCACCCTTTGGCGAAAGCCACTTCATCCACAATCGCCCACAGAATCCACAGGGTTATCCACAGATATGGACTGGGGGTTGTGGAGCGATAGGTTCTCGGACGACAGTTGCATATGTTCAACGTGTTCTCGCTTCAAGAGGCAAAGGCTTTCGGCGCTCAAAAGTGGCAGGTCGAAAGGGCCGTCGGCTGTTGCCTCGAACGGCTGTATCGGTCCTGCTATTTCGTCAATCGCACCTGCGCCAAACACACTCAGTTCAACCGTTTCGCAGAACCGGAGATTCTGCACCTGATAGGGGAGGCCGCCTCAACAGGGAAGGGGCGCGCATGGTTCCAGCTGCAGGAGAAGAAGCACCTCGGCAAAGCTGAAGTCATCGGCCGACGGCTGAGTGAACGCGATGTTCTCAGCCACGAAACTGCCGCCCTGATCTACGGGCTTCCCGTGCTGACCGTTCCAAGCAAGGTGCAGATCATGAACCCGTCACGGTCCCGGGCAGGTGAAAGGTTTGTTCGGCGCCAGAGGCAGATTCGCCAACCTGAAGAGACAACCCTGTGGCATAGCGTTGCTGTCACCAGTTCGGTGCGCACGGTGCTGGATATCGCGAACGACAATTCGCTTGAGCACGCGGTCGCCGCGTTCGACGCTCTGCTGCGCTCGGAACCGAATAAGGCCCAGGCCTACAAACACTCTGCCCGCGAGCTCATCGACGCCAACGTGAAGTTCGCTGCCTCGCAGCGGGTGGTCAAACTCATGGAGTATTCGACGGGGCTGGCCGAATTGTACGGTGAAAGTGTCTGCATGGTCACGGTGCGCAACCTTGGCGTCAAAGGAATGGTCCAGCAGGCGAACATTGTCGATGAGAACGGTGACTTCGTTGCCCCGTTGACGGCCTGATTCCTGACAAGCGCATAATCATCGAGTTCGACGGGGCCGTGAAGTACCGAGACACCGGTGTCGGCGGCATCAATGAGCGCGGTGATCAGTTCATGCTCGAAAAGCAGCGTGAACACAGGCTGTACGTGCTCGGATACACGGTGGTGCGGATCATGTGGCACGACCTGCAGAACCCTCTCCGCCTGAGGGAACGACTAGCTGCAGTGGGTGCACTCGGCTAAGCGCGCCTTGGTCCTCCGCCTCGGGAGCCGTCCCATAGCCGCCGCCCACGCTTGAGCAGCAAAAACTCCCGTCAGCAGCTGTTGCTAAGGCGCAGACCTGCAGCTAACGGGAGTTTTCTTGTGGCTGAACCATCGAGCCGCCGAGGCTTCGCCTACCCCAGCAGCGCTTCGAGTTCGTCCCAGCGCTCCTTCGGTACAGCTTTCAGTGATTCCACTGCGTCGGCCATGGGCACGCGGATGATGTCTGTGCCGGACAGGCTGGTCATATAGCCCCAGCTGGCGTCGTGGACGAGGTCGACTGCGGCTAGGCCCAGACGTGTGGCGAGTACGCGGTCGTAGGCGGTGGGGACCCCTCCGCGCTGCAGGTGGCCGAGGATTGTCGCGCGAGTTTCGATGCCCGTCATGCGTTCGACTTCGGCTGCGACGTAGTCGCCGATTCCCCCGAGCCTCGGCCTCCCGTCGGCGGCGATTCCGGCAACCCCTTCTTCTGCGTCAACGCCGACGGGCACAAATCCTTCTGCAACCACGACGATGGGGGCGCGGCCTCGGTTGCGGGCGCTTTGAACCCACTCGGCGACGCGTTCCATGGTCACGGGGAATTCGGGCAGCAGGATGGCCTGTGCTCCTGCGGCCATGCCGGCGTGCAGTGCGATCCAGCCGACGTGCCTGCCCATGACTTCGACAACCATGCACCGGTGGTGTGATTCTGCTGTTGTGCGCAGTGCGTCGATGGAGCGTGTGGCGATTGCCGCTGCCGTGTCGAATCCGAACGTGTAGTCGGTGCTGCCGAGGTCGTTGTCAATGGTCTTGGGCACGCCGACTACGGGCAGTCCTTCGTCGTCAGCGAGTCGCGCGGCCCCAGCGAGCGTGCCTTCACCGCCGATGGCGATGACGCCGTCGATCTCATTGTCGCGCATCACTTGGCGCATGGCATCCGGCCCGCCCCCGGAGTAGGGGTGGGTGCGTGATGTGCCGAGAACAGTCCCGCCGCGGCCGCTGATTCCGCGCACATCGTGTGTGGTCAGCGGATGCAGGTCGCCTTCCAGCAGGCCCCGCCATCCGTCGCGGATGCCGACGAATTCATCACCTGAAAGCCGCACGCCTTTGCGGACGGCGCCGCGGATGACGGCGTTGAGGCCGGGGCAGTCGCCGCCGGAGGTCAGAATTCCGATCTTCACATTGGTCCTTTCGTCCGTGTGTGCGGAGGTCGTGTGTCATACGGGCATCAGGGTGCGGGCCGCTCGATGTTGTGCGGGCGGCCTGTTTCTACGAGGTGTTCTTACGAGGTGCCGCTCACCTAACGCTGTATGTTCTGGCCAGCGGTCACCTGCCGCCGGTCTGGACTCCAGGGTCCAGGTGGACGTCGTTTCCGCCCATGAGGTTGAAGCCTTTGATGATGAGCGTTCCGTTTGAGCCGTCGCCAAAGGCATTGGGTTTGATGTCGTTGCCGCCAAGGATATTCACCGAGTGGTCGATGATGCGCACGCCGGCGGGCACGTATATGTCTGAACCGCCCATTGTGTTCATGCTGAAGATCGTGATTTCTGCGCCCGGCCCGCAGACTTCAGACAAATAGAGGTCGCTGCCGCCCATCAGCGCGAAGGATGTCACCTGCGGGGTGTTCGCAGCGATCGATTTGGAGGATCCGCCGAGAACTGCAATGTCTGTCACTGTCGGCCCGTCTCCGGGTCGCGCGGGAACGACGGCGTTCTTTGGCTGCACGGCTGACGAGGTGCCGCCCGGCTTAGGGGCGTTTGTTTCCTCCCTGATTCGGGACTCGATTTCGCGGCCTTCGGGAATGTCGTGAATGATCGGAAGCAGTTCGTGAAGGTAGATGCAGGCCAGAATGGCGTTCTGGCGCTCGTCTAGATCCTCTGGTGAGAGCCGACCCGCGACGTGTGCGTTGGAGATGACCTGCAGGACATCGTCACGGTCGCGATCAGAGGCGCGAATGCGGTGCTGGTGCTGGTCGAAGGCGTCGCTGGCGGAGGGCCGGTAATCAGTCATTCTTCAACAATAGTGCTGGGCGGACTGTGCGTCGTGGAATGTTTTCGGAGAATGAGCGAACCTCAAGCAAACTCCTTGCAGAACACGGCTGCCGGCGCGTTACAGTTGGAACGCCTGAAATCGCCAGGTCAAGCACCGTCCAACCGTGTTTTGACCGAGTGGCTCGCCGAGGGTTACCCTAGGTGTATCTGCGATTTTTCGGCAGGCGGTGTTGTTGCCCTATGGCGGTGAAGTTTTCATCATCACACGGAAAACATCAACACCGGTGGTTTTTCGCCATATACCGACAGACAGTGCGGCTGCACTGGAAACGGCGGTGGAAGCCACGTCTGCAGTCGGGCACGCAGCTTCACCCGGCCGCAGAAGGATACGCTCCTGAATCCTCAGGAGATTAGGAATAACGAGAAGCATCGGAGAACCTGATAAGTGCCTACAATTCAGCAGCTCGTCCGCAAGGGACGGCACGACAAGCCGGCGAAGAACGCTACGCCTGCTCTTAAGGGCAGCCCGCAGCGTCGCGGCGTGTGCACTCGCGTGTACACGACCACGCCGAAGAAGCCCAACTCGGCACTGCGCAAGGTCGCACGTGTCAAGCTCTCTTCGCAGATCGAAGTGACCGCCTACATCCCGGGTGAAGGCCACAACCTCCAGGAGCACTCCATCGTGCTCGTGCGCGGAGGCCGTGTGAAGGACCTCCCCGGTGTCCGCTACAAGATTGTTCGCGGTGCACTCGACACTCAGCCCGTCAAGGGCCGTCAGCAGGCTCGCAGCCGCTACGGAGCGAAGAAGGAGAAGAAGTAATGCCGCGTAAGGGCCCCGCACCCAAGCGCCCGGTCGCAATCGACCCGGTCTACAACTCACCGCTGGTCACCCAGCTCATCAACAAGGTCCTCCTCGACGGCAAGCGCTCCACCGCTGAGCGCATCGTCTACGGCGCACTCGAAAGCGCTTCGGAGAAGGCCAACGTCGAGGCTCTCACCCTTCTGAAGAAGGCCCTCGACAACATTCGCCCGTCGCTGGAGGTCCGCTCCCGCCGCGTCGGCGGTGCCACCTACCAGGTGCCGGTTGACGTCCGCCCCGCCCGTTCCACCACGCTGGCTCTGCGCTGGCTGGTTCAGTTTGCTCGTCAGCGTCGCGAAAAGACGATGACCGAGCGTCTGATGAACGAAATCCTCGACGCTTCCAACGGCCTTGGTGCTGCTGTGAAGCGCCGCGAGGACATGCACAAGATGGCTGAGTCCAACAAGGCCTTCGCTCACTACCGCTGGTAATCATCAGGCGGTGCCCGTTTCGGCGGGTGCTGCTTGTCCAGGTACTTCTTACGAGAGAGGGACACCGTGGCACTTGAAGTGCTGACTGACCTTAAAAAGGTCCGCAACATCGGCATCATGGCTCACATTGATGCCGGTAAGACAACCACCACCGAACGAATCCTGTTCTACACCGGCGTCAACTACAAGCTGGGCGAAACCCACGACGGCGCTTCGACCATGGACTGGATGGAGCAGGAACAGGAGCGCGGCATCACGATTACATCGGCCGCGACGACCTGCTACTGGCAAGACAACCAGATCAACATCATCGACACCCCCGGGCACGTCGACTTCACCGTGGAAGTGGAGCGTTCGCTCCGCGTTCTCGACGGCGCTGTCGCTGTGTTCGACGGCAAGGAAGGTGTTGAGCCGCAGTCCGAAACCGTTTGGCGTCAGGCTGACAAGTACGACGTCCCGCGCGTCTGCTTTGTCAACAAGATGGACAAGCTCGGTGCTGACTTCTACTACACCGTCGGCACCATCAAGGACCGTCTCGGCGCTAAGCCGCTGGTCATTCAGCTGCCCATCGGCGCTGAAAGCGACTTCGAGGGCGTTGTCGACCTCCTCGAAATGAAGGCCTACGTCTGGCCGGACGAAACCAAGATGGGCCAGGACATGCAGGAAATCGAAATCCCTGCTGACCTGCAGGAACGCGCGGAAGAATACCGTGCAGCCCTGGTCGAAGACGTTGCCGAAGCCAGTGAAGAGCTCATGGAGAAGTACCTCGAAGAAGGCGAACTCTCCATCGACGAAATCAAGGCCGGCATCCGCCAGCTCACGATTGCCTCAGAAGCCTTCCCCGTCATGTGCGGTTCGGCTTTCAAGAACAAGGGTGTGCAGAAGGTCCTTGACGCTGTCATCGACTACCTGCCTTCGCCGCTTGACGTTCCGCCGGTCACCGGCCTCGTCTACGGCAAGGAGGACGAAGAGGTTGTGCGCAAACCCTCGAAGGACGAACCGTTCTCGGCTCTGGCCTTCAAGGTTGCAACGCACCCGTTCTTCGGTTCGCTCACCTACATTCGCGTGTACTCCGGTCACGTGAAGTCCGGTGACACGCTGCTGAATACCACCACCGGCAAGCGTGAGCGCGTAGGCAAGCTCTTCCAGATGCACTCCAACAAGGAAAACCCTGTTGAAGAGGCATTTGCAGGTCACATCTATGCCTTCATCGGCCTGAAGGACACCACTACCGGTGACACCCTCGCCGATCCGTCCAACCCGGTTGTTCTGGAGTCGATGGCATTCCCCGAGCCCGTCATCTTCGTTTCTATCGAACCGAAGACGAAGGGCGACCAGGAAAAGCTGTCCTCGGCTATTCAGAAGCTCGTCAAGGAAGACCCGACGTTCACGGTCAACCTCAACGAAGAAACCGGCCAGACCGAAATCGGCGGCATGGGCGAACTTCACCTCGATGTGTTCGTCGACCGCATGAAGCGCGAATTCAAGGTCGAAGCCAACATCGGCAAGCCTCAGGTTGCGTACCGCGAAACCATTCGCAAGGCAGTCGAAAAGTACGACTACACGCACAAGAAGCAGACCGGTGGTTCGGGCCAGTTCGCCAAGGTTCAGATCACCATCGAGCCGATGGAGGTCGAAGGCGACAAGATCTACGAATTCGACAACGCGATCACCGGTGGCCGCGTGCCCCGCGAATACATTCCGTCGGTGGATGCGGGCATCCAGGATGCCATGCAGGTCGGTGTTCTCGCCGGCTACCCGATGGTCGGCATCAAGGCCACCCTGGTCGACGGTGCTTACCACGACGTCGACTCGTCGGAAATGGCGTTCAAGCTCGCCGGTTCGATGGCATTCAAGGAGGCTGCTCCCAAGGCGCGCCCCGTGCTGCTCGAACCGCTCATGGATGTCGAAGTCCGCACTCCGGAGGAGTACATGGGCGACGTCATCGGCGACTTGAACTCGCGTCGCGGACAGGTGCAGTCGATGGAAGACGCCACCGGCATTAAGGTTGTGCGTGCACTCGTCCCGCTGTCGGAAATGTTCGGCTACATCGGCGACCTGCGCTCCAAGACGCAGGGACGTGCCGTCTACGGCATGCAGTTCCACTCGTACGCCGAAGTTCCGCAGAACGTTTCGGACGAAATCATCCAAAAGACCCGCGGCGGAGAATAATCTCCCCGTTGCTCGGCGGGGCAGCTGCACGCTGTCCCGCCGAGCGCAACAAGTAAAAAGGCGCGGCGCTCACAAGCTTGCGCCGCACCAATCACTAGGAGGAACCCAGTGGCAAAGGCTAGCTTCGAAAGGACTAAGCCGCACGTCAACATCGGTACCATTGGTCACGTTGACCACGGTAAGACGACTCTGACCGCGGCAATCACGAAGGTCCTTGCAGACCAGTACCCCGACCTCAACGAAGCACGTGCATTCGACCAGGTCGACAACGCTCCTGAAGAGCGTGAACGTGGTATTACCATCAACGTTTCGCACGTTGAGTACGAGACCGAAAAGCGTCACTACGCTCACGTTGACGCCCCCGGTCACGCTGACTACGTCAAGAACATGATCACCGGTGCCGCCCAGATGGACGGCGCAATCCTGGTTGTCGCTGCAACCGACGGCCCGATGCCGCAGACCCGTGAGCACGTTCTGCTCGCTCGCCAGGTCGGCGTTCCCTACATCGTCGTGGCTCTGAACAAGTCCGACATGATCGACGACGAAGACCTCTTCGACCTCGTCGAAATGGAAGTCCGCGAACTCCTGTCTGACCAGGAATTCCCCGGCGACGACGCACCTGTCATCCGCGTTTCGGCTCTCAAGGCCCTCGAAGGCGACCCGGAATGGGTCAAGTCGGTCCAGGACCTCATGGAAGCTGTCGACGAAAACGTTCCGGAACCGGAGCGCGACATCGACAAGGACTTCCTCATGCCCGTGGAAGACGTCTTCACCATTACCGGTCGCGGCACCGTCGTCACCGGTCGTGTTGAGCGCGGCATCCTGCTGCCGAACGAAGAAATCGAGATCGTCGGCATCAAGCCGCAGTCCTCGAAGACCACCGTCACCGCTATCGAAATGTTCCGCAAGACCCTGCCGGACGCTCGTGCAGGTGAAAACGTCGGTCTGCTTCTGCGCGGCACCAAGCGCGAAGACGTTGAGCGCGGTCAGGTCATCGTGAAGCCCGGCAGCATCACGCCGCACACCAAGTTCGACGCACAGGTCTACATCCTGTCGAAGGAAGAAGGCGGCCGTCACAACCCCTTCTACTCGAACTACCGTCCGCAGTTCTACTTCCGCACCACGGACGTCACCGGCGTCATCACGTTGCCTGAAGGCACCGAGATGGTTATGCCCGGCGACGACACCGAAATGTCGGTCGAGCTCATCCAGCCGGTCGCCATGGAAGAAGGCCTCCGCTTCGCTATCCGCGAAGGTGGACGCACCGTCGGCGCAGGCCGTGTCACCAAGATCCACGCCTGATCTTCTGACAGCCTGACAGAGAGCCCCGTGGTTTCGGCCGCGGGGCTCTTTGCTGTCTGCATAGGCGAGGAAGCGACTGCCAACAGCGCAGAGGGTGAGACGGCCGAAGGAACTGCGGAACGCCGTGACGCACAACATCAGCCTCCGATTTGAGCTTGTGTGCTAGGTGTGCAAAGATGTGAAAGTTGCGTTTTCGGGCGCAGACCCCTGCTCGGCATCAGCCGGATGCCCGGAAACATCGGAAGTGAATCCGCTACGGGTTCGGTTCACCGAAACAACTCTGACAGCGAGTCGCACTGCCCAGGCAGCTTTTTTTAAAAAGATTGTTGCGACACGCCCGACCGCGGGGGTCGGAAGAACAGCTGGTGCAAACCGCCAGATCCGCAAGGACGGGCGGTTGATGGCCAGGAAGAACAAAGGATGGAGTTACGACGCCATGGCCGGACAGAAGATCCGCATCAGGCTCAAGTCGTACGACCACGCTGTGATCGACAGCGCTGCACGCAAGATCGTGGAGACTGTCACACGCGCTGGCGCTACGGTTGTGGGCCCCGTGCCGTTGCCGACTGAAAAGAACGTGTACTGCGTTATTCGGTCGCCCCACAAGTACAAAGACAGCCGCGAGCACTTTGAGATGCGCACCCACAAGCGGCTCATCGACATCGTCGACCCGACGCCCAAGGCAGTTGACTCGCTCATGCGCCTTGACCTCGCCGACGACGTCAACATCGAGATCAAGCTCTAAGGGAGGGACTTTCAATGGCTAACACCCGTTCCAAGGCCCTTCCCACCACCCGCACATTCAAGGGCCTGCTCGGCAAGAAGCTCGGCATGACCCAGGTGTGGGACGAAGAGGGCAACCTCGTTCCCGTCACCGCCGTCGCCGTTGACACCAACGTTGTCACCCAGATCCGCGACGTCGAAACCGACGGCTACGCAGCAATCCAGATCGGCTCGGGCGAAATCGACCCGCGCAAGGTCAACAAGCCGACCGCCGGTCACTTCGACAAGGCCGGCGTCACACCTCGCCGCTACCTCGTTGAGCTTCGCACGGCTGATGCCGGCGAATACTCGCTCGGCCAGGAGTTCGGCGTTGACGTCTTCGAAGCCGGCACCAAGGTTGACGTGACCGCCAACACCAAGGGCAAGGGCCACGCAGGCGTTATGAAGCGCCACGGCTTTGCCGGTGTCGGCGCATCGCACGGTCAGCACCGCAACCACCGCAAGCCCGGCTCCATCGGCGGCGCAGCCACACCCGGCCGCGTCTTCAAGGGCCAGCGCATGGCCGGCCGTATGGGCAACGTCAAGCAGACCACCCAGAACCTCACGATTCACGCGGTCGACGCTGAAAACAGCGTTCTGCTGCTCAAGGGTGCTGTTCCGGGAGCCAAGGGTGCTGTCGTCCTCGTTCGCTCTGCAGTGAAGGGAGCATGACTCCGATGGCTGAAACCAAGTCAATCGACGTTCTCGACGCAGCCGGCAAAAAGGCCGGAACCGCTGAACTGCCCGCCGCGATCTTCGATGTGCCGACGAACGTCGCGCTCATCCACCAGGTCGTGACTGCGCAGCTGGCCGCAGCTCGCCAGGGAACGCACAAAACCAAGACCCGCGCTGAAGTCCGCGGTGGTGGCCGCAAGCCGTGGCGCCAGAAGGGCACCGGCAACGCACGCCAGGGTTCGATCCGCGCTCCGCAGTTCGCAGGCGGCGGCATCGTCCACGGTCCGGTTCCGCGCGACTACTCGCAGCGCACCCCCAAGAAGATGAAGGCTGCAGCACTGCGCGGCGCACTTTCTGATCGGGCGCGCTTCGACCAGGTGCACGCTGTGACTGCCCTCGTCGACGGTGACACGCCTTCGACCAAGGCTGCTCGCGCAGCAATCGAAAAGCTTTCGAGCAACAAGAACCAGCTCGTCGTCGTCACCGACGACGACCGCGTCACCGAACTGTCGGTTCGCAACCTGCCCAACGTGCACACGCTGCACTGGGGACAGCTGAACACCTACGACGTGCTGATGGCCGACGACATCATCTTCACCGAGGCTGCGCTCAAGGCGTACCTCGGCAAGAACGAGGAGGCAGCCAAGTGAGCAGCGTAACCATCAAGGACCCGCGCGACATCATCATCGCGCCGGTCGTTTCGGAGAAGACCTACGGGCTCATGGACGAAGGCAAGTACACCTTCCTCGTTGATCCGCGGTCGAACAAAACCGAAATCAAGTACGCCATCGAAAGCATCTTCGGCGTCAAGGTCGACAAGGTCAACACCTTCAACCGCGAGGGCAAGCGCACGCGCACCCGCACCGGTTACGGCAAGCGCAAGAACACCAAGCGCGCCGTCGTCGCCCTTCGCGAAGGATCGATCGACATTTTCGGCGGATCGCTCTAAGCGATCCAGTTCAGAAGGAATTGAAGACTCATGGGAATCCGTAAGTACAAGCCCACGACCCCGGGCCGCCGTGGCTCGTCGGTCGCGGACTTCGTCGAAGTGACCCGGTCTACGCCGGAGAAGTCGCTTCTGCGTCCGCTGCCGAAGAAGGGCGGCCGCAACAGCCAGGGCCGAGTCACCACCCGTCACCAGGGCGGTGGCCACAAACGCCAGTACCGCGTGATCGACTTCCGTCGTCACGACAAGGACGGCGTCCCGGCAAAGGTCGCACACATCGAGTACGACCCGAACCGCACCGCGCGCATTGCACTGCTGCACTACGTCGACGGCGAGAAGCGCTACATTCTCGCCCCGAACAAGCTCAAGCAGGGCGACCGCGTCGAAGCCGGAGCACAGGCTGACATCAAGCCGGGCAATGCTCTGCCGCTGCAGAACATCCCCGTCGGCACCGTGATCCACGCAATCGAACTTCGCCCCGGCGGCGGAGCCAAGATCGGCCGCAGCGCCGGCACTTCGGCTCAGCTCGTTGCGAAGTTCGGCCGCTACGCACAGCTGCGCATGCCCTCGGGTGAAATCCGCAACGTCGATGCTCGCTGCCGCGCGACCGTCGGCGAAGTCGGCAACGCCGAGCAGGCCAACATCAGCTGGGGCAAGGCCGGCCGCATGCGCTGGAAGGGCGTGCGTCCCACCGTCCGCGGTGTTGCAATGAACCCGATCGACCACCCGCACGGTGGTGGTGAAGGCCGCACCTCGGGTGGCCGTCACCCGGTCAGCCCCTGGGGCCAGCCGGAAGGACGCACCCGCCGTCCGAACCGCGAAAGCGACAAGTACATTGTGCGCCGCCGTCGCACCGGCAAGAAGCGCTGATAGGGAGCCTAGAAAATGCCTCGTAGCTTGAAGAAGGGCCCCTTCGTTGACGAGCACCTTTTCCAGAAGGTCGCCGCTCAGAACGAAAAGGGCACCAACAACGTAATCAAGACGTGGTCGCGTCGCTCGATGATCATCCCGGACTTCCTGGGACACACCATCGCGGTCCACGACGGACGCAAGCACGTCCCGGTGTTCATCACCGAATCAATGGTCGGGCACAAGCTCGGCGAATTCGCACCGACGCGGACGTTCCGCGGCCACGACAAGGACGACCGCAAGGGCCGCCGCGGCTGAGCCGCGCCCCTACGCGTCCTATAAGGAGAGAAGGAAACGATGGAAGCCAAGGCGAAGGCACGCTTTCTGCGTGTGACGCCCATGAAGGCTCGGCGTGTCGTTGACCTCGTTCGTGGTCAGCAGGCAACCGAAGCCCTCGCGATGCTCAAGTTTGTTCCCCAGGCTGCATCTGAGCCTGTCTACAAACTCGTCGCATCGGGCATCAGCAACGCCCGTCAGGAAGCTGACAAGCTCGGCGTTGCATTCAATGAAGACGACCTCGTGATCTCAGAGATCTACGTCGATGAAGGACCGACCATGAAGCGGTTCCGTCCTCGCGCCCAGGGTCGTGCACACCGCATCGACAAGCGCACCAGCCACATCACCGTGGTCCTCACGGACGGCTCGGACGCTGATGGGAAGGAGAACGCCTGATGGGTCAGAAGATCAACCCCACCGGGTTCCGGATGGGCATCACCACCGATCACCGTTCGAAGTGGTTCTCGGACTCGACCGTTAAGGGTCAGCGCTACAAGGACTACGTCGGCGAAGACATCCGCATTCGCAAGATGCTCGAAACCGACCTCGAACGCGCGGGCCTTGCAAAAATCAACATCGAGCGCACCCGTGACCGTGTTCGCGTGGACATCCACACGGCACGCCCCGGCATTGTCATCGGCCGCCGGGGTGCGGAAGCCGACCGCCTGCGCTCCAAGCTTGAGAAGCTCACCGGCAAGCAGATCCAGCTGAACATCCTCGAAGTCAAGAACCCCGAGGTCAATGCACAGCTGGTCGCCCAGGGTGTAGCAGAGCAGCTTGCCAGCCGCGTGGCATTCCGCCGCGCTATGCGCAAGGCAATCCAGTCCGCACAGCGCGCAGGTGCCAAGGGCATCCGCGTGCAGTGCTCCGGCCGTCTCGGCGGCGCTGAAATGAGCCGTTCGGAGTTCTACCGCGAAGGCCGTGTGCCGCTGCACACCCTGCGGGCGAACATCGACTACGGCTTCTACGAAGCGCACACCACCTTCGGCCGGATCGGCGTGAAGGTCTGGGTCTACCGCGGCGACATGACTGACAAGGAACTTGCCGCTCAGGAAGCTGCACAGACCAACCAGCGCGGCGGACGCGGTGGACGCGGACGCGGCCGCGGTGGACGCGGACGCGGCGGTCAGGGCGCAGCTCAGCAGAAGAACGACAATGCTGCAGCTTCGAAAGAAGCCGCAGCCGGAACGGAGGGCTGACACGTGCTGATCCCTCGTCGTGTTAAGTACCGCAAGCCGCACCACCCCAGCCTCGACGGCTACGCCAAGGGCGGAACCGAACTGGCATTCGGTGAATGGGGCATTCAGGCACTCGACGCCGCTTATGTGACCAACCGTCAGATCGAAGCTGCTCGTATTGCCATGACCCGCCACATCAAACGCGGCGGCAAGGTCTGGATCAACATCTTCCCGGACCGTCCCATTACCAAGAAGCCCGCCGAGACCCGCATGGGCTCCGGTAAGGGCTCACCCGAATGGTGGGTTGCACCCGTCAAGCCCGGACGCATCATGTTCGAGCTCGGCGGCGTTTCGGAAGAAGTGGCTCGCGAAGCTCTGCGGCTTGCCATCCACAAGCTTCCGATGAAGGCCCGCATTGTTTCTCGTGAAGGTGGTGAATGACGTGGCAGTAGGATCCAAGGATCTGACCATGGACGTTCTCGACGGCTACAACAACGAACGTCTGGGCGAAGAGCTCAAGAAGGCAAAGGCTGAACTGTTCAACCTGCGCTTCCAGGCCGCAACCGGCCAGCTCGACAACCCCGGTCGCGTGAAGGCCGTCCGGAAGGACATTGCACGCATCTACACCGTGCTTCGCGAACGCGAGCTTCTGCTCCGCACCAACCCGGCTGACGCTAAGGAAGAGGGCAAGTGATGTCTGAAGTGACAGAAACCACCCAGCGCGGCAGCCGTAAGACCGCGCGCGGCTACGTTGTGTCTGACAAAATGGACAAGACCATCGTGGTTGAGGTCGAGCGCCGCAAGCAGCACCGCCTGTACGGCAAGATCATGCGCACGACCACCAAGTTCAAGGCCCACGACGAAGACAACACCGCTGGTGTTGGCGACCTCGTGCGTGTTGCTGAGACCCGCCCGTACTCGGCAACGAAGCGCTGGCGACTCGTAGAGATCATCGAGCGCGCCAAGTAATTCGCGGCCACCGGCTGCGGTCCGCCCCGGTCCCGCCCCCACTCCTGGGGGCGGCTACCGGGGAACCGCACACGGGCACTGTAAACACAACCGTTCCGCAAGGCTCATAAAGAGAACCAGCGAGACGACAGGAGAAGACATTGATCCAGCAGGAGTCGCGACTGAAAGTCGCTGACAACACCGGTGCCAAGGAGATCCTTGCCATCCGGATCCTCGGGGGTTCAGGACGTCGCTACGCGTCCGTCGGCGACACGATCGTCGCTACGGTCAAGGACGCAATCCCCGGCGGCAACGTCAAGAAGGGCGACATCGTCAAGGCCGTTGTTGTGCGCACCCGCAAGGCGCAGCGTCGCAACGACGGTTCGTACATTTCGTTCGACGAAAACGCAGCCGTCATCCTCAAGACCGACGGTGAACCGCGCGGCACCCGCATCTTCGGCCCCGTGGGCCGTGAGCTGCGCGAAAAGAAGTTCATGAAGATCATCTCGCTCGCACCGGAGGTGTTGTAAGAATGACGGCACCTAAGCTGCACATCAAGAAGGGCGACACCGTTCAGGTGATCGCCGGTGCAAAGCAGGAGCGCGGAGGCGACCGCGGCAAGCAGGGCAAGGTTCTGGCCGTGTACCCCGAACGCCAGCGTGTTCTGGTCGAAGGCGTCAACCGCATCACCAAGCACAAGCGCGCCACTCAGACCGCAGCCGGCGCTACTGCCGGAGGCATCGAGATTCACGAAGCTCCGATTCACGTTTCGAACGTCATGCTCGTTGACCCCAAGGACAACAAGCCGACCCGCGTGGGCTTCCGCGAGGAAAAGGTTGAACGCGACGGCCGCACCAAGACCGTCCGCGTCCGCTACTCGCGTCGTACCGGAGAGGACATCTGATGACTGAAGCAACAGCAACCAGCCGTCCTGCACCTCGACTGCGCGAGTTCTACCGCAACGAGATCGTCGCGAAGATGCAGGAGGAGTTCAACTACGCGAACCCCATGCAGGTTCCCACGATCGAAAAGGTCGTCGTGAACATGGGAGTTGGTGACGCCGCCCGCGACTCGAAGCTCATCGAAGGCGCAATCAACGACCTGACCCTCATCACGGGTCAGAAGCCGGTTGTCACCCGCGCACGCAAGTCGATCGCACAGTTCAAGCTGCGCGAAGGCCAGCCGATCGGCGCTCACGTCACGCTGCGCCGGGCGCGCATGTGGGAGTTCCTCGACCGCACCATTTCGCTGGCACTGCCGCGTATCCGCGACTTCCGCGGACTCTCGGACCGCCAGTTCGACGGCAACGGAAACTACACCTTCGGCCTGACCGAACAGTCGATGTTCCACGAAATCAACCAGGACAACATCGACCGCGTTCGCGGTATGGACATCACGATCGTCACTACCGCCAAGACCGACGAAGAGGGCCGGGCGCTTATCAAGCACCTGGGCTTCCCCTTTAAAGCAAACTGAACCACTACGTTGAAGGTCCGTGTCGATCCACAATCGGAAACGGCACAGAAACCGCAGCGAGGAAGGGCTAAAGCCCAATGACTATGACTGACCCAGTCGCAGACATGCTTACGCGTCTGCGCAACGCCAACTCGGCGTACCACGAGGATGTCAGCATGCCCCACAGCAAGCTGAAGGCGAACATCGCCGACATTCTCAAGGCCGAGGGCTACATCGCCGACTACCGCGTCGAAGACGCCCGCGTCGGCAAGACTCTGGAGATGGACCTGAAGTTCGGCCCGAACCGCGAACGTTCGATCGCCGGCCTCAAGCGCGTCTCGAAGCCCGGTCTTCGCGTCTACGCCAAGAGCACCAACCTGCCGAAGGTTCTCGGCGGTCTCGGCATCGCGATTCTGTCCACGTCGTCCGGTCTGATGACTGACCGCACGGCAGCTAAGAAGGGTGTGGGCGGGGAAGTCCTCGCCTACGTCTGGTAAGGGAAGGAGAGAGCACAATGTCACGTATCGGCAAGCGCCCCATCTCCGTTCCCAGCGGTGTTGAGGTCAAGATCGACGGCCAGACCGTCAGCGTGAAGGGCCCCAAGGGCGAACTGAGCCACACGGTTGCTGAACCGATCAAGGTTGAGCTCGAAGACGGCGTCATCACCCTTGAGCGTCCGAACGAGGAGCGCGAATCTCGCGCCCTGCACGGTCTGTCGCGCACCCTGGTCGACAACATGATCGTCGGTGTGACCCAGGGCTACGAAAAGAAGCTCGAGATCGTCGGCACCGGCTACCGTGTTCAGGCGAAGGGCAGCGACATCGAAATGTCGCTGGGCTACTCGCACTCGATCCCGGTTGCCGCCCCGCAGGGAATCACCTTCACGGTTGAGGGCAACAACAAACTCACCGTCAGCGGAATCGACAAGCAGCTTGTCGGCGAAGTCGCTGCGAACATCCGCAAGCTTCGCAAGCCCGAACCCTACAAGGGCAAGGGTGTCCGCTACGCAGGCGAACAGGTTCGCCGCAAGGTTGGAAAGGCTGGTAAGTAACCATGGCCTTCGGATTGAAGAAGAGCCGCGGCAAGTCCAAGACTGCTGCACGCAACCGTCGCCACGCCCGTCTGCGCAAGCACATCAACGGCACGCCCGAACGTCCGCGTCTTTCGGTGACCCGCTCGTCGCGTCACGTGTTCGTCCAGGTCATCGACGACGAAGCCGGCAATACCGTTGCTTCGGCCTCGACTATGGAAGCCGAGCTGCGTTCGTTCGACGGCGACAAGACCGCAAAGGCACGCAAGGTCGGCGAGCTCATCGCCGAACGTGCGAAGGCCGTCGGTGTTGAGGCTGTTGTGTTCGACCGCGGCGGCAACGCCTACCACGGCCGTGTGGCCGCAATCGCAGAGGGCGCACGTGAAGGAGGTCTGGCGCTGTGAGCAACGAAGAGAAGACAAACCAGACTGAGCAGCAGAACCCCGATCGCGGTCGCGGTCGCGGTCGCGGCCAGGGCGGTCGCCGCGGTGGACGCGGTGAGCGCGAAGACAAGAACCAGTTCATTGAGCACGTTGTCACCATCAACCGCGTGTCCAAGGTTGTGAAGGGCGGACGCCGTTTCTCCTTCACCGCCCTGGTCGTTGTGGGCGATGGCGATGGCATGGTCGGAATGGGCTACGGCAAGGCCAAGGAAGTTCCCGCGGCCATCGCCAAGGGTGTTGAGGAAGCGAAGAAGAACTTCTTCCGCGTCCCCCGCATCGAGAAGACCATCCCGCACCCGGTGCAGGGTGAAGACGCCGCGGGCGTTGTCCTGCTCCGTCCGGCTTCGGCCGGTACCGGTGTTATCGCCGGTGGTCCTGTCCGTGCCGTCCTCGACTGCGCTGGCATCCACGACATCCTTTCGAAGTCGCTGGGTTCGGCAAATGCGATCAACATCGTGCACGCCACCATTGCAGCGCTGAAGGGCTTGGAGCGTCCGGAAGAAGTCGCGGCTCGCCGTGGCCTGCCGGTTGACGAAGTTGCTCCGCACGCTCTTCTGCGCGCAGCAGAAAGCGGGGCAAGCGCCTGATGGCTAAGAAGCTGAAGATTACGCAGATCAAGTCGACGATCGGTGGCAAGCCGCAGCACCGTGAAACCATCCGCACTCTCGGTCTTAAGCGTCTGAACCACTCGGTGGTTCGCGAGGACCGTCCCGAGGTTCGCGGTATGGTGAACGCTGTTCGCCACCTGGTCAAGTGCGAAGAGGTGGACTGACATGGCTGAAGAACGTGCACTCAAGCTTCACCACCTGCGCCCCGCTGAGGGCGAGAAGACCGCCAAGCACCGCTACGGTCGTGGTGAAGCAGGCAAGGGCGGTAAGACCGCAGGCCGCGGAACCAAGGGCACGAAGGCCCGCTACCAGGTTCCCCACGGCTTCGAGGGCGGACAGACGCCGCTGCACATGCGTCTGCCCAAGCTGCGCGGTTTTAAGAACCCGAACAAGGTGACCTACGCGGTCATCAACCTGGACAAGCTGCAGGCGCTGTTCCCGGAAGGCGGCGACATCACGGTTGCCGATCTGGTGGAAAAGGGTGCTGTCCGCGCCAAGCAGCCCGTCAAGGTTCTCGGTGAGGGTGAACTCACCGCGAAGATCAACATCACGGCTGAAAAGTTCTCCGGTTCCGCGATCGAAAAGATCAAGGCTGCCGGCGGTACTGCAACTGAAGCCTGATTGACGGCAGCTTAGGCTGTCTGATTTCGCTGACGAGGCGGAGGTCACCTTGATCTCCGCCTCGTCTGTTTTTGTTTTGGGAAGCGTTGGGCGACGTGCCGGTCGCCTGGTATGTCAGATTCGGGTTTGCTTGGCCTGTTGGAGCGGAGTAAAGTACCTGCGGTATCTGTCTGCGGAATTGTCGTGCCTTGAGTTTGTCCAGGGTGCGGGTTCTTGATCTCAGGAGGACGTTTGTTCGGCGCTATCGGTAGAGCCTTCCGGACCCCGGATCTGAGGAACAAACTCCTCTTCACTTTGGGCATTATTGTGCTCTTCCGCTTGGGCAGCTTCATTCCTGCGCCGGGCATTGACTATGCGAACGTTCAGCAGTGTGTTTCGAATCCGCAGCTGAATTCGGGTGCCTTCGGCATGATCAACCTGTTCTCCGGCGGTGCGCTGCTGAAGCTGTCTATTTTCGCGTTGGGCATCATGCCCTACATCACCGCTTCGATTATCACGCAGCTTCTGCGCGTGGTCATTCCGCGCTTTGAGGCGCTGCACAAGGAGGGTGCTTCCGGGCAGGCCAAGCTGACGCAGTACACCCGCTATATGACTATTGGTCTGGCTGTTCTCAACGCTACGACTCTGGTGACGACTGTGCGCACCGGTGCTCTGTTCGGCAATGTCGAAGGCTGTGAAAACATCATTGTGCGCGATGAGTGGTGGGCGCAGCTGATCATCGTTCTCACCCTCACGGCGGGCACTGCCCTCATTATGTGGCTGGGTGAGCAGATTACGGAGCGCGGCGTGGGCAACGGCATGTCGCTGCTGATCTTCACGTCGGTTGCTGCTGGCTTCCCGACCGCATTCGGCGAGATCCTCAAGTCGAAGGGCCCGGACGTCTTCGCGATTGTCTGCTTGGTCGGTCTGCTGGTTGTGGCGCTGGTTGTCTTTGTTGAGCAGTCGCAGCGTCGCATTCCGGTGCAGTATGCCAAGCGCATGGTGGGCCGCCGTATGTTTGGGGGCACTTCGACCTACATTCCGATCAAGGTCAACCAGGCCGGTGTTATCCCGGTCATCTTCGCAAGCTCGATTCTGTACCTGCCGCAGCTCATCTCTCAGTTCGGCAACCCTGAATCCGGTTGGGTGCAGTGGATCCACACCTACCTGGCCCGGGGTGATCACCCGCTCTACATGGCCATCTACGCCGGTCTGACTATTTTCTTCGCGTTCTTCTACGTTGCGATCACCTTCAACCCTGAAGAAGTCGCCGACAACATGAAGAAGTACGGCGGTTTTGTTCCGGGCATTCGCGCCGGCAAGCCCACTGAGGACTACCTGCGCTTTGTCCTCAACCGCATCACGACTCCCGGTTCGCTTTATCTGGCGTTCGTGGCCATGATCCCGCTGATCGCCTTGGTGCTCGTGGATGCCAATCAGGACTTCCCGTTCGGCGGCACGTCGATCCTCATTGTTGTGGGTGTCGGCCTTGAAACGGTCAAACAGATTGATTCGCAGATGCAGCAGCGCCATTACGAGGGCCTTCTGCGCTGATCTGCCGCTGAGCTCACACAACCCTTTGATCCAGCGCACAGACCCGAATCCCGACCCAGCTGTTGGGGTTCGGGTCTGTGCGCTTAGGTAGCATTCGATTAGGAACACATCGGAAGGACGCACATGACAAAGCGCATCATCCTCATCGGCCCTCCTGGCGCAGGTAAGGGCACCCAGGCAGCCAGGCTCAGCTCCGCACTGTCGATTCCCGCTATTTCGACCGGAGACATCTTCCGCGCGAATGTTAAGGGCGAAACCGAGCTGGGCAAGAAGGCGAAGCGCTACATGGATGCCGGCGAGTACGTGCCGGACGAGGTCACCAATTCGATGGTTGCCGACCGTTTGCAGCAGGATGACGCAAAGGACGGTTTTCTGCTTGACGGCTACCCTCGCACTGAAGCTCAGGTGAATGAACTTGACTCCATGCTGGAAGCCTCCGGTCACAGCCTGGACGCTGTTGTCGAACTGACCGCTGACACCGATGAGATTGTCGGCCGTCTGCTTGCTCGCGCGCAGACCGAAGGCCGTTCGGACGACACCGAGGACGTCATCCGTCACCGTATGGATGTCTACGAAGAGCAGACTCAGCCGCTGACGGACATTTACCGCCGTCGTGGTCTGCTTCGCCAGGTTGACGGCTTGGGGGAGATCGAGGCGATTACGGAACGGATTATGAAAGCGCTTGAGGGCTGATGTTCGGTCCTAAGATCGAACTGAAGACGGACGACCAGATCCGCACTATGCGCCGTGCGGGTCTGGTCACCCGGGCGGCTTTGGAAGCCGCTGCGGCCGCCTGTGTGCCCGGGGCGACGACGGAGGACGTTGACGCAGCTGGCGCGCGGGTGATCGAGGAGCACGGCGCTACGTCGAACTTCTTGGGCTACATGGGTTATCCGGCCACTCTGTGTGTTTCGGTCAATGACGTCATTGTGCACGGTATTCCGTCCGATGGCATTGTCCTCAAAGAGGGCGACATGGTCTCGATCGACGGCGGAGCGATTGTCGACGGCTGGCACGGCGATTCCGCAATCACGGTGTTTGTCGGCGGGCGCGAGGCCGCACGCAAGCAGGACCTGCGGGTGTCCGATGCCACGGAAGAGTCCATGTGGGCAGGTATCGCGGCATTTGCGCGCGCTAAGCACATCGACGAAATCGGTGCGGCCATTGAGGCTTGGGTGCTGGATAACGCACCTGAGCTCCACGGCGGACTGATCGAGGACTTCACGGGCCACGGCATTGGCTCGCAGATGCACATGGAACCAGAAGTGCTGAATTACGCGGTCAAGAAGCGCGGCCCGAAGATCAAGTCGGGTATGGCCATCTGCATTGAGCCGATGCTCACCACCGGCGGTGCTGACAGCCGCACGCTTGATGACGAATGGACTGTCGTAACTGCTGACGGTTCCCGCGCATCTCATTGGGAGCACACTGTTGCTCGCCACTCCAAGGGTATCTGGGTGCTTACCGCTCCGGACGGCGGTAGAGAGCGTTTGGCGCGCTACGGCGTCGAGCCGGTCCCTTTGGATTGACCTGTACTTCTTCAGGACAAGGCAGACAGCAGCGGCTTCCCGCTCCGCTTATGCTTGTACGGTCTTCAGCTGCTGCTTCAGTCAGAATTTGCAGCGCAGAGTGTCGGCCGGCCTGGTATGGCGGTTGTCTTCGGCCCTAATACCCCGGGCCCGCTGCTGGGCCTTCTTTTGGGCCTTCGCTTAGGTAATTGTTACTTGATCGATATTTAGATGCACATATCGTTATACGCATGAAACAAATGGGTTCTTTGCGAAGGCGCCGCGCAACATCGTTTTTTGTAGCAGCAGTAATGTCCCTGGCAGTCGGAATGGGTGCGCCCTCTTATGCGGATACGGGAAGTGAGCCTGCCCCGGAGCGGGCTTCTGGCGACAAGCACTACCCAGAACTGGCGAAAACGCTGTTCAAAAAGGGTGAGGGTGAATACCGGATCACAGAACCGAAGTCCGGCGGGAAGTCCGCTGGCAAGGTTCCGGCAGGTCTTGAGGCCTACTACAGCCAGAAGATTGATTGGTCGGCAGAAAACTGTGCTGACCTGGGTGCTGAGGACGCTTCCAAGCGCATCGGACGTTCTGCTGAGTGCGGCTACATGATCGCTCCCATCGATACGAAGAACCCTGACAAAGGCAATATTGCAATTGCGGTGCAGCGCGTTAAGGCCGGCAAGGTGACATTCGGCAAAGACGATAAGGGCCAAACCGTTGCGACGGGGTTCAAGCCCAACCCCAATCCGAAGGGCTCTGTCTTGCATAACCCGGGCGGGCCAGGCCAGTTGGGCCTGGAGCTTGCAGCTAAGCAGGCTGAGGAACAGCCGAAGCTGGCAGAAGACTTCGACATGATCGGCTTCGACCCGCGCGGGGTTGGCGTTTCGATGCCGTTTTCTGAGTGTGCGACTGACAAAGAGCAGGACGCATCGCGGCAGCTCAACCCGTGGACGGACGGACAGCGCAGGGCTGACGAAATCTTCTACTCCGATACTAAAAAGCAGACCGAGGCATGCTTCAAGAACACGGGCAAACTGTTTGGGTTGGATGCCGAAGGTCGCAAAAACCTTATTAAGCACCTGGGAACCTGGGACGCTGTCGACGACATGGATATCCTCCGATCTGTCGTCGGCGATGAAAAGCTCCACTACGTCGGCTGGTCATACGGAACGGCAATGGGCTACCGCTACGCACAGAAGCACGGGGATAGTGTCGGTCGGCTCGTTCTCGATGGTGCCGTCGACATCGGCGACACGTCAGCTGGAAAGCAGATGGCCGGCAAATCTGCTTCACGCGGTGGCAACCACACCAGTGTGGCCAGTGCGAACAACTCAACTAGAGCAGGTGGGACGGCTGATGTCGAAGGCCTGACGCACGATCAGAAGTACGAAGTCAAGCGTGCGGCCGGGTTCCAGGACACCTTCGAGCAGTTTGCGCGTGACTGTGTGACCAAGGGTCGTCAGGGCAAAACCTACGGTGAACTGTGGCCGGATGTCTTCGGCGGAAGTGAGATCGCAGACGAAGCGTTTAGCTGTGCTCTGGGCGACAACTATGACGCCAGACAGCTGAGTGAGAACAACGCCAAGCTGCTGCAGACGCTCGAGACTGCTGGCGGCGGTAAGGGTCTGCCTACGGGAAGCGCAGAAGACAAGCGTCGTGTCACTTTCGGAGCAGGTCGACTGGGCGTGTATCAGGCGCTGTATTCCACCGGTCTGTGGCCTCAGCTGAACCATGGGCTCAATGAACTCAAAGAGGGTGAGTCTGCTGGCGAGCTGATGAGTCTGGCTGACATGTATGAGGGCCGAGACGATTCTGGCCGCTACGACGCTTCTTCCGCGGCGTTTGACAATATCCGATGCACTAACTCCAATAGCGCGGATGAAGTCAAGGGCGAAGCCAAGCGTGAGCAGGTCAGGAAGTTCTCAGAAGCCTATGACGAGGCTGCCCCATTCCAGCGAGCCACTGTTTCTGCCGGGCGATACGATCCTTGCGATTTCTGGCAATTCACCAGCATGCTGCCGAACTCGGAGAAGCTTTCAGATGTGCCCAACATCCTGGTCGTCTCCACTTCGCACGACCCGTCAACCCCTTACGCAGCAGGTGTGAAGATGGCAGAGGCCATTGAAGGTTCGCTTCTCAGCGTTTCGGGCAGCGAGCACTCTGCCTACTTGGGGCGCGATACCTGTGTTGACAAGACTGTCAACGACTATCTTGCCAGCGGCAATCTCCCTCGTTCAGGCAGTTTCGGCAAGAAACTCGACAGGCCGGACCGGGCGACAGACCACCGCGGCAAGACCACTGCGCTGCCAAACCAGTGCAATATGAAGAGTTTCCACTCGGGGGTCCGCTTGTCGGACAGTGAAGCGCAGGTGGGCGACTCGGTCGGCTACACCTCTTCCCAATTGGATCCAGAATCTGATTACAGCCTTCAGGTGGGCGAAGAAGAGAAAGCCTTCACCACAGACAAGGACGGCAACTACTCTGGCGAATTCACAGTGCCGAACGGTCTCAAGGCTGAAGAAACAGCTGACGTCAAGGTGACGGATTCCAAGGGCAAGACTGTGAACACCTTGGGTCTGAAGATCCTCGGTGAAGACAAACCGAAGGACGAGGCATCGACATCGGATGCATCAACTGACGAAGCGACATCATCAGCTTCTGCCGATGGTGCAGCTGATGACGGTGAAGCCAAGGATAACGACCCCAAGGACGACGACGCGGAGAGCCCGATTTCGGCTGACGGTGGGCAAGACGGCAATGGTCTGCTGCCGCGGACGGGTGCTGAGCTTGCGGGCATCCTGGTGATTGCTGTTGTGCTGTTGGGTGCTGGTGCTTGGGCAGTGGTGCGCAGTCGTCGCAGGCTGGGCTGATCAGCATGCAGCTGAGTTGATCGGTTTGCCGCTGGGTTGATCGGCATTCCGTAGGCCTGTGGGACGGGTGTTCAGGTGACTGAGCACCCGCCCTTGTTGGTTGTGTGTGGGGTCCTTTTTTAGGCCTGTTATTGGGTCTGATTTTGGCTTTGTGTGGTGTTGGGCGGGGCTACTGTTGCCTGTTATGACCCCGTTTAATTCTTTGCTCAGGCGCTGCGCACATTCTGTGTTTGCTGCGGTTGCTGTTACGTCTCTTGCTGTTGGTGTAGGTGTGCCGGTTGGTGCGAGCCCGGTTGGCGACGACTCTTCGGAGCCGGCACCGGAATCACCAAGTGCTGGTCCAAGCCATGAACCTACGGATGAGGCTGGTGAGTCTGCCTCGGATCAGCCGTCTGGTCAGCCGAAGGAGGATGCGTCAGAGGCTGAGTCGCCGAAGGGCAAGCCTTCTGAGAAGTCTGGTCAGAAGGATGCTGCTAAGGAAGCGAAGGCGGATGAGCATTATCCGGAGCTTGCCAAGAAGCTGTTTAAGAAGGGGGAAGGGCGCTATGAGATTCCTGCCCCGAAGCCTGGTGGTAAGTCTGCTGGTAAGGTTCCGGCTGGTTTGGAGGCGTATTACAGTCAGAAGATTGACTGGTCTGCCAAAAACTGTCAGGACCTTGGCTACGACGAGCCAGCTGACATGGTTGACATGCTCGGGCGTGCTCCTGAGTGCGGTTACATGATTGCGCCGATTGATGCGAAGAACCCGGGCAAGGGCAACATCGCAATTGCGGTTAAGCGCATGAAAGCCGGAAAACTGGAGCACCTTAAAGACAGTGTGAAGTTCACACCGAATAAAAAGCCGCAGGGCTCCATCCTGTTTAATGCCGGACGCCCTGGCCAGTCCGGCCTGAGCCACGCCGAAGGACAGGCGTACACCAATTTCGAGATTGCCGAAAACTTCGACATGGTGGGTTTCGATCCCCGTGGTGTTGGCGATTCTATGCCGTATTCGGAGTGCGAATCAGATAAAGAGCGGGATGCTTCGCGTGCTTTGAATCCGTGGAAGGACGGCAGGGACAAAGCTGAAGAGGTCTACAATGCCGATACCAAGAAGACTGCTCAGGCGTGTTTTGACAACACCGGGAAGCTGTTTGGTCTTGATGCTGAGGGCAGGAAGAACCTGATTAAGCACCTGGGTACCTGGGATGCTGTTGGCGATATGGACATGCTGCGTTCTGTGGTCGGTGATAAGAAGCTGAACTACGTCGGTCAGTCCTATGGAACCTCGTTGGGGTACCGCTATGCCCAGAAGTTCGGCGACAATGTGGGCAAACTGGTGTTTGACGGTGTTGTCGACCCAGGTGATGCTGAGGACGCCAAGGCGCTCAAAGAGGTCAATGAACGCTCAGACCGTTTTGCTGATCTTGAAGACCCCGAGGCGGCACCAACTGGCGCAGACAAAACTGAAACGTCCGCATCTGGCGGGGGCAAAGCCAGTGGCAAACCTGACCTCGATGGCCTGAACGCCAATCAGAAGAAGGCTGTTGAAGAGGGTGCGGGTCTCCAGAATGCCTTTGAAGAGTTTGCCAAAAACTGTGTTGCCGTGGGCCGGGAAGGCAAAACCTACGGCGAACTGTGGCCTCACGACTTTCAGTATACGCCGGACGAGAATAGAATCTTCCGGTGCGCTTTGGGTGACACTAACGATGTCAAGGTGCTTACTGAGAACAACACGAAGCTTCTGCAGAAGCTTGAAACGGCTGATGGTGGCAAGGGCTTGCCTACTGGGCGAAAAGGTGACAAGCGTCGTGTGACGTTTATGGAAGGCCGTATGGGGATGCTCCAGGGGCTCGAGGGCACCGACTATTGGGGAAACTTGAATCTCGCGCTGAATGAGCTCAAAGAGGGCAAGTCCGCGCCTATGCTGTTGCAACTTGCTGACTGGGATAACAGTCGCTACGACGGCCACTACGATCCGACACGGGCAGCGGGAATCAATATTCGGTGTACGGATTCTAATGGTGCGGATGAGCCGGTGGATGAGGCGAAGCTTGCTCGGGCGCGTAAGTTTGTTGAGGCGTATGATGCTGTTGCGCCGTTCCAGCGGGCGAGTGTTTCGGCAGGCAGCTATGACGTGTGTGACTTCTGGAAGTTCAAGGGCACGTTGCCGAAGCCGCAGAAGTTGTCGAAGGTTCCGAATATTCTGGTGATTTCGACGACGCATGATCCTGCTACGCCGTATGCCAATGGTGTGAAGATGGCGGAGATGATTGACGGTTCACTGCTGAGTGTGTCCGGGGTTGACCATGGCGCCTTCGGTGGCCTCACGTCGACCGCTCCGGGGCCGGAGTGTGTGGATACGACTGTTCATGCGTTTTTTAATAAGGGTCGTGTGCCGCGTGATGGTGAGTTTGGTGAGAAGTTGAAGAAGCCGGATTCTGCGAAGGATCATCGTGGTAAGACTGTGACGTTGTCGAAGCGGTGCAAGATGCAGACGTTCCGTGCGGATGGTTTTGTGTTGTCGGCTTCGAAGGCTCATGTGGGTCAGGATGTGCGGTTTAGTGTTTCGCGTCTTGATCCGAAGGCTGAGTATGTTCTGACGATCGGTAAGAAGCGTCAGAAGTTTAGGACTGATGGCAGTGGTAATCATTCTGGTGTGTTTACTGTGCCGAAGGGTCTGAAGGCTGGTTCGACGGTTGAGGTTGCGGTTGTGAACGGGCAGGGTTCGACTGTGAAGAGTGCTGGGCTGAAGATCGTGGCTCAGGGCTCATCGGACAAGAACCCACCAGCAGCCGGTGGTGCGGCTGAACAAACCGCATCTGGTGGTGATTCCACTGGTGCCAGCGCGGACAGTGGCAGCGCGGATGGTTCGGCTTCTTCTGATGAGGCCAAGAGTGGTGATAGTCCGCTGCCGCGTACGGGTGCGAGCGTTGCGGGGATTCTTGTGATTGCTGTTGTGCTGTTGGGTGCTGGTGCGTGGGCTGTGGTGCGCAGTCGTCGCAGGCTGGGCTGATCAGCATGCAGCTGAGCTGATCGGTATTCCGTAGGCCTGTGGGGCGGGTGTTCAGGTGACTGAGCACCCGCCCTTGTTGGTTGTGTGTGGGGTCTTTTTTTGGGCCTGGTTTTGGGTCTGATTTTGGCTTTGTGTGGTGTTGGGCGGGGCTACTGTTGCCTGTTATGACCCCGTTTAATTCTTTGCTCAGGCGCTGCGCACATTCTGTGTTCGCTGCGGTTGCCGTTACTTCTCTTACTGCCGGTTTGGGTGTGCCGGTTGGTGCGAGCCCGGTTGGTGATGCTCCGGCAGAACCGGCACCGGAATCACCGAGTGCTGGTCCAAGCCATGAACCCACGGATGAAGCTGATGAACCAACCGATCAGCCGGAGGACTCCGCACCCGAGGAGGAACCGAACTCGTCAGACATCGATAGCCCTGATGAACCTGATCAGAGCGATAAGGCTGACGACAACAAGCCTGCAGATCAGTACTACCCGAAGCTTGCCAAGAAGCTGTTCAAAAAGGGGGAGGGCCGTTATGAGGTCCCTGCTCCGAAGCCTGGCGGTAAGTCTGCTGGTAAGGTTCCGGCTGGCTTAGAGGCGTATTACAGTCAGAAGATCGAGTGGTCTGCCAAAAACTGTCAGGACCTTGGCTATGAGGACCTGTCCGACATGCTCGGGCGTGCGCCTGAGTGCGGCTACATGATTGCGCCGATTGATGCGAAGAACCCAGACAAGGGCAACATCGCAATCGGAGTTATGCGCGTCAAGGCCGGCAAAGCAGTGAGCAATAAGTACGGCACGAAGTTCACGCCGAACAAAAAGCCGCAGGGGTCTATCCTGTTGAACCCTGGCGGCCCCGGTGGGGCAGGCATGCCGCTGGCCATTGCCCAGGCCGACGCCCAGCCAGACCTGGCCGAGAACTTCGACATGGTGGGTTTTGATCCCCGTGGTGTGGGTGCGTCTATGCCGTATTCGGAGTGTCAGTCGGATAAGGAGCGGGATGCTTCGCGTGCTTTGAACCCCTGGAAAGACGGCAGGGACAAAGCTGAGGAAGTCTACAACGCTGATACCAAAAAGACTGCTCAAGCGTGTTTTGACAACACCGGGAAGCTGTTCGGTCTTGATGCTGAGGGCAGGAAAGACCTGATTAAGCACCTGGGTACCTGGGATGCTGTTGGCGATATGGACATGCTGCGTTCTGTTGTCGGTGATAAGAAGCTGAACTACGTCGGCTGGTCCTACGGAACATCTCTGGGGTACCGCTATGCCCAGAAGTTCGGCGACAATGTCGGCAAACTGGTCTTCGATGGTGTTGTCGACCCCGGCGATGCTGAGGCAATCAAGGCTTTGAAAGAAGTCAATGAGCGCTCAGACCGTTTTGCCAACCTGGAAAACCTCAAATCGGCGCCCGCTCGATCAGATAAAGCTGGCGCGGGCAAGGCTGACAGAACCAAAAATTCTAAGGGCAAGGCCAGTGAAAAAGCTGACCTCGATGGACTGACCCCCGACCAACAGGACAATGTCAATCAGGGTGCGGGGTTCCAAGACACCTTTGAGGAGTTTGCCAAGGACTGTGTTGAAAATGGGCGCAAAGGCAAAACCTATGGCGACCTGTGGCCGTCGGCATTTCGAGGCACCCCTTTCAGCAAAGAGCCTTTCACCTGTGCTTTGGGTGACAGTGATGATGTCAAGGTGCTCAGTGAGAACAATGCCAAGCTTCTGCAGAAGCTTGAAACAGCCGATGGGGGCAAGGGACTGCCTACTGGATGGGAAGATGACAAGCGTCGTGTGACGTTCATGGACGGACGTACCGGTGTGGTCCAGGCGCTGTACTCCAGCGAAAACTGGCCGGACCTGAACTATGCGCTGAATGAGCTTAAAGAAGGCAAGTCCGCCGGCGTGTTGATGGCTCTCGCTGATCAATACGAAGGCTATGACGAGGACCAGCACTACAGCGGCATGGCTGCGGCGTTCACGAACATTCGGTGTACGGATTCTAATAGGGCTGATGAGCCGGTGGATGAGGCGAAGCTCGCTCGGGCGCGTAAGTTTGTTGAGGCGTATGATGCTGTTGCGCCGTTCCAGCGGGCGAGTGTTTCGGCAGGCAGCTATGACGTGTGTGATTTCTGGAAGTTCAAGGGCACGTTGCCGAAGCCGCAGAAGCTGTCGAAGGTGCCGAATATTCTGGTGATTTCAACGACGCATGATCCTGCTACACCGTATGCCAATGGTGTGAAGATGGCGGAGATGATTGACGGTTCACTGTTGAGCGTGTCCGGTGCTAACCACGGATCCTATGGAAGCTACGCTCCGGGTCGGGAGTGTGTGGATACGACTGTTCATGCGTTTTTCAATAAGGGTCGTGTGCCGCGTGATGGTGAGTTTGGTGAGAAGTTGAAGAAGCCGGATTCTGCGAAGGATCATCGTGGTAAGACTGTGACGTTGTCGAAGCGGTGCAAGATGCAGACGTTCCGTGCGGATGGTTTTGCGTTGTCGGCTTCGAAGGCTCATGTGGGTCAGGATGTGCGGTTTAGTGTTTCGCGTCTTGATCCGAAGGCTGAGTATGTTCTGAAGATCGGTAAGAAGCGTCAGAAGTTTAGGACTGATGGCAGTGGTAATCATTCTGGTGTGTTTACTGTGCCGAAGGGTCTGAAAGTTGGTTCAACCGTTGAGGTTGCGGTTGTCAATGCGCAGGGTTCGACTGTGAAGAGTGCTGGGCTGAAGATCGTGGCTCAGGGCTCATCGGACAAGAACCCACCAGCAGCCGGTGGTGCGGCTGAACAAACCGCATCTGGTGGTGATTCCACTGGTGCCAGCGCGGACGNTAGGACTGATGGCAGTGGTAATCATTCTGGTGTGTTTACTGTGCCGAAGGGTCTGAAAGTTGGTTCAACCGTTGAGGTTGCGGTTGTCAATGCGCAGGGTTCGACTGTGAAGAGTGCTGGGCTGAAGATCGTGGCTCAGGGCTCATCGGACAAGAACCCACCAGCAGCCGGTGGTGCGGCTGAACAAACCGCATCTGGTGGTGATTCCACTGGTGCCAGCGCGGACGGTGCGGGTGCGGACGGCTCGGCTTCTTCTGATGAGGCCAAGAGTGGTGATAGTCCGCTGCCGCGTACGGGTGCGAGCGTTGCGGGGATTCTTGTGATTGCTGTTGTGCTGTTGGGTGCCGGTTCGGCGGCGGCAGTCTACAGCCGTCGCAAAGCTCGAAGCTGAACGACAGTGACTTATCCAAACTGAATTGAGCACAAAGCGCTCGTGGGTCCTGCTGTCAGGGATCTGCGAGCGCTTTGTGCTTCTGATTCACCTCGTGAAGCTCACTGATGCTCCGCCTGTTGTCCAGTACTCGCCCCTTTCCTGGACGGTGCTGGTTTCGGGCCGATGAAGAGCGTCATGGTAGCTTCGGTCAGCTGGTCCGCGCTCAGGTGCAGCGCGTCAACGTCGATGTCGGTGCGGCCTGTGAGCACGGGATTGCGCATGAGCAGACCGCCGCTGCAGTCGCTGCCAGGCTTGCTCTGCGTGTGTCCAACCACGGCGTATACGTGATTGGGCGTGATCCGCACTTGCCTGCCGTTGTGCTCATCAGCCAGGGTGAAGCTGCGGCGCCGCGGCAGGGTCGCCGCGACAACGGGCCGTCCGCTGTCAAGAGCGTGCGCAGCTGCGCGAAGCGCTGCGCGGGCAAAGCCGGGCAGCGCCGGGATGGCCGCCCCGGGTGAGCCGAAAAGAAACTGAAAGCCCTTGAACGGCAGATGACCTTCGAGCCGCGAGCCGAGTACAGTCTGCGCCGCGGCTTCTATGAGGGTCGCGCTGTTGACCGTGCCATCACGAGACCCGCTGCGATCATGTGCGTGCGCGGGAATGTTTGTGGTGACGGGAGCTGACCCGACATCAACGATCGCGAGAGTGCCGGTGCTGTGCAGGATCAGGCGGTCGCAGAATCCGGAAACTGTGACCTCGCCGGCGATGAGCGGTGCCATGAGCCAGCACGTGCCCAGGGGACCCTGCCGAACATCTGCGCACTGCGTCACACTGGCTGGAAAGTCAAGCATATTCACTGTAGGATAGACAACTGGCTTGTGGGCTGTCGGCATTTCGTCTCCCATAACGCGCTTACTGCAGTTCAGAATAACGCCGGACCCAGTCCGGAGTCTGTTCGGCATTGAGCGCGAGAAACCGAAACGTCGCATCTACGGGCCGTACGGATAAGACACTCAATCCGCGGGATTCCGCGGGGAGCAGGGGTAAACGAACGATATGGCCAAAAAAGAAGGGGTCATTGAGATCGAAGGTACGGTCGTCGAGGCTCTGCCCAACGCGATGTTTCGCGTTGAGCTGACCAACGGCCACCTTGTGCTTGCGCACATCTCCGGAAAGATGCGTCAGCACTACATCCGCATCCTTCCCGAAGACCGTGTTGTAGTGGAGCTGTCTCCCTACGACCTTTCTCGTGGACGGATTGTCTACCGCTACAAGTAAGGATCTTTTGACACTCACCGCAACCACCCCTTGGGCTGGACCCGAGGGGCTTTGTGGTGACAAGAAGGAATAGCGATGAAAGTTAAGCCAAGCGTCAAAAAGATCTGCGACAGCTGCAAGGTCATCCGCCGCAACTCGGTGGTCATGGTGATCTGCTCGAACCCGCGTCACAAGCAGCGCCAGGGCTGATCAGCTAACGCAGATCGATGGGTTCGCTTCCCCTATGGGCAGGCGAGTCCACACCCAAGCAGGCATCGCCCCCTCGCAGCAGGACACCCTGCACAGCGAGGACGACACCCCCGGTTCGAGGGCCGGGGACCGGGTCTGGAGAAGACAACCGGACATGCCTGAGCAAGCACCTTCGAATATCTACATGGAGAAAACACATGGCACGTTTAGCCGGAGTTGACCTCCCGCGCGAAAAGCGCGTGGAAGTCGCCCTGACATACATTTTTGGTGTGGGCCGCACTCGTGCGAGCCAGACCCTCACGGAAACCGGCATCAACCCGGACATCCGCGTCAAAGACCTCACCGATGACCAGCTCGTGCAGCTGCGCGACTACATCGAAGGCACCTTCAAGGTTGAAGGCGATCTGCGCCGCGAGGTTGCAGCCGACATCCGCCGCAAGGTTGAGATCGGAAGCTACCAGGGTGTCCGTCACCGCCGCGGCCTGCCCGTCCGCGGTCAGCGCACCAAGACCAACGCGCGTACGCGCAAGGGTCCCAAGCGCACCGTTGCAGGCAAGAAGAAGTAAGCGTTCGAGTAGGAGATACAGATGCCACCCAAGTCACGAGCTGCTGCTCGCAAGCCCCGTCGCCGCGATAGGAAGAACCTGGTCAACGGCCAGGCTCACATCAAGTCGACGTTCAACAACACCATCGTTTCCATCACGGACCCCACCGGCGCCGTGATCTCCTGGGCTTCTTCTGGTGAAGTCGGATTCAAGGGTTCGCGCAAGTCGACCCCGTACGCAGCTCAGATGGCTGCTGAGTCTGCAGCCCGCCGCGCACAGGAACACGGCCTGAAGAAGGTCGACGTCTTCGTCAAGGGCCCCGGCTCCGGTCGCGAAACCGCTATCCGCTCGCTGCAGGCCACCGGTCTGGAGCTGGGCACCATTCAGGACGTCACACCACACCCGCACAACGGCTGCCGTCCGCCCAAACGCCGCCGCGGCTGAGTCTGCACAGCGTAACGAGTCCAGAACTCTTTAAGCGCGAACGTCATATAGCGGATGTTCGCTGAAAGGAAGCCCACGTGCTCATTGCACAGCGTCCCACGCTCACAGAAGAGGTTGTCTCCGATCTGCGCTCCCGGTTCGTCATCGAACCCCTGGAGCCCGGCTTCGGCTACACCCTCGGCAACTCGCTGCGTCGTACCCTTCTGTCCTCCATTCCCGGTGCCGCCGTCACCAGCATCCGCATTGACGGTGTGCTGCACGAGTTCACCACGGTTCCCGGAGTCAAGGAAGACGTCACCGAGTTCATCCTCAACCTGAAGTCGCTTGTCGTCTCCTCGGAATTCGACGAACCCGTCGTCGCATACCTGCGCAAGCAGGGTCCGGGCGATGTCACTGCCGCTGACATCAGCGCACCGGCCGGTGTTGAGATCCACAACCCGGACCTCTTCATCGCCACGCTCAACGACGAAGGCTCGCTGGACATGGAGCTGACGATCGAACGCGGTCGCGGCTACGTTTCGGCAGCTCAGAACAAAAACGCAGATGCTGAAATCGGCCGTATCCCGGTCGACTCCATCTACTCGCCCGTTCTGCGTGTGACCTACAAGGTCGAAGCAACCCGTGTCGAACAGCGCACGGACTTCGACCGCCTGGTGGTCGACGTTGAAACCAAGCCTTCGATTTCGCCGCGCGACGCACTGGCCTCGGCCGGTACGACGCTCGTCGAGCTCTTCGGCCTGGCCCGTGAACTCAACGTGGAATCAGAAGGCATCGAGATCGGTCCTTCGCCGGTTGATGCAGCTATGGCTGCCGACCTCGCGCTGGCCATTGAGAGCCTCGACCTCACGGTTCGCTCCTACAACTGCCTGAAGCGCGAAGGCATCCACACCGTCGGCGAGCTCGTCAGCCGCAGCGAAGCCGACCTGATGGATATCCGCAACTTCGGTTCGAAGTCGATCGAAGAAGTCAAGCAGAAGCTCGACGAGCTCGGCCTGAGCCTCAAGGACAGCGCCGCCTCCCTTTCCGAGCCCGCTGACGATGCTTCGTTCGTCGAGGACGAACAGTTCTAAGAATTTCCAAGGAGAAAACCCATGCCTACGCCTACCAAGGGCAACCGCCTCGGCGGTTCCCCGGCGCACGAGCGGGCAATGCTGAACAACCTTGCAGCCCAGCTCTTCGAAAACAAGTCGGTGAAGACCACCGAAACCAAGGCAAAGCGCCTGCGCCCGCACGCTGAGCGCCTCATCACCTTCGCCAAGAAGGGTGACCTCGCTTCGCGTCGCCGCGTTCTGCGTTCCATCAGCGACAAGGGCATCGTGCACGAGCTGTTCACCTCGATTGCACCTGCCGTTGCCGAACGCCCCGGCGGCTACACCCGCATCACCAAGATCGGTCCCCGCCCCGGCGACAACGCCCCCATGGCAGTCATCGAACTGGTGCTTGAGGCGTACTCGCCCAAGCAGGCCGTTGTGAAGGAAGCAGAAGGCGCAGCTGCCGCATCGGCTGACGACAAGGCCGACGCTCCGGCTGAAGAAGTCGAAGCTGCCCCGGATGTCGAATCTGGCCCGCAGGAAGACGAAGCCCAGGAAGCCGCAGCTGACGCAGCCGCTGAAAAGGACGAAGCCTGATCTGAGCTTTGCTGAAGCCTGAACGAAGGGCGCCGCAGAACCTGGTTCTGCGGCGCCCTTCGCGTTTCTGCATACTTCCGCGCGTTTGCCTTGGCACGTACGCAGTCCCGGCACGCCCGTTAGCCGGAATCCATCCTTTAGCCGCACAGGCACTCCCTTTAGCAGCTGAAGCACGCCTCAGTTGTGTGCTTAAGCGCAGATTCCGGCTAACGGGTGCCTGCGCGTGGGAAGGCGTTGTGTGACACGTGAGACAATGAGGCCGTTGTGCCCGCTCAGACCGCACAACTGCCGTCTGAAGGAAAGGAACGTGGATGTCGAACACGCCTCTGTCGCAGAGCATTGCGGAAATCGATCCCGAGATCGCCAAGGTGCTCGACCAGGAGCTCGGCCGCCAGCAGGACTACCTCGAAATGATTGCGTCGGAGAACTTCGTTCCCCGCGCTGTGCTGCAGGCTCAGGGTTCAGTGCTGACAAACAAGTACGCCGAAGGCTACCCCGGCCGCCGCTACTACGGCGGCTGTGAATATGTTGACGTTGCAGAGGAACTTGCCATTGAACGAGCAAAGTCGCTCTTCGGTGCCAAGTACGCAAACGTTCAGCCGCACTCGGGCGCTTCTGCCAATGCCGCCGTTATGCACGCACTGGCGCGTGCCGGTGACGGTCTGCTGGGCCTTGATCTGGCCCACGGCGGACACCTGACACACGGCATGAAGATCAACTTCTCGGGCCGCCTGTACAGCGTGTCGTCCTATGAGGTTGATCCTGAAACCAATCGCGTCGACATGGATCAGGTGCGCCAGCGCGCCCAGGAGCACAAGCCGAAGGTGATCGTCGCCGGATGGTCGGCCTACCCCCGTCAACTGGACTTCAAGGCCTTCCGCGAAATCGCCGACGAAGTCGGCGCGTACCTGTGGGTCGACATGGCGCACTTCGCCGGGCTTGTTGCCGCTGGCCTGCATCCCAACCCGGTTGAGTACGCCGATGTTGTGTCCTCAACGGTCCACAAGACCCTCGGCGGACCCCGTTCGGGATTCATCCTGACGAACTCGGAAGAGCTGAACAAGAAGATCAATTCGGCTGTGTTCCCCGGCCAGCAGGGCGGCCCGCTCATGCACGTGATCGCTGGCAAGGCGGTCGCCTTCAAGCTCGCTGCCGCTGATGAATTCAAAGACCGCCAGAAGCGCACCGTCGAAGGCGCACAGATCCTTGCCGAACGCCTGCTCCGCGACGACGTTGCCGAAGCCGGTGTCTCCGTCCTCTCCGGCGGCACCGACGTTCACCTGGTGCTCGTAGACCTCCGCAACAGCGAAATCGACGGCAAACAGGGTGAGGACCTGCTCCACCAAGTGGGCATCACCGTCAACCGCAACGCCGTACCGTTTGACCCGCGCCCGCCCATGGTCACCTCCGGTCTGCGCATCGGCACCCCTGCACTTGCCACCCGGGGTCTCGACGCAGCCGCCTTCACCGAGGTTGCTGACATCATCGCCGAAACACTCAAGCCCGGTGCTGATCTTGCAGCGCTGCGTGAGCGCGTTGCCAAGGTCGCCAAGGACTTCCCGCTCTACGAAGGACTGGAACAATACTGATGCCACAGAAGCTTGACGGCAAAGCGACAGCCGCCGCCATCAAACAGGAACTTGCTGTTCGGGCACAGGCCCTGAAAGACCGCGGAATCACCCCGGGACTGGGCACGCTGCTCGTGGGTGAAGACCCCGGATCGCAGTGGTACGTCGCCGGGAAGCACCGGGACTGTGCTGAGGTGGGCATCGCGTCGATCCGCGAAGACCTCCCGGCAAGTGCCACCCAGCAGGAAATCGAAGACGCCGTCAACAGGCTCAACAACAACCCCGAATGCACGGGCTTCATTGTTCAGCTGCCGCTGCCGGATGGCATCGACACCAACCGGGTGCTCGAACTTGTCGACCCCGACAAGGACGCTGACGGCCTGCACCCCACCAACCTGGGGCGCCTGGTTCTGCGGGTGCGCGAAGACGTCACCTCACCGCTGCCGTGCACTCCGCGCGGCATCGTCGAGCTTCTGGAACGCCACGGGGTGAACCTCGACGGCAAACACGTGGTTGTGCTTGGTCGCGGTGTGACGGTCGGACGCCCCATTGGGCTTCTGCTGACGCGCCGCGATGTCAACGCCACCGTCACACTCACCCACACAGGCACGAAGAACCTCCCGCAGCTGCTGGAGCAGGCGGATGTCATCGTTGCGGCAGCCGGAGTGAAGGACATCGTCGCCGGTGACTGCGTGAAAGACGGAGCTGTTCTGGTAGACGTCGGGGTGTCCCGCGAAGAAGACCCGGAAACCGGAAAGTCGAAGGTAGTCGGGGATATCTCGCCGCAAGCCCGGGCCAAGTCCTCGTGGTACTCACCGAACCCCGGGGGAGTGGGCCCCATGACCCGCGCCATGCTGCTGGCCAATGTCATCGACATGGCCGAACGGGCCGCGGATCGCAGCTGACCGCGACATCCTGAACCACACAGTACGAGGCGCCGGTACAGAATTCTGTACCGGCGCCTCGTACTTTATGCGGGGAGCTCAGGTGAGCGCACCCTGGTGGATCAGTGTGCTGCCAGGCGGTAGGTGAAGAGAACGCGAGCGTTCTCCGGGCCACCGTAGTCATCGACGAGTTCGCTCTCGAAGCCGAGCGAGGAGTGGAACGAAATCGCGCCGGTGTTTTCCGGCAGGGCTGTCGCCTGAACGATGTCGGCGCCGCGCTCACGTGTGTGCTTGATGAACGCTTCGTAGAGGATCCGCCCGATGCCGTTGTTGCGGTAGTTGTCGTGGACGGCGACTAAGTGAATGAGCGCCGGACCGTCGACCGGGATGGCACCCAGCAGGTAGCCGACGAACTTGTTCTTATAGCGGGCAACCAGACCCGAAGCTGCAAACTGGCGGAACCAGTGCGGGGCGTGGTCGCGGGTGAGGTTGGTGTCACCCCAGAAATCATCAAGCGAATCTACGAGGAATTCCCGCAGCTCAAGAGCATCGATTTCGTCCAGGGGGCTGATTTCGAGCCGTTCAACGTCAAATTCATCTGACATGGTTCCTCCTCAAACACGTGCGCCTTGTGCTTTCAGTGTACTCACCCCGCACCGTGCCGGGGCGCGATTTTGTCATAGATCTTCTTGGCCGGCTGAAGACGGTCGGCGAAAGGCGCGGGGGCGGTTGGCGAACGGCGCGGGGGCGGTGGGCGAACGGCGCGGGCCAGAATCAGACTGCCGATGTGGGACGATGGGGCAATGCTGAGAATCGTCAATGTGAACGTCAACGGAATCCGCGCGGCCATGCGCAAGAACATGCAGGAGTGGGCCGACGGTCGCGGCTGCGACATCCTCACGCTGCAGGAGGTTCGCGCGCAGAACGACATCGCCTACGAAGTCATGGCCCCACTGGGGGAGCACGCCTACTCTGCCGATGCGGAAGCCAAGGGCCGCGCCGGTGTTGCTGTTGTGAGCCACGTACCGGCTGTTGAAACCAGGATCGGCAACGGCGACGGCTATTTCGATCTGGCAGGCCGCTGGCTGGAAGCTGACTATGAACTAGAGGACGGCAGCCTGCTGACGGTCGTGTCGGCCTATGTGCACTCTGGTGAGGTGGGCACACCCAAACAGGACGACAAATACCGTTTCATGGACCAGATGAAGATCCGCATGGACCAGCTGAAGCAGCACGCTGACTACGCCGTCATCACCGGCGATCTCAATGTGGGCCACACGGAACTCGACATCAAGAACTGGAAGGGCAACGTCAAAAAGGCCGGATTCCTGCCGGAAGAGCGGGCCTACTTCGATGAATTCTTCGGCAGCCTGGGCTGGGTGGACGTGCACCGGCAGCTGTCTGGTGAAATGGACGGCCCCTACACGTGGTGGTCTATGCGCGGCAAAGCGTTCGACAATGACACCGGCTGGCGGATTGACTACCAGATGGCCACCCCGGAGCTTGCGAAGAAGGCAGTTAAAGCCCAGGTAGACAAAGCGCCGGCTTATGACCAGCGCTGGTCTGACCACGCCCCGCTCGTCATCGACTACGACCTTCCCGCACTGAAGGCGTGATCTGAGGAGGGCTCGACTTCTTGGACCAGGTGGGGAGACGAACCCCGTCGGTGCGCACAGAGCCGGATGAGCACAGAAAAGCGCCGGTGATGCGAACAATCGCATCACCGGCGCTTTTCGTGTGACTGGCGGCCTGAGGTTTAAGCAGCCAGTCAGCTGGCGTCTGTCAGCAGCAGCGGCTTGTGGGGTTGCGATCCTGTTCGTCGGTCAGGTACCGCCAGAACTCCCGTTCGCCCTTCGATCCTTTCAGTGTGCCGTGACGGCGCAGGTAGGACTTCTGGTAGTTGATGAACGCGTTCGCCCCGCTGATTTCGCGCATGTACCAGTAGGCCGCGGTGAACGGTTTCGCGGTCATGCGCAGAATGTCAGAAGCCGTTGTGCTCATATCACTTTCCATCCGAAGCAGCGGCGGGATCCTTGCCGACCCCGTGCTTTTCATTCCAGGCCTTCCAGTCTGCCATGACTTCGCGTTCGGCCTTGGTCGGAATGAACCCGGCCGGCGCGAACAGCTTGGACGCCACGAAGGGGTCTTCTGCCGTGGTGAAGTTCTTCGTCGACAGTGCCTGGAAGGAACGGTAGATGGCCATCACCACCACGAGGAGGACGATGGCGGCGAACACAATCGACAGGGTTCCCTGCACGAAGGTGTTGCGGATGACCGCGCGCATTGCCTCTTCGCCTTGGGTGGGGCCCAGCGAGGTTTCGCCGTTGGCCAAGGCGTTCTTGTAGGCCATGTGCTGTGCCCAGTAACCCACGGTGGGGTTGGGGGAGAAGATCTTCAGCGCGGACGCCCACATCGTCACCAGGAGGTCCCAAGCCAGCGGGATCACGGGGATCCACACGTACTTGCCGTAGCCGGACTTCACGACGATTGCGGCGATGACCGTCAGTGCGATGGCGGCCAGCAGCTGGTTCGAAATGCCGAACAGCGGGTACAGGGTGTTGATACCGCCCAGGGGGTCGGTCACACCCATCAGCAGGATGGAGCCCCAGCCGGCGACCATGACGATGGTGGTCAGCCAGCCGCCCAGGGTCCAAGACGGGTCCTTGAAGCGCTTGTAGAAGTTGCCCAGCAGGTCCGACAGCATGAAGCGGGCAACGCGGGTGCCAGCATCGATCGTGGTCAGGATGAACAGAGCTTCGAACATGACCGCGAAGTGGTACCAGAACGGCATGAGCGCCTTGCCGCCGAAGATGCCGGACAGAATGTGCGTCATACCCATGGCCAGGGTCGGCGCACCGCCGGTGCGGGACACAATCGAAGCTTCGCCGATTTCACGGGCGGCTTCGGCCAGTTCCGCTTCTGACGTCTGAACACCGGACATGCCGAGGTGGTTGTTGATGAAGTCAGCTGCACCGGCTGGTGTGCCGCCGGTCAGCGGTTCGGCGGCGTTCATCGCGAAGTAGAGGCCCTTGTCCAGTGACACGGCTGCCACGAGCGCCATGATGGCGACGAACGATTCGATGAGCATCGAACCGTAGCCGATCATGCGGATCTGGCTTTCCTTTTCCACCAGCTTCGGCGTGGTGCCTGACGAGATGAGCGCGTGGAAGCCGGACAGGGCGCCACAGGCAATTGTGATGAACAGGAACGGGAACAGGGAGCCCGCGAAAGCCGGGCCCTTGTCGTTGAAGGCGAATTCGGTGAACGCCGGCATCTGGACGTCCGGGTTGACCAGCAGGATGCCCACGGCGAACAGTGCGATGGTGCCGACCTTCATGAAGGTCGACAGATAGTCACGCGGTGCAAGCAGCAGCCACACCGGAAGAATTGCGGCGATGAAGCCGTAGATGATCAGACCCCAGGCAAGTTCAACCTTGCTGAGGGTGAACACGGCCGACCAGGTTTCAGACGAGTGGACCCAACCGCCGGCAACGATCGACAGGATGAGCAGTACCAGCCCGATGATCGAAACCTCCATGACAGCGCCGGGGCGGATGAACCGCATGTAGACGCCCATGAGGATGGCGATCGGAATGGTGCACGCAATCGAGAACACACCCCAGGGGGATTCAGCCAGAGCATTGATGATGACGATGCCGAGAACGGCAATGAGGATCGTCATAATCAAGATGATGCCGATGGAGGCGATGATGCCGCCGACCGCACCGAGTTCATCCCGTGCCATCTGGCCGAGCGAACGTCCGCCGCGGCGAGTGGAGAAGTACAGGGTCATGTAGTCCTGTACGGCGCCTGCGAGCACAACACCGAGGATGATCCACAGGGTGCCCGGCAGGTAGCCCATCTGGGCGGCCAGAACGGGTCCGACGAGCGGGCCGGCACCGGAAATCGCAGCGAAGTGGTGACCGAACAGCACGCGACGGTCCGTGGGCTGGAAGTCCACCCCGTTGTCCTTGATTTCAGCTGGAGTGGCACGGCGATGGTCCGGGCGGCAGATCTTCCACTCGATGAACTTCGCGTAGAACCGGAAGCCTATGAGGTAGGTTCCGACCGCTGCGGCGACAAACCAGCTGGCGCTGAGCTCTTCGCCGCGGACAATGGCGATCATGACCCAGCCGATTGCGCCGATGAGCGCTATCGCAGACCAGAGAATAATGCGGCCGGGAGTCCACTTGGGCTTCTCGACGACCGCGACGGGCGGCATGGCCTCGTCGGTTTTCACATATTCAACCGACATGCGCACTCCTTCGATGTTATGGGTGCTTCTTCACACCACGCAGATGAGCAAATGCTTAAAGAGACTTGAACAGTTTCTGTATCGAACGGATCAAGGGTACGCCCGCAGTGTGCCCTCTGTCACGTAGTTCTCAAGATTCTTACTATGTGGGACGCATGTTTGGTAACGATCGCGGCCGGTCACTGTGCTCACCGGGCGCTCTGATGTGCTGAGCGCGCAGCTGTTGTCCGGTGCTTCACATGCCGCTCCCGAGGCACAAGCTCCAGGTGGCAGAATGCTGTTATGACTTCTTCTGCTCCCTCCCAACCCCAGCGCTCCCTCACCGGGATTCAGGCGACCTCAGATTCGCTCCACCTCGGGAACTACATTGGGGCACTCGCCCCGGTCGTGGCGCTCCAGGAGGAATACGACTCTTTCCTGTTCATAGCCAACCAGCACGCCATCACGGTGGAGCAGAACCCGGATGAGCTGCGCGAACGCACCCTGCGCACCGCCGCACAGTTCATTGCCGCAGGTGTCGACCCGGATCGCACAACTCTCTACGTGCAGTCGCAGATTCCCGCGAACTCGCAGCTGGGCTGGGTGCTCGAATGTCAGACCGGGCTTGGCGAAGCACAGCGCATGACCCAGTTCAAAGACAAATCGCAGAAAAACGAACACGTGTCGGTGGGGCTGCTGACGTACCCGTCACTCATGGCCGCGGACATTCTGCTGTACCAGGCGGATGTCGTGCCGGTCGGTGAAGACCAGCGTCAGCACCTCGAACTGACCCGCAATCTCGCCCAGCGCTTCAACACCCGCTACGGACAGACATTCACAGTGCCCGAAGCTGCGATTATGAAGCAGTCGGCCAAAATCTACGATCTGCAGGACCCCGGTGCGAAGATGTCGAAGTCGGCGAAATCGCCCGCCGGACTTGTGAACCTGCTGGACGAACCGAAGGCGCTGGCCAAGAAGTTCAAATCCGCTGTCACCGACGCCGGAACGGAAATCGCCTACGACCCCGAAAACAAGCCCGGTGTGTCGAACCTGCTGACCATCTACTCTGTACTGTCCGACAAACCGGTCGAGAAGATCGTTGCCGACTACGAAGGCAAAATGTACGGCCACCTCAAAGTGGATCTGGCTGAGCTCGCCGTCGAAGTCTTCACACCCGTGCGCAACCGCACAAATGAACTGCTGGACGACCGTGCCCAACTCATGGAGATTCTTGAGCAGGGACGCCAGAAGGCGGCAGCCGAAGCAGAAAAGACGCTGCGGGCTGTCTACGACCGAATCGGGTTCCTCTGATGCCGCTGCCTGGACCGGAAGCCGGGGGTGTCCGAGGCAGCGCTCGCGGTGTTGGTGGCCGAGGTGTTGGCGGTCATGGCGCTGGCGGGCGCGGGGGTGTTTGGGGACCGTCGCGCTCCAATGCGCGCTCCGGCCCCGTCAATCTGACTCCCGAAGCGCTGCACACCGCGGCGCGCATGGAAGACCGCTACCACGAATGGCGGCGTTCTCGCGCAGAAAAGCGCGGGTGGAAGCCGTCGGTCGTCGCCTATGACTCCTATGGGTCCGAGACTTTCATCCGGGTGCTGGCCCGCATTGTGCTCAGCCCAGAAGACGCTGAATCGCCGAAGAAGGACCGGAACGTGCGCGGCTGGCGCAACTTCGCCGCGGTGCCCTTGTCCAACGAGATCGCGTGGGTGCGCGTTGGGGGACAGGAGCACATGGTCACCGCTGATCGCGGCGGAATCATCGACGCGGTGATTCCCGGCAAGTACAGCCGCGGCAAAGCAAAACTGGAAATGTGGACCAGCGGGTCGGGACTGGATACAGCTACCGCGCACATCATCGATGACGAACAGCGCTTTGGAATCATTTCGGACATTGACGACACCGTGGTGGTCACAGCGCTGCCTCGACCGTTCTTGGCCGCGTGGAATTCCTTTGTTCTCAACGAGCACGCGCGCTCGCCGGTATCCGGTATGGCTGTGCTGTATGACCGGCTGTCGTACCTGCGACCGAACTCTCCGATCCTGTACCTGTCCACCGGTGCCTGGAACACACAGCCTGCGCTGACCAGGTTCCTGCACCGAAACATGTACCCGTCGGGGCCTCTGCTGCTGACCGATTGGGGGCCGACGCCCACGCGAGTCTTCCGCTCGGGCCAAGACCACAAGCGCACGGCTCTGGAGCGCTTGGCTCGGGAGTTTCCCCACATCAAGTGGCTGTTGGTCGGTGATGACGGACAGCACGACGAAGAGATCTACGGCGAGTTCGTAGAGAATCACCCTGAGAACGTCGCGGCTGTTGCGATTCGCCAGCTGACAGCGGGTGAAGCCGTGTGGGCCGGTGGCCGTTCACGGGGGACGGGCCGCGGGAAGAACATTCCCTGGTTCTACGGGGCAAACGGCGCCGAACTGGCTGAACAGCTCGAAGCCAACGGCTTCTCCGCCCTGCCGAACTAGCAGACCTGACCCTGTCCAGGTGCCGTCCGGTGCGGCTGGCGCTGGCCCTCCACCTCGCCCCACCTCCGCACTCCCGTTAGCAACAAAAACTCCCGTTAGCAGTGGTGGTTTTCGGGAGTTTTTGTGGCTGACGGGAGTTTTCTTGTCGCTGAAGCGCAGATTCCGGATCGGGGGTGTTTGCCACCGGGCAGCTGAGCCCGGCGGCTTGGGACGGCACCACCGGTCGGCGAAACAACACAAAGCGAGGGGCGAGCCCTTTCGGACTCGCCCCTCCTCTTTGCCTAAGTCGACGCTTTAACGCAGGGCCTCGTGGGCCTCATTCGAACGCGCGAAACGCCAACCCGAAGCCTCACGCAGCACTCAAGTGATCAGAATGCGCGGGTGAGCAGTGCCTGCTTGACTTCGGCGATTGCCTTGGTCACCTCGATGCCGCGGGGGCATGCTTCGGTGCAGTTGAAGGTGGTGCGGCAGCGCCACACGCCTTCCTTGTCGTTGAGCACTTCGAGGCGCATTTCGGAGCCTTCGTCACGCGAATCGAAGATGAAGCGGTGCGCGTTGACGATTGCCGCCGGGCCGAAGTACTGGCCGTCGGTCCAGAACACCGGGCACGACGTGGTGCACGAAGCACACAGGATGCACTTGGTGGTGTCGTCGAAGCGCGCACGGTCTTCCTGCGACTGCAGGCGTTCGTGCGTCGGTTCGTGGCCCGAGGTCACGAGGAACGGCATGATCTCGCGGTACGACTGGAAGAACGGCTCCATGTCGACGATCAGGTCCTTTTCAAGGGGCAGGCCCTTGATGGCCTCGACCGTGATCGGCTTTTTGGTGTCGAGGTCCTTCAGCAGCGTCTTGCAGGCCAGGCGGTTGCGCCCGTTGATGCGCATGGCGTCCGAACCGCAGACACCGTGTGCACAGGAGCGGCGGAAGGACAGCGAGCCGTCCTGTTCCCACTTGATCTTGTGCAGGGCGTCAAGCACACGGTCGGTGCCGTGCATCGTGACCTGGTAGTCCTCCCAGTGCGGTTCCGAGTCCGTTTCCGGGATGAAGCGGGCGATGCGGAACGTGCACTCGAAAGTGGGGACTTCGCCGCCTTCTCCGGACACGCTCGACGGGAGGTCGATCTTCGATGCCGGTTCCGGGGTTTCGTTGTTCTCTGCCATCAGTACTTACGCTCCATGGGCTCGTAGCGGGTGACGATGACCGGTTTGGTTTCCAGACGCATGCCGGTGATTCCCTCGGCGGTGCTGTTGGGGTCCAGGTAGGTCATCGTGTGGTGCATGAAGTTTGCGTCGTCGCGGTCGGGGAAGTCCTCGCGGAAGTGTCCGCCGCGCGATTCTTTGCGGTGCAGTGCGGCAACGGCAACGGCTTCGGCCAGCTGCAGGAGGAAGCCCAGTTCAATGGCTTCGAGCAGGTCGAGGTTGTAGCGCTTGCCGCGGTCGTGAATGCCGATGTTCTTGTAGCGCTCACGCAGCTTTTCAATGACGTCGATGGCTTCGCGCAGGGTTTCGTCGGTGCGGAACACCTGGACGTTGGCGTCCATGATCTCCTGCAGTTCAGCGCGGATGTCTCCGACGAGCTCGGTGCCCTTGGAGTTGCGCATGGTCTCAACCATGTCAATCACCATGTCGGCTGCATCGTCAGCGACTTCCTGCTGCTGCGCGGTCTTGGCGAATTCGGCGGCGTTGATGCCGGCGCGCTTGCCGAAAACGTTGATGTCCAGCAGCGAGTTGGTGCCCAGACGGTTGGAGCCGTGCACCGACACACACGCGCACTCACCGGCGGCGTAGAGGCCGGGAACGATCGTGTCGTTGTCGGCGAGCACTTCGCCTGCGACGGTGGTCGGGATGCCGCCCATGCCGTAGTGGGCCGTCGGGAAGACGGGGACCGGTTCGGTGTAGGGCTCAACACCCAGGTAGGTGCGGGCGAATTCGGTGATGTCCGGCAGCTTGGCGTCGATGTGCGCGGGTTCGAGGTGGGTGAGGTCCAGCAGGACGTAGTCCTTGTTGGGGCCTGCGCCGCGGCCTTCGCGCACTTCGTTGGCCATGGAGCGGGCCACGATGTCACGAGGAGCGAGGTCCTTGATTGTGGGTGCGTAGCGCTCCATGAAGCGCTCACCGTCGGCGTTGCGGAGGATGCCGCCTTCACCGCGGGCTGCCTCGGACAGGAGGATGCCGAGTCCGGCAAGGCCCGTGGGGTGGAACTGGAAGAACTCCATGTCTTCCAGCGGGATTCCCCGCTTGTAGGTGACAGCCAGGCCGTCACCGGTGAGCGTGTGGGCGTTCGAGGTGGTCTTGAACATCTTGCCGAAACCGCCGGTTGCGAACACAACGGCCTTGGAGCGGAAGACGTGGATTTCGCCGGTTGCCAGTTCATAGGACACGACACCGGCGACGACCTTCTTGCCGTCGACTTCATTGATGATGACGTCGAGGACGTAGAACTCGTTGTAGAACTCAACGCCATGCTTGACGCAGTTCTGGTAGAGGGTCTGAAGGATCATGTGGCCGGTGCGGTCTGCTGCGTAGCATGCGCGGCGGACCGGTGCCTTGCCGTGATCGCGGGTGTGGCCGCCGAAGCGGCGCTGGTCGATTTTGCCTTCCGGCGTGCGGTTGAAAGGAAGGCCCATCTTTTCGAGGTCGAGCACGGCGTCGATGGCTTCTTTTGCCATGACTTCGGCTGCGTCCTGGTCGACGAGGTAGTCCCCGCCCTTAATGGTGTCGAAGGTGTGCCATTCCCAGTTGTCCTCTTCGACGTTGGCCAGTGCGGCGCACATGCCGCCCTGTGCCGCGCCGGTGTGCGAGCGGGTGGGGTAGATCTTCGTGAGCACTGCGGTGCGTGCGCGCTGGCCGGATTCGATGGCCGCGCGCATGCCGGCGCCGCCAGCTCCGACGATCACAACGTCATAGTCATGTACCTGCATAAGGTCTCTATTCTCCTAAGCGGCGGTCAGGCCTGGCAGAAGCTCGGCAGCAGCGACGGGTCTGCGCCGGTCGGGCAGGGGCTGAAGGTGAAGATCACCAGGGTGCCGAGCACAATGATGATTGCGGATGCCACGTAGAGGATGATCTGCAGCGTGACATTGGTGCGCGGCTTTTCGGCGTAGTCGTTGATGATGGTGCGCATGCCGTTGGTGCCGTGGATCATGGCCAGCCACAGCATGGCCAGATCCCAGATCTGCCAGAACGGGTTGGCCCACTTGCCGCCGACGAAGCCGAAGTCGAGGCCCTGAACGCCTTCGCCCATCCACAGGTTCACAATCAGGTGACCGAAGATGAGGATGACGAGGAAGACGCCTGAGATGCGCATGAACAGCCATGCGAACAGCTCGAAGTTCGACTTGGTGGTCTTGTGGCGCTGGTATTCGGCGCGGGGCTTGGGGATAACGGGTGTTGTCATTGTGCTCAGCCTCCGAACGTGTGCATCAGCTGGCGGGGGATGAACGCAATCATCACGATCAGCCAGAGGACCATGACTGCCCAGAACAGTTTGCGCTGGTTCTTGGGCCCGCCCTTCCAGAAGTCAACGAGGACTACGCGCAGGCCGTTGAAAGCGTGGTAGGCGATTCCTGCTACCAGTCCGATTTCGGCAAACGCCATCAGCGGCGTCTTATACGTTCCGATAACTGCGTTGTAGGCCTCGGGCGAGACGCGAACGAGAGCAGTGTCGAGCACGTGCACCAGCAGGAAGAAGAAGATGCCGACTCCGGTGACGCGGTGAGCGACCCAGGACCACATTCCTTCGTGTCCGCGGTACAGAGTGCCCGTTGACGCTTTGGCCACGGGTCATCCTCCATTTTGCGATTACGTGTATAGCGTTTTGAATCTACGCGCGTTTCACAGTATTTTCCAATCTTCCGAAGTTCGGGTGATCGGTTTTCTGTGCTCTGCGAGCAGCTTCTTGTCAGCTGGCCGTTCGGTCGGTCGGCTGAGGACCGCTCTATTGTCTCATGTCGGTTTGCGTCTGCTTCCGGCGGCTCTCGGCAAATTAGGGTACGTTCTCGTGTTCTATCGGGCCTTCCCGGTGCGGTGCCCAGCACGAGGTGGAGCCGCAGTTCCGTGCCGACCTCCGCCTCGTGCGCGGGTGCGGGTGGGAGGCGGTGCCGAAACGGCGCCACTACCAGGGCGGGGTGCTGAGTGGGCCTGCAGAGCACGCCCGAGCGTGTCGGTGCGGCCGGAGCTGGGGCGGCTGGGGGATAATCGGGCGATGCTTTCTCGTTTCCACGCTGTGATCCCGGCCGGCGGTTCCGGCACTCGCCTGTGGCCGCTGTCGCGGCAGGACAGGCCGAAGTTCCTGCTCGACGTTTTGGGCTCTGGCCGTTCGCTGCTGGAAGAGACGTGGGCGCGGATTGAGGACCTCACGGCCGTTGAGAACAGGTGGGTGGTCACGGGTCAGGCCCACGCGAAGGCGGTGCGGGAACAGCTGCCCGCGCTCGATGCGCAGAATGTGATTGCCGAACCGTCGCCGAAAGACTCCGCTGCCGCTATCGGCTTGGCTGCCATGCTCATTCACAGGCGGGACCCGGAGGCGGTCATCGGTTCGTTCTCTGCTGACCACTCAATCACCAATCCGTGCGAGTTCCGCCGGGTTGTCGCGGAAGCTCACAGCGCTGCGGCAGGCGGGGACATTGTGACGATCGGAATCACCCCGACCTTCCCGTCAACCGCCTACGGCTATATCAAGGCTGGCAAGCGCCTGGGGCTGTCAGAAGCGCCCACGGCCATGCGCGCCGAGAAGTTCGTGGAAAAGCCCGCGGCCAACACCGCCCGCAGGTACACGTATTCGGGCAAGTACCGCTGGAACGCGGGGATGTTCATTGCCCGCGCGGACGCTCTGCTGGCCCAGTTCGAAGCCTTTTCGCCGGACCTGTATGCGGGGCTGTCGGCTGTTGCCGACGCGTGGGCAACTTCGGAGCACGATGCTGTGCTTGCCGAAGTGTGGCCGAGCTTGGAGCCCATTGCGATCGACTACGCGGTGGCCGAACCCGCTGCCGAACAGGGGCGGGTTGTTGTGGTTCCCGGCGACTTCGGCTGGGATGACGTGGGTGATTTTGCTTCCGTTGCCCAGCTGCGCCAGCCGATTCCCGGCGAACCGTCCAGTGTTTTCGCCGCCGGTGACGATGTGCGCCTTGTCGATGTTGACTCTTCCGGTCTGGTGTATTCGACCACCCAGCGGGCGATTGCGCTCGTGGGAGTGGAGAACATCGTGGTCGTAGACACTGACGATGCGCTGCTGGTCACCCGGCGTGCGTCGGCGCAGAGAGTGAAAGAAGCCGTGAAGCGGGCTCGCGAACTGGGCTTTGAGGACATTCTGTGACGCCAGAAGTCGCAGCGGAGCCAAGCTGTCCGGGCTGGGGCGTACAATCGCCCGAATGCTGATTTGAACGGAGGCACAGTGATCCAGGCGGAAGTTGCGGCGTTTGCCGACGAGCTGCGGGACTTTCGGCGTGATATCCACGCCCACCCCGAACTGTCGTACCAGGAGTTCCGCACTACCGAGAAGATCGCTGAGCGACTGCGGGCCGCGGGTCTTAGGCCACGGCTTCTGGAGGAGACGGGACTCACGGTCGATGTGGGATCCGGCCCGCTCAAGTGCGGTCTGCGCGCTGACATCGACGCCCTGCCGCTGGATGACCTGACGAACACTCCCTTCGCCTCGACCGTTCCCGGTGTCGCCCACGCCTGCGGGCACGACGTTCACCTGACCTCGCTGCTGGGTGCGGCCCTCGTCCTCAACGAGATCGACCGCCGTCAGGGCCTGGGCGGAACGATCCGCTGCATTTTCCAGCCGGCCGAAGAAGTCACCCCCGGCGGTGCGCTCAAAGTCATCAACCAGGGCGTTTTGGAAGATGTGCCCGTCTGCTATGCGCTGCACTGCGACCCGGCTGTCGACGTCGGCAAGGTCGGTTCGCGCATCGGCGCGATCACCGCCGCCGGCGATACCGTCATCATCCGTCTGCGCGGGCACGGCGGCCACACGTCCCGGCCCCACCTGACGGAAGACCTCGTCTACGCACTGGGCAAGCTGGCCGTCGACCTGCCGGCGACCCTTCACCGACTGATTGACCCTCGCCACGCGATTTCTCTGGTGTGGGGTGGTATCGAAGCCGGGCACGCACCGAATGTGGTGCCAGGCGAAGGGCAGCTGATGGGAACCCTGCGCTGTCTGGACGTCGACGGTTGGAACCAGGTGGCCGAAGTCCTGCCGGAACTCGTTGACCGCATTGCCGGACCATACGGGGTCGAGGTTGAGCTCGAACACCGCCGCGGCGTCCCGCCGGTGGTCAACACCGAAGACGAGGTCTCGTCAGCAGAAGCCGCCATCCGCCGCGAACTGGGCCCCACCTCGGTCCAGCTGACTCCGCAGTCCATGGGCGGAGAGGACTTCGCGTGGTACCTCACCCACGTCCCCGGAGCGCTCATTCGCCTGGGTACGCGCACGCCGGGTGGACGAACCTATGACATTCACCAGGGCGACCTGCTCATCGACGAGGATGCACTGCCGGTTGCCGTCCGCGTTTTCACAGCGCTTGCACTGGAGCGCCTGGGCTTCCACGGCGAGCCCTGACATGCGGTTTGCGGCAGTCGTTAGACTGTCCGCGTGGAAGAGAACCTGTTCCCGGTACCGGCCGGAGTGCACCCGGATGACCCGATTCTGCAGCTGCCCAAAGTCAGTCTGCACGACCACTTGGACGGCGGTCTGAGGCCAGCGACGATCATCGAACTCGCCGCCGGGGCCGATGTCGAACTGCCCGCCGACAATCCTGAAAAGCTGGGGGAGTGGTTCCGCACCCAGGCGGATTCGGGAAGCCTGCCGGAATACCTCAAAACCTTTGGTGTGACCGTGGGAGTCCTGCAGTCTGCCGAAGCCCTCACACGTGCGGCCCGTGAATGGACGCTCGACCAGGTGGCCGATGGCGTGTTCTACGCCGAATGTCGGTGGGCACCCGAACAGCACGTTGCCGGTGACCTCACCATGGACGATGCCGTGCACGCGGTCGAAAAGGGCATGGAAGAGGGCGTGGCGCTGGCAGCGCAGGAGGGCCGCACCATCATCACCGCCCAGATCCTCACCGCCATGCGGCAGAACGACAATTCGCTGGCGGTGGCTGAGCTTGCGCTGCGCAACCGCGACAGCGGGGTTGTCGGCTTCGACCTCGCGGGGCCGGAAGACGGCTTCCCGGCATCAGCGCACAAAGCGGCTCTCGACCTGCTGCGGGGCGAACTGTTTCCCACCACCCTGCATGCCGGAGAAGACGGCGGCCTGCAGAGCATGATGGATGCTGTCGCAGTCTGCGGTGCGGTGCGAATCGGCCACGGGGTCGACATTGTGCAGGACATGCAGATCACAGACGGCGCCGGCGAAATCGGCAGGCTTGCCGCGTGGGTGCTCGACAGGCAGATCCCGCTTGAAGTGTGCCCTTCGTCAAACATTCAGACCGGTGCGGCTCGGTCAATCGAATCCCACCCCATTACGGGTTTGAAGGACTTGGGCTTCAACGTCACCGTCAATCCGGACAACAGGCTCATGTCCCAGACGTCGGTGACGCGCGAAATGCGGCTGCTTGTCGAACACGCGGGCTGGGACATCATCGACCTCGAAATCGCGACCACCGCGGCTCTGCGTGCCGCGTTCATTCCATTGGACGTGCGTGATCGCCTGCTGGAGGAAATCGTGGTGCCCGGCTTTGAGCGGATCGACCTGTGAATCGTTCCAGTGGCTCATCGGCCCGCCCCGGTGACTGGCGTCGTGAAGAACGCCAGCGGCGCAAACGCGGTGAACCTTCGGCGATTCATTCGACACCGCGACCGGAAGTCGATCTTCCGCCGCGTCCGGCGAGCCTGAAAGCGGCGGTGGCTGCCATGGCTCTGCAGGGCGGCGCACTTCTCGTGGCTGCGGCCATCTACGTGTACGCCGGTCTCACCGGAGCCGGCAGCAGCCTGGGTTCGCTTGTTGGGCTGGCGCTCATGTTCCTGCTCATGGCGGCATCTATGTTCGGAGTGTCCCGCGGTCTGTGGAAATACCGCCGCTGGGCTCGCCCGGCTGCTGTCGCGTGGAACGTTCTGCTGCTATTCTTCGCCTGGTCTGTTCGGCCCGGTGTCATCAGCGCAGGCGGGGACTACATGTTCTGGGGGCCGCTGGTGTGCGGCCTGGTGACGCTGGTGCTGGTTTTTCTCCCGCCGACCCTGCGGGCCTATGACGAAGGCCTGCGCAGACAGGATGAAGCCGCACAGCGCGCCGCTGAATGAGCTGTGCGGCTGAGAGCTGGTGGCCCGCGGCGGTTGAGCGTTGGTGGCCCGCGGCTCAGCCTGCGTAGGCTGCCAGCGCAGACCAACAGCGGCGAAGCGTCAGCCGGCTTCGACGTAGTCGCCGCAGGCGGTGGCGAGAGAATCGCCTTCGAAGTCCCCTCCGCTGTCGCGCAGGTTGCGGCTGGCATCTTGGATTGCCCACCAGACTTCCGGTGAGGACAGCCATTCTTTGCGCAGACCTTCCCTCGCTCCGGAGTCCTGCGCCAGTTTGTCGGCCGCGCCGCCGATGGTGTCCTGTGCGTTTTCGGCGGTGCAGCGTTCTTCGCTCGTGGGGCCGTCGGGGATGAGGTCGTCCTTGGCCTCCGAGGACTTCGCGGTCAGGGCGTAATCACCATCGCTTTTCTCTTCGACGGTGAATGTTCCGGTGATCAGCGCAAATGTGCCATTGGCGTCAACGGTCGACTTCGGCGCTGTGACCTTGACGCTGCCCTGTGTGCTGGGGCTCAGAGTTACGGAATCGCCGTCGCCGGGTTCGTCTTCGGTCTGCATCCAGGCCCACAGGTAGATAGGGTCTCCGGAGTCAGCTGATCCCGCAAGGCTCTGCCACAGGGGGTCTTCTTTTTTCGGCCCCCCGGGGCTGACATCGACGAACTGACTGTCACCAGCGTTGTCATCTGCAGTCGCCGACGCGGTTGACTCCGCGGCAGCTGGGCTGTTCGAGGTGCCCTCGGCAGGGCGTTCACTGTCGACGACGGAGCATCCGACAAGGCTGAATGCGGCAACGGAACCAAGTGCGAGCAGGCGCTTCACGATGGCCTCCCAGGAAGACGGCGGTTTCTTTAGATTCTATGCGGGGTACACGAGTGCAGGCTGCCGGTTCAGTCTTCGCAGTCGCGCATGATCTGCAGGTCAAAGGACGCCGACATGGTGCGCAGAAGATCAGCCAGGCGGCGGGTCTGAGTGCCGGACATGCTGCTCATGAGTTCGTGTTCGCGCTCCAAGAAGTCCAACATGGCCCCGTCGACCCTGGCCAGCCCGTCCTCGGTCAGCTGCACTCTGACACCTCGGCGGTCCCCGGGATCGGGGCTGCGCGTGACAAGACCGGCTGACACCAGCCGGTCAATCCGGTTGGTCATAGTGCCGGAGGTGACCATCATCTGCTCTGTCAGCTTTGACGGCGACAGCTGGTAGGGACTGCCGGCGCGGCGCAGGGAGGACAGAACGTCGAACGACCACACGTCGAGACCGTGAGAGGCGAAGATGTCTTTGCGCGCCCGGTCAAGCAGCTTGGCCAGACGGCTGACACGGGACACAACCTCCATGGGGGCCACATCGAGGTCAGGCCGTTCACGCTGCCATTCGCTGACAATCCGGTCGACTTCGTCCATGCCCCCATAGTAGTTCGATCTCGAGATTCTCAACAACGAGCTAAATGGTGTGGGTCCGCTTCTGGCCCCTGCTTCCCTGGGAAAACCCAAAGTTTCGGACGTTGTTCACATCCTGGATGTCCAGAAGCGCATCGGTGTTTTAAGGTGGAGAGCGTTGACAAGCTGCAAGATTGTCTGAAACCCGTGCCGGGTCATGAGGCTCGGCAGAATCAACAGAAGGACTACACGTGGATCTTTTCGAGTATCAGGCCCGTGACCTCTTCGAGGAGTACGGAGTTCCCGTGCTGCGCGCTGAAGTTGCGCAGACTCCAGAAGAAGCTCGAGCCGCAGCCGAAAAACTCGGCGGCGGAACGGTCGTCGTCAAATCACAGGTCAAAGTCGGCGGCCGCGGCAAGGCCGGCGGTGTGAAGCTCGCCAAAAACCCTGACGAAGCCGCTGCCCGCGCCGAAGAAATCCTCGGACTCGACATCAAGGGCCACATCACCAAGCGCGTCATGATCGCCGAAGGCGCAGACATCGCAGAGGAGTACTACTTCTCCATTCTGCTCGACCGCGCCAACCGCACCTACCTTGCAATGTGCAGCAAGGAAGGCGGTATGGACATCGAGCAGCTGGCCGAAGAACGCCCCGAAGCGCTCGCCAAAGTCGAAGTCAGCCCGCTGAAGGGCATTGACGACGCCACTGCGCAGAAGATCGTCGACGAAGCAGGGTTCGACCCCGAAACCGGTGCGAAGATCGTGCCCGTCCTGAAGAGCCTGTGGAAGGTCTACAAGGACGAAGACGCCAGCCTCGTCGAGGTCAACCCGCTGGTCAAGACCGGTGACGGCAAGATCGTCGCCCTCGACGGCAAGATGACGCTCGACGGCAACGCCGAGTTCCGCAACAACAACCTCGCCAAGCTCGAAGACGAAGACGCTGAGGACCCCCTGGAACGCAAGGCCAAGGGCATGGGACTCAACTACGTCAAGCTCGACGGCGAAGTGGGCATCATCGGAAACGGTGCGGGCCTGGTCATGTCGACACTGGACGTTGTCGCCTATGCGGGCGAAAACCACGGCAATGTGAAGCCGGCGAACTTCCTGGACATCGGCGGCGGCGCCTCGGCAGAAGTCATGGCCAACGGCCTTGACGTCATCCTCGGAGACGACCAGGTCAAATCGGTGTTCGTCAATGTCTTCGGCGGCATCACGGCCTGTGACGCAGTGGCAAACGGCATTGTGAAGGCACTCGAGATCCTCGGCGATTCCGCATCCAAGCCGCTGGTGGTCCGCCTGGACGGCAACAACGTCGAAGAGGGCCGCCGGATCCTCGAACAGGCCAACAACCCGCTGGTCACTGTCGTCGACACGATGGACGGCGGCGCTGACAAGGCCGCCGAACTCGCCCACAACGCCTGATCCGCCCGAAAGGACTTTCTCCATGTCGATTTTCCTGAACAAGGACTCCAAGATCATCGTCCAGGGCATCACCGGCGGCGAAGGCACCAAGCACACCGCCCGGATGCTCGCCGCAGGTTCGAACGTGGTCGGCGGTGTCAACGCCCGCAAGGCCGGACAGACCGTCAGCCACAAGGGCGCTGACGGCAACGACGTCGAACTGCCCGTCTGGGGCTCCGTGGGCGAAGCCATGGAAGCCTCCGGCGCTGATGTTTCGGTTGCCTTCGTCCCGCCGGCATTCTCCAAGGATGCCGCAATCGAGGCCATTGACGCAGGCATCGGCCTGCTGGTGATCATCACCGAAGGCATTCCCGCACAGGACGCAGCCGAAATCTGGGCCTACGCAACCGAAAAGGGCAACAAGACCCGCATCATCGGCCCCAACTGCCCCGGCATCATTTCGCCCGAACAGGCACTTGCCGGCATCATCCCGGCAAACATCACCGGCGCAGGCCCCATCGGCCTGGTGTCGAAGTCGGGCACACTGACGTACCAGATGATGTACGAACTGCGTGACTTCGGTTTCACCACCTGCATCGGCATCGGCGGTGACCCGATCATCGGCACCACCCACATCGATGCTCTCGAAGCTTTCGAAAACGACCCCGACACCAAGGCGATCGTCATGATCGGCGAAATCGGCGGGGACGCAGAAGAACGCGCTGCTGAGTACATTAAGGAGCACGTCACCAAGCCGGTTGTCGGCTACATCGCGGGCTTCACCGCGCCAGAAGGCAAGACCATGGGCCACGCCGGCGCCATCGTCTCCGGTTCTTCCGGTACGGCTGCCGCCAAGGCAGAGGCTCTCGAAGCTGCTGGTGTGAAGGTCGGCAAGACCCCGACCCAGACCGCCGAATACATGCAGGAGATCATGAAGTCGCTCTGATGCGGTAGTGACCTGATGGCTGTGGCCGAGTGGTTGACCACTCGGCCACAGCCGTTTTTGTTGGGTTGCGTTGGTGTGGGTGCGTTCTTTACCTGGGGCACACCGGTTAGCAACAGAAACTCCCGTTAGCAGTGGTTGCTAAGGCGAAGATTCCGGCGAAGCGGTGTTTGTGTGCGGCTAAAGCGCAGATTCCGGCTAACGGGTGTTTTTGTGGGGCGAGGTGCTGCGGTGTTGGCCCAAAAATGCTTCGGCAGGCTGAGCAGTGGCGACTGAGTGCTTAACCCATAGCCTGGCAGTCCTGATTCTGCTAATTAGGTGGAATATCGAGGTGATCCGTGCGTTTTTGCCTCTATATTCCACCTAGACAGCAGAGCTGCCTGTTTAGGTCAGGCCGGTCGAGGCGCCGGTCCGGGAGGGGCCTACCGCTCAGAGTTCGTACTCTTCGGCTTCGCGGACCGAGAGCACCGGAACTTTGGCGTTGAGGATGATCTTCTGCGAAACCGAGCCCATGAACAGTTTGCCCACGGGGGAGCGGCGCCGAAGCCCGATGACGAGCATCGTCACATCGCTGCGCGCTTCGGTCAGTGCAAGCAGCTCTTCGGCAGGGTCATTGCCGCGCAGGTACTGCTTGACTTTGCCCGCAACGCCTTCGGCTTTCATATATTCGCGGGCTCGGTTCATCTGGTCTTCTGTTGCGACTGCGCGTTCGTCTACTGCTTCGCCTACTCCGGCGTTGACAACGTAGAGTTTGTCGCCGGTCTTTTTGGCGAGCTCAACTGCTGCGGTCAGAGCTGCCTGGCCTTTGGTGCTGGGGGTGTAGCCAACAAGAATCGTCATGTCCCCAACTGTATCTGTGCCTAAGCAGAATTAGGGTGGGCAATCGGGCAGGTGCAGCGCATGCGATGCCGCGCAGCCCGCAGGTGCTCGGCCTGCCAGAGCAGATCTGATTAGAGTGAGAACTGTGACAACGGATGTTGAAAGCCCCGCGTGGGCGTCCCACGTGCAGCGTATGCGCGAGCACTTTCCTGCTTGGCCGGATGGTTTTCCGCTTTCAGCTTTTGTGTCGCGGTACCTGCTGGGGCGAATCGAGGGCCAGCTGAACATTTCGGGCCGCCCGGAAGCTCCACCTCGGCATCCGGTGCCGCTTGAAGATGATGCCTCCTTTGCGGTGCTTGATGATGCTGACGGTTCGGTGACTGCTGCGGTTCTGTCGCTGACTAGCGGAGCTGTCACGGTGTACGCGGATTTTCTTCCCCACACGCAGCGTCTGCGCGCAATGTTCGGGGATTCGCGGGTGAGCGTTCGGCCGCTGCCCGGTTTTCCGCCGCATATCTCGGCCGGTCTCGATGTTCGCGGCGGCAGGCCGGCCAAAGCACTTCTGGTGTCTCCGAAGGCTCAGGGCGCGGTGGCGGACTATGCTGCTGCCCTGCGACCGGTCGTTGATGAGTTCATGGTGGTCGGCCGCGATAAGCACCTGTTCCGCGGCATCAACACGGAGCTTGCGCGCACATTCGAGCGGGTAGATGTAACGCCGGGCCGGTATAAGTCGCGAATGATCATCGGCTCGACGCCCGAGGCTGGGATGGGGCTCAGCTGTGCCCAGATCGAGCCGAATCGACGCATACTGCATGCGGACATTCCGGGCGTTCCCGATTTCGAGGTGTCGGCTTACGGGGCGTGTTTTGGCGGGGCCGAGATCGACGGCGGTTCTGGTCTGCTGCTGCGCTCGCTTGCTGAGCGTCACGCTGGCCCTGCCGCTGAGGGTTCTGCCGAAACCGCTGACGAGGCGCCTGCGGACCGCCCGCGGATCCTTGACTTGGGGTGCGGCAACGGGTGGCTGCTGACGGCTGCCGCTCATGTTCTGGGTCCGCGGGAGGCTGTGGGTGTCGATGCGTCCGCGGCGGCTCTTGCGTCTGCTCGGCTGACGGCCGAAGCGGGTATGCCCGACGGGGTTGAGTGGAGCATTGAGTATTCAGATGCGGGGGAGGGGCTGCCGCAGCAGGCTTTCGATGTTGTGGTTCTCAATCCGCCGTTCCATTCGGGGCACGAAATCGAAAACGAGACTGCCAGACAAATGATGTGCAGCGCGCTCGCGGTGCTGCGCCCGGGTGGGCGTGCGGTGGTCGTATTCAATTCAGCGCTGCGGTATAGGTCTGTGCTCGAAAAGCTGTTCGGCAAGGACAATGTTGAGCAGTGGGCCAGGGACCGGCGCTTTACGGTGCTCGCGGCAGTGAAAAGTTGAGCTTGCTGAAACTGCAAGCACACGGCTTAGCACCGCAGCCGAAAGGCCCGGTTCCCAGCTGGTCAGCAGCTGGGAACCGGGCCTCACTTGTGGGGTTGCTGAGGTTCTATCGTTGAGCAACCCCCTGTGCTGGCTGGGTGCGCGAGGCTGCCAGGGCTGGCAGGAGTGATGCGATAAGCGCAGCAAGCACGGTCACAACAGCTACCAGTCCGAACATCAGCCATGGGATATCTGCCACGACGGTGATTTTTTCAGCGCTTAGAAGCGACTTCACCGAGGCCCAGCCGAACAGGATGCCGAGCGCGGTGCCGACGACGATGGACACGATTGCCATGAGCGTCGCTTCGGCGGCAACCATCCCGGCGGCAGCCCACCTCGGCAGGCCCAGGGTACGAAGAAGAGCAGTTTCCCGTTTGCGTTCGATTGTTGCCAGCGAGAGTGTGTTGCCCACACCCACAATCGAAATGATGATCGATGCGCCCAGCAGGCCCAGCACAATGCCCATCATGATGGTGATCACCTCTGCAAACCCGGCCCGCGAGATTGCGCCTTCGCCATCGGCGGCGACATCGGCCTTTTCGAGGTCGCTGCGCAGCGTCATGACCTGCGAAACGCTGACATCGTCGGCCAAGCGCACCCACGTCTGGCCCTCGGATTCCTTCAAGCCTAGGGCGGCGACGTCGTCTGCGTTTGCCAGAGTGGTGCCGGAGGGAACAGCTTCGTGGACTTTCAGCGTCAGCTGCACCTTTTTCTTTCCAGCATGAAGGGTGATTTCCTTGCCCTTGTATTCGTCAACATCGGTGTCAATGCCGACGTACATCACGCCGGGTGGTGGAAAAAGATCAGTGCTGCGCGGCACACTGTATTTCTTGTTTTCGACACCGATCACCAGGGTCTCTTTGCTGTCTGGGTCGTCCGGGTTGTGGCCCAGCGGCACAGAGGTCTTCGCCCGGGTGCCGGGCAGCGTGTTGACGTCTTTGACGATCTTTGAGTTCTCCAGGGTCTTGACAGTCTTGTCGGAACTCGAATACGCAACAAAGTCGATGGGGGCGAATTCGCTGAGTTCCGCGTCGATGGTCGTGCGCGTGGTCTGCGCTCCCATGAAGATGGTCGCCACCAAAGTGACGCCGACCAGCAGGGCCGCGGTTGTCGAAGCCGTCCGGCGCGGAGCCAGTTTGACGTTGCGGGCAACGAGGCCCAGCGTGGGTGAGCGAAAGACCTTTTCGCCGATGCGGCCTGTCAGCTCAACCAGTGGGGGAACAAAGACACGGCTGAGAACCAGCACACCGCAGAAGGCTGCGAAAGCGCCCGGAAGGGTGAACATCATATCGGAGGACGCGGTCCCGACAGCAATGCCCAATAGCCCGAGTGCGGTCAGCAGCGAGCCGATCACTAAACGGACCCACGGGAAGCGCGATGCCGGTGCTGGAATGTCTGCGGGGGCCAGCGCATCGATGGGGGATACACGCGTGGCTTTGAGGGCGGGTATGAACGATGCTGCTACAGTGACGCAGACGCCCACGGCAACCCCGGTCACGACAGCAAGAATCGGCAGCGGCGCGGTCTGGAAGGTCTGTTGCACGAATGCTCTCAGTGCAATTGACAACAGGAGCGAAGCTCCCCAGCCTACGAGCACACCGATGATCGAGCTGATCAAACCCAGGAGTGCACCTTCGGCAAGAGTGGCGTTGCGCAGCTGTGAGCGTGTGGCTCCCACCGCACGCAGAAGAGCGAGCGACCGGAGGCGCGAAGCGACAAGCACCTGGAAGGTGTTGGAGATGACGAGAACTGCAACAAAGAGAGCTACCACGATGAACGCTGCGATGAACGCCACGATGGTATTCGAATCTCCTGTGAGATCCTTGAGGCCTTCTTGCACCAGCTGATCTTCAGTGGAAACCGTGTAGTCTCCGCCGACCTTTGCGCCGAAGTCGTTCGTTTTCACATCGGCAGAGCCGGCCAGGGTCTTCGCAACGGCGGATTGGATTGTGGATACGTCTGCAGACTTGTCCGTGAGAATGCGAAGATGGTCGAACTCCGGGGCCAGCTTGGCAGCACCGGCATTGGTCACCTGGAGCGCTGATTCCGGCATATGGCCGATCCCGGTGATGGTGAACGTGACCTTTGATTGCTCCGGGTCTGGGCCGAGGGGGACTGTCAGTTCGACCTGGTCACCGATTTTTTTGTTTTCCTCTTTGGCGACTTGTGTGTCAAAGAGGATTTCATTCGGTTTGGACGGAGCCCTTCCCGACTCCACTTCGATTTCGCTGTTCTTGGGCCATACGGTGACCTCGGCGAAACCTCCGGAGGGGAAAGTGGTGAAAGACCGGTCGATCCGCTGTGTTTCTTTGACTCCTGCGGTGTTCTCAATCGCTTTCTGCTTTTTGGCTTCTACAGGCCCCCCGTGGACATGTTTCACCACCAGGTCCGCGCCCGAATACTGAGCGGCGAGCTCAGCTCGCATGCTGCTTTGGAAGGACGCCAGAACACCCATGACGGCGACAACGAATGCCACCGAAACGATGATGGTGATAGCGGCGGCGATCAGGCGCGAACCGCCGGAGCGAAGATTCGCCTTGACAATCATTTGGTGACCTCCAAAAGAGCCTGGGAGATCGCCTCGACCGTCGGAGAGTAGAGCTCGCCCACAATGTATCCGTCAGCCAGCATCACAACGCGGTCAGCGTAGGCGGCTGCCGCTGGGTCGTGGGTGACCATGACGACGGTTTGGCCCAGTTCGGAAACGCAGGTGCGCAGAGTCTGCAGAACCTCAGTTCCGGAGCGTGTGTCGAGAGCACCGGTGGGTTCGTCGGCAAAGATGACATCCGGCTGATTCACCAGAGCGCGAGCAACCGCAACGCGCTGCTGCTGGCCGCCGGAAAGTTCGTGCGGGCGATGGGTCAGACGGTCGCTGAGACCGAGGTTGTCTACGATCGCGTGCTTGAACTGCGGATCGACGTTGGTGCGGGCGAGCTTCGACGGGAGCATGATGTTTTCGTCGGCTGTCATCGCGGGAATCAGGTTGAACGCCTGGAAGACGAATCCCATGTGGTTGCGTCTGATCTTGGTCAGTGCGGCGTCGCTGATGTCCGTGATCGTCCGTCCGGCCAGTGTCACAAAGCCGCTGTCCGGGCTGTCCAGGCCGGCCAGAATGTGCATGAGCGTGGATTTTCCTGAACCCGAAGGACCCATGATCGCGGTGAACTGGCCGTCCGCGATGTCGATGTTGAAGTTGTTGAACACGGTCAGGCGGGCTTCGCCGGTGCCGAAGGATTTGCAGATTCCGCGGGCGCTGATCGCGGTGCTGTATTCAGTGGAAATTGTCATGTTCCCACTATCGCGGATTCACCTGCTGAGAACATCCGCCCGGAGGATGCTTCTGTCCGCAGGTTCTCATCCTTGGGGATGAGGCTCACACAATCCCGGTCTCGTACGCCAGGATGACCGCGTGAATGCGATCGCGCACCTGAAGCTTTGCGAGGATGTTGCGCACGTGCGTTTTCACCGTGGGAGCGGCCATGAACAGCTCGTCTGCAATTTCGGCATTGGTTTTGCCGTGGGCGATCAGCTCGAAGACTTCGCGTTCACGCGACGTGAGCCGATCCAGTCTGCGCGTCTGTTCAACCGGCGGTGCAGGCTCTGCAATGACGGTCTCCAAAAGCCGGCGGGTGGTTGAAGGCGCAATGACAGCGCCGCCGCTGTGTGCCTGGCGGATGGAATCCAGCAGAACCTCGGGGCGAGCATCTTTGAGGAGGAACCCGCTGGCACCCGAACGCAGCGCTGACAGTGCGTATTCATCTGTGTCGAACGTAGTGAGCACGATGATAGTGGGCAGTCGGGGAAGTCGCCCGGCATCGCCCATGGCGAGGATCTCAGCGGTGGCGGATAGGCCGTCGAGAACGGGCATGCGAATGTCCATGAGGACAACATCGACCGGGTGCGCCATGACCACGTCGATCGCTTCGCGGCCGTTTTCTGCCTGCGCAACGACCTGCATATCGTCCTGGGAGTCGATCACCATGGCAAAACCAGCCCGCACAAGAGCTTGGTCGTCAACGAGAAGTACGCGAATAGTCATGAAATATCCTCTGGAATAGTCAGCTGAACAAAGAACCCAGTGTCTGTCGGCTCCGCGGTGAGTGTGCCGTTGTGCACCCGCGCACGCTCCCGCATGCCCTGAATCCCTGATCCTGAACCGGGCACCGCCGATTCTTCGCCGTGTCCGGTGGAGACAATCTGGGCGACAAGCGCTTTGTCGCCAGCCTGCACGGTGACGTCTGCGTGGGAATCCTGGCCGCCGTGCTTCAGGGTGTTGGTGAGAGCTTCCTGTACCACTCGGTACACCGCAAGCTCAGCCGCTGGAGACAGTTTGGGCAGGTCAGGCAAAACATTCAGTGTGACGTCCAGCCCGGCTGAGCGCACGTTGTCAGCGAGGGCGCCGAGGTCGTTGATGGCCGGCATGGGGGCAGTCTTTCTGCCGGACTCGCTTTCGCGCAGGACGCCAAGGATGCCGCGCAGATTCCCCAGGGCTTCCCGCCCGGTGTCTGCGATGGTTTCCAATGCAGACACCGCGGCTTCGGGTGAGCGTGCGGCAGCATAGCGGCCGCCGTCTGCCTGGGTGATGATCACCGACATGGAGTGGGCGATGATGTCGTGCATTTCACGGGCAATGCGCATGCGCTCGGCATCAGAGGCAAGCCGGATCTCGTTTTCGCGTTCCCTTTCAAGAAGCGCATTGCGTTCGGCGATCCGCCGAATGTCATCGCTTCTGCTGCGACGATACGTTCCTGTCATCCACGCAAAGGCGACTGTCATGAAAGGAAACACGAAGAAGACGGCAACAAACGGCAGGAGCTCGCCCGGCGAGACGTGTTTCGGGTAAATGTCCTGCCGATAGAATTCCGCCGCTACACGCAGCGTCAGCAGCAGGGAGGCAACAGCCCCCAGTGCTAAGAAGATCTTGCCCCACCGCTTGGGCGCATAGGCGGTGACAGAGTGCACGGTAAGCGGAACTGCGATGAGCGAAGGGTGAGGGACCTCTATCCCCACAAGGTATAGAAGCCCTGTTGCTGCCACAATCCAGCCGGTGAACAGAGGAAAAGTCCGCCGAAAAACAAGTGAGGCGCACATGAGAACAAGCGGCACAGATCTAAGAGTGCTGAGCGGGTCGGGGGCGGCTGGATCGACCAGCGCCAAAAGCGTCAGCGGAGCAGCGAAGACAAGAGAGTCATAAATCCACTTGCGGGCCGAAATGAACCGCAGTGCTCTCAGATGCCACGGACTTTCCATAACCACAAGTCTAAGAAGCCCGGAATGGGCTTTCATCGTCCTGCGGTATGAGTTATTCAGCTGCGGGCTGAGGAAATTGTTTGCCTGATGGAGACTACTCCCACTGTGGGCTGTCGAGATTCACACCGTGTGTTTTCGCAGCGGCTTCAACCGCATCGGCAAGCCAGCGTGCAAGGCCAGGCTGTCGGTCCTCGTAGTGCTTGGCGAAATCTTCATCAGCGATGTAGCTGCGCGAGATCAGGTAGTGCTTGGCTGGGGTGACGGGAAAGAATTCGCTGAGCACTTTGCGGTGCTGCGCTACGAGGTCGGCTGCCTCCGCGCTGCAGACCGACACGTTTCTGCGAACCGCTTCGGCCAGCTTCGCTTCGACCGCGTCGAACCTGCTTTTGTTTGCTGCCCAATCGTCATGGCTCCAGGCTGCTGTGCGCTGTTGGCTGATGCTCCAGTCGTCGGTGTCGCCGTATGCCTCTTCGGCCTGAGCGTGGTGTTCGGCAAAGCGGGCTTCTCCGAGGATTTCGCCTATTTCGTTCAAGCTCGGCTTCACTGTGCTTGTCTCCTTTGCTATCAGTCTGTCGATTGCCCTGAGCATTTCTTCGGTCTGCTGCATTTGGGACGTCAGTATTTCGCGCTGCCTGCGCAGGTGGGCAATGTGGTCTGTGCCTGAGTTCAAGACGTCCTTGACTGCTGTAAGCCTCATGCCGGTGGCTCTGTAGATCATGATCTGCTGGATCGTCTCAAGATCAGCACGCGTGTAGATTCTGTAGTTCGACCGGCTGCGCGCCGAAGGGCTGACAAGGCCGAGCTCTTCCCAATGGTGCAGAGTGCGCACCGTTATCCCGAACTGACGGGCAACCTCCCCGACTGAGAAGTGTTCTTCTTCGCTGTTCATGCACACAATTCTGCTGTCTGACGCCGCGTGAGGGTCAAACAGATCTGCGCGAACTAAATCCAGCCGTTCGCCTTTGCCAGATGGGCAGCCTCGAAGCGGTTGTCCGCGCCAGTCTTCGACATGATGCTGGATATGTGGTTGCGCACCGTGCCCGGTGTTAGGTGCAGCGCTTTGGCGATGGCGGGGGAGCTCTTGCCCTGAAACAGGTGCCGGCACACTTCCGCTTCCCGTTGGCTAAGAGGGTTGTCGGGTGCCAGCAAACTGTCCCGGGCAAGTGTTGGGTCGATTACGCGCAGCCCGGCGTGGACTCTGCGAATTGCTTCGGCGAGCTGTTCGGGAGGCGTGTCCTTCACTAGGAAGCCGTCCACACCTGCCTCCATCGCGTCCTTGACGTAACCGGCTTTGCCGAAGGTCGTGACAATCAGGCAGCGGCACGGGTGCCCGGCCAGTTCTTTGGCCACGTTGAGGCCGTTGAGTCCAGGCATTTCGATGTCCAGCAGTGCCACGTCGATGGGCTGTTCCTGCACTAGCCGCAGGGCTTCGGTCCCGGTAGCGCAATCGGCAGCCACCTCGATGTCCGGTTCTGAACCCAGCAGCGCGATCAGAGCACCACGCACCAGCGACTGATCCTCAGCGACGAGCACGCGAATCGTGTTCACTGAACGGCCTCCTCGGCGGCGGTGCCATCGTCGATCAGGGCGGTGTCGCCGGTCATCGTGATCAGAACTGTGCTCAAGTCCTTCTCGCGGCGCATGATGAGCTGCCCGCCGGCGGCCTCAACCCGATCGCGCAGACCAGCCAGTCCACCCACCTCGTGCTCTGCAGAATCACCATTGAACCCGCAGCCGTCGTCCGTGACCTGCAGCTTGTCCGCGGTTACGCGCACCCAGCAGTTGTCCGCCCCGGAGTGCCGGATTACATTCGTTGTCAGCTCACGCAGACCCCAGGAGAACACGGTGTCGTGCTTGCCCTGCGCGGTGAGAGGTTCGGGAAGATGAGCGGTGATCCCCCTAGTCTCCAACGCTCGGCGTGCCCCCTGCAGCTCTCCGGCGAAAGTGGGCGTGCGCATGCGGGTGACTGTCGAACGGACCTCTGCCAGGGCCAGGCGGGACAGATCGCTGATCTCCTTGAGCTCCTGCTTGGCCTGCTCCGGGTGGTTCTCTGCGGCACGGCGTGCAACTTCGGACTTCAGGTTGATCACCGTGAGCGAATGGCCCAGAAGGTCGTGAACATCTGCGGCGATGTCTTCTCGCTGCTGCGCGAGTTCCAGTTCGTGCAGCAGCTGGTGGCGGGATTCGTCGTACTGGCTGAAAACGCCCACCCCAACCAGCAGCAGGGGAATGAAAAACAGGACGAAGGCTGCCCAGCCGAGGTCTTCGGGAGTGCTGAGCCATACCGCGACGGCTCCGGCAGCCCCCGTAGCCAACACGATGGGCAGGGCTTTCTTCAAGGTCACCGTGAAGCCCAGCATCGCGGCCAGATAGGGTGCGAAGACCACCGCACCCGTGTTAATCACCGGCACGCTGGCCAGGGCAATCGCCAACAGAACGGCCCACCTGAGCAGCACCCGCGGAAAAAGCGCCCAGCGGTGCGGGCAGGTGTTCAATGAACCGAACGCCCAGAAGTAGAACAGGCCGAAGGCGAGCACGCACACAGTTATCCACGCTTTGGCTCCGGCGCCCAACACGTCGCCGGTGTAGACCTGCACCAGCATCGGCCCCAGGAGCACCAGCCATATCGAGGCGAAGACCGCGTTGCGCAGCTGGAAGCTGTCGAAGAGGCGCATCAGCTTCGGTTCTTGTCGCGCTTGCCCATGAACAGGCAGAAGCCCACGAAGATCGCCGTCCATACCGCGATGCTAACCCAGGCGTGCCACATCGGCTCGTACACCAATTCGGTGCCGGCTATGTGTCCGCCTTCGGCCAACGGCCAACGCACCAGCGTCATGGCGCCGAACATCGGGGTGAGGCGCCCCACGTCAAGCAGTGTTCCGCTCAGGGGCATAAACACATTGCCGGCGAAGGCGAGGATCACGATCGACGCGGTGGCCACGGATACTGTGTTCTCCTTGGGAACCAGCAGCGCCCAGGCCAGACCGTAGAAGCCGAAGGGGATCGAGCACAGTACGCATACCAGCAAGCTCAAAGCCCACTGGTCCGGCTGCATCTTGGCTCTGGTGAGGGCTCCGACGATGAACACAGCCACGATCGGCAGCACGGCGCGCACGGCAATGCTGACGCTGTTCGCGAAAGCCAGCTGCCACGGGTGCAGGGGAGTCAGCGCCAATTGGCGGCCCCAACCGCTTCGGCTGTTGGTGACGTGGGATCCAGCTGCGCCGACTGCACCGACAACACCGGCGTAGAAGGCCATGCCCAGCATGACGAACGCCGCGTAGTTGCCGCCGTTGACTTCGTGCTCACCGTAATCTTGGAGTGAACCGAAGAGCAGGTAGAAGAAGATCGGCAGTCCGACGCTGAAGAACAGGGTGGGCATGTCCCGGCGCAGGCGAAGGAGCTCGTGACCGGCGAATTTCAGGGTGGTGCTCATTGCTCAGGCCTCCTGGTTGCTCTGTGTCAGCGCGAGGAAAGTGTCCTCCAGGCTGTGGCTGGTGATGGTCAGATTGCGGGCGTCCGTTTCGGTCAGCAGGTACCGGGCGAGTGCGTCGGAGTCCTCGGTGGTGATGTGCAGGCGGCTGCCGGTGGTTTCGGTGCTTTTCACCTCGGGCAGTTCTGTGAGCTTGGGGAATTCGTTTGGGAATTCGGCGCTGACCACGCAGCTCGCGTTCATGTTGCGCAGTTCCTCGGCGGTGCCGTCTGCGACGATCTCGCCCTTGTTCATCAGGACGATGCGCTGGGCGAACTGATCTGCTTCTTCCAAGTAGTGGGTGGCGAAGATGATAGTCCGCCCCTGCTGGGCCTGGTGCTCCATGGACTCCCAGAAGCGGCGGCGTGCACCGGCGTCCATTCCGGCGGTTGGTTCGTCGAGGATGAGGATGTCGGGATTGCCGAGGATGGCCAGGGCAAAGCGGATGCGCTGTTGTTCGCCGCCGGAGCATTTGCCCACGCGGCGCTTGTAGACGGTGCCCAGGTCGGCTTGTGCGATGACGTCCTTGAGCGGCAAATGCTTTGGGAAGGTCGCGGCGATCATTTCCACCGTGTCCTTGACCGTGAGTTCATTGAGCAGGCCGCCGGTCTGCATGAGTGCGCTGATGTTTTGGCTGTAGACAGCCTGCTTGGGGGACTGGCCCATAACGCTGACGCTGCCGGAGCTCGGTGTGGTCAGCCCCAGGATCAGGTCGATCAGCGTGGTCTTGCCCGCCCCGTTGGTGCCGAGAAGCGCGATGATTTCGCCCGGATGCACGGTGAGGTTGGTGCCCTTCACCGCGTGCACGGGATTGGTGGAGCGGGCGTTGAACGTTTTGCTTATTCCGCTGAGCTCTATGGCTGGAGGTTTCTGCTGAGCAGATATGTGTGCCGTAGTCATGTCTTTCACGCTAGAAAGTCAGCGCGAAAGGCAGGCATATCTTCTGTCACCACATGCCCATGACATTTGTCATGGGCGTGAGGGGTGGGCTGTGTTTCTTTGCGGCTCACTTTCGGCCGAATAACTGCAGAAGCCACACAACTGCACCAGTGACAGTGCGGATCAGCGCCGCGCTCGGTGGTCCGCACCCTTGTGGAGATGTCGGAACCGGACGGGAGAACCTCCCGTTTACGGGAAGTCTGGTGCGAGTTTTACTTCGTAGAGCAGGTTGCTGCATTTGATGCGGGCGGATGCGTCTCCGTCCCATTCGGGGTTGAGGCCACGTTCGGTGAGCTCGTTGTATACCCACCGCCCAGTTTTCTCGTGTTCTTCCTTGCTTGCGATCATGGATGAGAAGCCCACGTAGAGCACACCGGTGCTGATCAGGCGGTCCACGTCTTGTATGGTGCAGCAAGCGTAGTCATTGGAGTCGTAGGCGCGGGCCTTCCGTTGTGCATAGTAGGCGGCTTCGCTCTGGTCGAAGCCCTCATCGAAGGACCACGCGATACCGGCCTCCTCGAGAAACCAGCCAACGTCATAGATCGATTTTGCATGCGCAGAGGATTTTGGGACCAGGCGCCGGTATTCGTCGCTGACCAGCTTGATGTAGTCCTCGATCCTCTCCGGGCGAGGGTTGATATTCGAGGCCTGTTCCTGCCACTCGTCAGGGTCGAGGAACTCGTTGTAGTACCAGAGGATCTTTTCGTAGGTTTGGCCGCGGCATAGCATCATCGAGATGTCGCTTTCGACCGTTTCCATAACAGACAGCGAATCCGATGGGGGATAGGCGGAATCAAACATTGCGTGGCGAATCATGATGCCACCCTACAGAGGTGTGCTTCTATTGGGCTAGAGGGCGGGTGCAGGTTCCGGACATAGGGGTGTGGCGGTTATTCGCGTAGCTGTGAACGAACATCGCAGAACCGCGCTCCACTTTTCTAGCCGAGGTGTAGTCCACGACGGTTACGGACTGCTTGTGGTGCCCGAAGAGGCGGGGTGGTGCGTCATCGCGCCTGTGGATTCGTTGAGGGGCACAACCTGCCTGCCTTATGTCATGATTGCGAAAACGTAACTGGTCACGGTGGACGCCGGCGTCTGCCCAGTGGCCTAGAAGGCTTGACAGCTGGGGATCGGTATGGAGTTTCTTGTCAAAGAAATAAAGGACAAAGAACAGAAGGCTGAAATTGCCAGGGAAGTGCTGAACGACCTTCCTGAGTGGTTCGGTATGCCTGAAAGCACTGAGGAATACATAACTGATTCGCAGGATAAGCCGCTCTTGGCGTCCTTCCATCAGGACGAAGTGGCTGGGTTCCTGGTTCTCAATGCAACCAGTCCGGACTGCGCAGACATATTTGTGATGGGAGTTAAGAAGAAGTTCCATCGCAGTGGTGTGGCCACACAGCTGAACGACGAGTACGAAAAGCTGGCGAAAGGTTTGGGCTACTCATACTCGCAGGTCAAGACTGTTCAGTCGGGCCACTATGACGAGTATGACGTGACGAACAAGTTCTATAAATCGGTGGGCTATAAAGAACTCGAAGTGTTCCCCACTCTGTGGGATGAATGGAACCCCTGTCAGGTGTTCATCAAATATTTAGGCGACTGACAGCACAGGTATCGGAAGTCTGAGGCCCTGCGCCGTTCTTGGTTGCTTGGAGCTTCTGCCAGCCGTCGGGCAGTACGTGTTCCCTCACCAGGCTTTCCACCCAAGGCGCAGGTCTGAAGCCTGCCTTGAAGCGTCCCCAGCAGCTTCCCACTTAACTTCCCGCTCAACATAACACTGTGGGAAGCCGAGTGGGAAGTTAAGTGGGAAGCTTGTGGTGGTCCGGTAGGCCAGGGCTTCTTCCGCAGAGCGGCTATGTCTTGATGCGGTAGCGCTGCCGAGGGCTTCTCAGTGGTTCAGTGCGCTCGGCGACGCCTTCGGCGATGAGTTCGTTTACTGCTTTTTGCACTGCTGTACGGCTTAGTCGTGTTTCTTGCACAAGTTCTGATGTGGAAGCAGAGGCCTGGCCTTTCAGCGCGGTGAGTACTTGGTCAAAGGCGCTTGCGTAACGTTCTTTTTCTGCCACCCTTCGCCGGTGAAAGACAATGGTGAAGCTGTCCAGCCGGTTGATGTATTCAGGTGGTGGCATGAGGGCGTCGGCGAGCGAGCGTTGGATGACAGCGATGCCTGTGCCCCTGTTTTCAGCGACGACGCCTGCTCCGCCTCCATCATCGTGAAACTTCACGTCCTCAAGAAACGAAGAGAGGCGTTGGTTTCGGGTTGAGCTCACGCCTGGCTTCCCGAGGTTCCGTACGGTGACACCTCCATACAGTCCTCCCGGGCTCGTGATTTCAAGACGATCAGCGAACATGTTGATCTGCACCTGGCTGCCTTGCGCGTGCGGTGAGTAATCGCGGTGCATGAGGGCATTCACAAGCGCTTCGCGTACTGCGATAGGGGGATAGTCCGGCAGGTCTGAGCGGTACTTTTCGCCGATAAGCGCGGCAGTGCGCATGTTGTTCTTGACGGTTTCGATTCCTTCGTCAACGAGCTCCGGGATGGTTCCGGTGAGGGTTTTACTGTCTAGGAGTCGAACCCCTTCGGTAACGGAACCCTTGGTTGTCCCCGGGAAGTTGGCAAATGTCACTGTGAGGCGCGGATAGAATTCCTGCGGATACTCACCCATGACAAGCAGCGACGCTAGGGTCGGGTGTCCGTCCTTAAGGATGCGCAGACGTTTCATCGCGGTTTCGGTGCCGTCGTTAAAGGTTTTGGGGCGGCGTTCGTGCTGAACGGTCATGTAGGCATTCACGGTGTCTGAGTGCAGATCTTCAAGCCGTGCTTCTGTCACTGACTGTTCGTCCCATTTGGGTTGGGTCCGCTCCTCGATGAGGCGGTCGACTTCGTATTGCGTAAGTCGGACGTCACCGTCGCCAACTCGAATATAGCTGCCGCCATATTTCCCCTGGTCAGTCACGTAGCAGGGTTTGTCTTCGGACGTCATTTCATTGACTTCCGCTACAACAACTAAGGAGTCCTCAAAGGGGACTATGTTGATGAGTGGCCGTACTGGGGGTGTGGTTTGGGCACATCGAGTTTCCAGTGCGTCCTGAGCTTTCGCTGCATCGAAGCCCTCCAGGGGCAAGAAGCCGTTTGACTCATCGAGCCCCAAGATGATGAGGCCGCCGTTGGCATTCGCGAACGCGCTGAGAGTTTCGCGAATCGACTTGCCTGCATTGCTCTTGACTTCGGTGGGCTGGTTGTCCGTTCCTACCAGCCGCAGTGCGTGGACGATTGACTCTAAGCGTTCGGTGTCCATCGAGTGCTCGCTAACTTCCCACTTAACTTCCCACTCAGCATAACACCGTGGGAAGTTAAGTGGGAAGATTGCGGGAAGTTGGGTAGGAAGTGCGGCAGTACGAGGTCAGCCGAGGTATTTGTTCAAGATGGTGTTGCCTTTGACGTCATCAGCCGACGTCGCCGAGGCGCTCGACCGGCCCGTTTCCTCGATTGCGACCACGTCGGTCATCACGGTCAACCGCAGCGACATCAACCGATACCTCGTATCGACCTTCGTGGCCACGGCGGGGGAGTCTGCTTAGGCCTTCTGGCGGCGTGCGCCAATTGCAGTCAGGGCAAGCCCTGCGACAATCCACGCCATGAGCACCCACGGGGACATTCCCAGGCCGCTGCCGTCGAAATACGCGGCTGAGCGGAGGAATGTGCCTGCAGCCCCCACAGGCATGAGCTGTCCGAAAGTGCCCCAGCCGGCCGGCAACCACTGCGGCCCGGCAGCGAAACCGGACAGCGGGTTCGACACGAACAGCATGAGTACAGCACCGATTCCCAGTCCCGCAAAGCCCAGGACAGAGAACAGGCCGAGCACAGTGCTGGATATCGCGAGGATGCCGAGCGTCAGGCCCGACCACAGCAGCCAGAAGCTGCCGTCGACCGCGTGGAACCACGGCTGCAGAATCGCGGCGGCAACAAGCCCGCCGAGGACAGCCACGCCGACTGCACCCAAGGTGCGCTTACCGGCCGACTTCAGCTGAGTGGCCAACAGAACTGCCGAAGCCATACCGCCGAAGATGAGCGGAAGCAGTGCTGAAGACAGTCCCACGCCCTGCGGGTCCTCCGATGTCATGGGCGCAACATCGTTAACGGTGACCTCTTGGCCTTCTGCCTTCAGCTGGGTAGCCATGCCATTCAGTGCTGCGGCATAGGGAGCTCCAGCACCGCTGGCAATCGTGATGGTCGTGCCGGTTGGGCTGGCGGCGACTGCGCCGACGGTCTCACGGTTCTTCACTCTGTCTTCGGCATCTTCTGGGCTCGAAGCGTCGACAACTGTGAACGCGCCGGACTTCTCGATCTTCTGCGTCATGGCGGCCTTGACGGGTTCTGGCGCAGACACGGCTAGGGGAATGTCGTGGGCGCCCGAATTGATGGCCGGGGTGAGGAGCGCCAACAGCATGAGTGCGATGACGGTGCTCACCAGTCCGGTGATGGCGGTGGGGCCGAGCTTACGACGGCCCTCCTTGTTCTGTGCGGTGTCTGGCATGACTTCTCATAACTAAGCGGAGCGGAGCGATCCGTATATAATCGGATCATACTGCTCCGGTTATAATGATTGCAAACTTAGGAGGTCAGATGCTCAGCAGAATCGCGAAGTGATTCTGGGTGTTGCGCGCACACTTTTCGCAGAACAGGGTGCAAACGTGTCCTTGCGCTCCATCGCGGTCCAGGCGGGCGTTGGGATCGCAACCCTGTACCGGCACTTTCCTGCGCGAGGTGACCTCCTCCTCGCCCTTGGTCTGGAGATGAGCGCCGAAGCGCTCGCCGCGATGGACCGTGCGCTGGAGCGTTGGGATGCTGACCCGGAAGCGGCCTGGCGCGGCTTCATTACCGACGTGGCTCGCACCCAGGTGAGCGCCCAGCTGGTGTCCGTAGCCGAAGCTGATCAGGAGTTCGCCGAATCGGAGCGGGTAGCGGCGGTTCGCGCTGAACGACTGGCGCAATTTGACCCGATTCTCGTGCGGGCCCGAGAAGCGGGCTTGATCGGCGATATCGATGCAATGCGTCTTGTTGCTGGAATCGCTACGGCTACCCGCCCCCTTCCGTCGTTCGTTGAGGAGCAGATCCCGGATCTGCACGAGTGGCTGGTTGAAGCCTTCATTCGCGGAATCCGACCGTAGGGTCTGGGCCGGTGGAGGTGCCGATCTGGCTCGGGCAGTGCGCACGAGGTGAGCCGTGCGAACTGAGCGGCACTAGGAGGCGGGCGGCGTCTAGTCAACCAACTAAACCCCAACAAAAAGTCCCGGGACATCGAGTGAACGATGTCCCGGGACTTGGTGCGCGAGAGGGGACTTGAACCCCTACGTCCGAAGACACTGGAACCTAAATCCAGCGCGTCTGCCAATTCCGCCACTCGCGCGGGCGAGCCCAGCATACAAGACCGCGATCCAGCATCGACGGGCTCGAGGTGTGTTCGCCGTGACGAGCTGGCGTCTTAGGCGAGCCACTGAGGTGGGGAAGCGGCTCGGGTGTTGCCGCCGGTCAGTCGATGCCGAGCTCGCGGCGCAGACGTTCCACGTGTCCCTTGGCGCGCACGTTGTACTGCGCGACTTTCACGGTGCCTTCTTCATCCAGCACGATCGTGGAGCGGATAACACCCTGGACGATCTTGCCGTAGTTCTTCTTTTCGCCGAACGCACCCCATTCGGTCATGACCTGCTTGTCCGGGTCGGACAGCAGCTGGAAGTTCAGGCCTTCCTTTTCCACGAACTGGGCGAGTTTTTCCGGTTTGTCCGGCGAAACCCCAAGCACTGTGTAGCCGGCTGATTTCAGTGATGACAGGCTGTCGCGGAAGTCACACGCCTGCGTGGTGCAGCCGGGAGTCATCGCTCGCGGGTAGAAGTAGACGATGACGGGCGTGCCGCGCAGATCCGAGAGGGTTACGTCCTTACCCGTGTGGTCGGTCAGGGTGAAATCCGGTGCGGTGTCGCCGATCTCCAGTCGGGTCATGGCCTTCCCTTCGTTACGGGGCGTAAGTTCTGCGTCTCATTCTGCCACCTGCCGCTCAGTGTCAGTCGGTCACGGTAAGCTCGGGTGGGTAAGCAGACTTCCGAAGAAAAGGAATGCGCGTGAGCAACGTCTACACCTCGGACATCACTGTCGACAACGCTTCGAAGGCACAGCTCGAAGAATCCATCCGGCTGCGCGAACAGCGCTTGGCCGCCAATATCGACACCCTGGTGGGCGAAGTCCACCCCAAAGCCATTGCGGCTCGTGCCAGCAACCGAGTCAAGGGCGCTGCCGTCAACTCGGATGGTTCGGTCCGCGCTGACACCGCGGCACTTGTCGGCGGGTTGGTGTTGAGTGCTGCGTCGATCATTGCTCTGGGCATCGTCCGCAGCCAGCGCAAGTACTGATCGGCAAGCACAAACTGTATGTCTGATACGTCGCAAGCTCGGCCGGCGGCAGAAACCGCTGGCGAGCTTCCCATCCGCATGCTCCACGACCGCCTGCTGGTGGAACCTGACAAAGAGGCGGGGGAGCGCAAATCCTCCGCCGGTATTGTCATTCCCGCCACAGCGGCGATGGGCAAGCGGTTGGCGTGGGGAACGGTTGTGGCTACGGGCCCGAATGTGCGGCAAGTCAGCCTGCACGACACAATTCTGTTCGATCCAGAAGATCGTGCTGAGGTCGAACTCGACGGTTTGCTGTACACACTTCTGCGCGAACGCGATATTCACGCGATCTCGCAGACCGTGGGTGAGGACAGCACCGGCCTGTACCTGTGACCGCGGGCTTGGCTGGCCAACTGCCCAAGTTGCCAGCCGGTCAAGCGGTAGCTTGGGGCAGCTGCCTGCTTGCCTCCCACGCACAGCGCACGATGCGCCCGTCGGCCAAGTTCTGTGCGGTTAGTCACAAAGCCCGTATGCGGGCGAATCTCAATTTCCCACCGCCAGAAGATGTGTGTATAGTTAACTCTCGTTGCGCACCTCTAGCTCAATTGGTAGAGCAACTGACTCTTAATCAGTGGGTTCCGGGTTCGAGTCCCGGGGGGTGTACGAAAACACGGCCCTGACCAGTAGAAATGCAGGTCAGGGCCTTTTGATGCTCGGTTGCCGGGTCGCTTGTCCCGCGTTTACCTAATCTTTTGAATCACTGGTCGCGTCTTCCCGAGAGCTCTCGGGTGCGCAGACATGGCGGGCGTCTCGTGGAGCTTTTGCACGTAAAACGCTCCTGTTACGGCAGTGCTTGAAAGCTCGAGCAGAGCGAAGGCTGTCGAATAAGCTGGCAACGTGGCATCGCATGAAAGACCGTCTAAGACCAGCGTCCGGAAAGCAGGGTCGAAGATCCGGAAGTTCCGCAGCGGTGAGGCTAGTCAAGCGGAATTTGAGGAAGCTCTCGAAACTGTGCGAGTCTTTCGCTCTCAGTTTGCCGGCCCGCTTCTGAGGGTCACCAACAGTGTGAGTGGCATTGCATCGGGATCTGGAATTGATGCCCAGGTGACGCAGCGGCTTAAGCGGGAGCAGACGATCGTAGAAAAGCTAGGCGATCGTGAGAAGGGGCTGGACCTGTCCCGCATGCAGGACATCGGAGGATGCAGAATCCTGGTCAGCGACATCGCGGAGGTGCGGACTGTAGAAGCCGCGATCCTCGACGCCTGGGGAGTCCAGGTCGCGGACACCGGTGACCACCCTGTTCAGATTCTGGCGCGAAACTTGGCCGAAATATACCGCCTCGAAGAAGAGCAGAAGCACGTTCCGCTAGACTTGATCACCATCGCAAACGACCAGATCGCTGAAGTGAACAAGCTGCTCACCGCGAGCATTGAAAAGCAGGAGGGCGCGTCATGAACAACATCAATCATTTCCTGCTTGTGTTTGACCATGCCCAGGACAAGCTCATCATGCAGGAGTCGTTCGGAACCGATGCGGAGCGGGCAATGGAGGAATACGCAAAGCTCGAGACGGAATACCGCAACTCGGTGTCTACTGACATTGTTTTGGTCGGGTCAGATTCCCTTGAAACAGTGAAGGCAACGCACAGCACCTACTTCACCGGTTTTGCAGCAGCAAGCGGAGCAGATGGCCTGCTCGAGACGCTGAGACGGTAATGAGTGGCAGCTGAGCCGAAACTGTTCGGTAGGGGAAGAGCGCCCGATGTCAGAATTCGAGGACGTCAATAGGTGCTTCGAGCCAATGTATCGCGTCTTCTATTCGTTGCTGCCGAAGCGAGTGGACGTGAGTCTGTTGTGGACGAGGCTGGGCTGGCCCTAGAAGCTGACGATGCGGAGCGTCCCGTCTTTCCTGACGGGACGCTCCATTTGCTCAGTCGGAAACGACCCGCGTTTGCCCTCCATTCCTGAACCTCACCGTGCCCAAGGGCGGCAGGTTCCACCCATGAAGGATGTGGCTGAGTGCTCGACTGGGCGACTGCGCATTCTGCAGACGCTGAAGCCAGGGCCGCCAGGCATCAGCGTTGAGCCGAAAATCCGGGTAAGGATAGCCGAACCACTGTTTAAAAAGATGGCCGTGTACGGCTTCCTGCAATTCGCCCTGTTTTCGCGCGCCTGACAGCAGCTCAGCAAGTAGGAAGTACTGGAGCGGGCTGAAACCGGCATTGTGCAGTTCGGCGGCTGTGTCCTTCCAAGATTGAGGGACGCGCGTACCGCCCTTGACGACGCTGCCTGCAATGAAATTCATGATGGTCGCCCCTGGGAATGCAGGGCAGTGGTCGAGCATATAGCGAGACCACAGGGGGCGATCAGCTTCAGGGACTTCGCCCCAACCATCCGCAGGGTCGACGTCGTGAGGATTTCCTGTACCGCTGTTGCCATGGTGAGTAGACATGGGAATGTTCCTTACCGGATCCCGGTGCGTCTGCGCGCAGAGATCCATCGACTTGCATGAACGTTTGCTCATGCCGGTTCTTCCCCTGGGGCACCCCACTCGATGGAGAGGGTTGCCGTGCAGCCAGCCAGGTACTGAAAGCTGCAGCTCTTGAACCAGCGAACAACATACTGGAGCTGCAGAAATTTCGGCCGGAATCGGTAACAAATCGTCACAGACATTTTCGTGGTCGGCGGACTGTCCTTCTGAGCGCACCGTTCTGTGGTCAGTACAGCTAGACTTCCTCTGAACGTTCAAACCAGGAAACAGGTGAAAGGCGCGGCCCGCATTGCATAACAGTCGACATTCACAAGGTGCCCCAACAGCAACCATCGACAACAGGCTCGGGCGAGCCCTGACGGTAGGCGCGATGCTGATGGTCACACTGGTGCTGGCCGGATGTGCGGGCCTCAACGCCGTTGTCAAAATGGATCTCACCATTGACAAAGACCTGCGCGTCAGCGGTGGCCTCGTCGCAACTGTCGAACGACAGAAAGTCAACGAAAAGGTGTCCGAGCTCGGCGGTCTTGCCCAAGAAAGTGACATCGAGAAGCAGCTTGACCAGTCTGTCGAAGACGTAAAAGACACCATCCCAGAAGGGGCCCAGGCTGAAAAGATCTCGACTGACAGTGAACTCGGGTACAGGGTCACGTTCGACAAAGTCGCAGCAGAGGACTTCACCAGCACCACCGGGAGTGGACCCGGACGCATCGTCCTGAAAAAAGACGGCGACAACATCGTCATGGAACTGCCGAACATCGCAAAAGACACGGATTCTCCGGCTTTCAACACAGGAGGCGAGGCCCCGTCGACGTCAGAGATCTTCAAAGAAGCCGAGGTTAAGCTGACCTTCCCGGGTAAGGTCGTCGAGGCTGAAGGCGGCCAGATCTCCGGCAAGACAGTCACCTACGACCTGCGCTCATACGACAAGGACGTCATCAGCGTGACTGCGAAAGCCTCGGGCTTCCCATGGTTGATCGTCTTCATCGTGATCGGACTTTTTGTCTTCCTGGCGATCGTTGCGGCAGTCGTCATCGTCGTTGTGGTCGTGGCGAAGAAGAAGCAGAAGAACCAGCCTCCCGCGCCTTTCGGACAGGGCGGCCCCAACTACCCTGTCCAGCAGCCGGGGGCAGCTCCGTACAACAATCCCGGCCCGCAGGCGCCGCAGGCACCGCCGGAGCGGCCGGGTGGTCCGCCGATGCCGCCTCGTCCTCCTCAGAGCTGACGAAGACAGCACCCCACAAGAACTGACATAGGGCTCCGGCAGAGCTTCACCAAACTCTGCCGGAGCCCTATGTGAAAGCACACGAGGTGAGGCTGGCCATCGCGGCCACCACTGCGGCTGCCCCGCAGCGCGGGAACCATGACCCGGCACACCACCAGCCCCAAAACACAAAAATCCCGGAACATCGAATGAATGATGTTCCGGGATTTGGCCTGGGGTGGCTAACGGGACTTGAACCCGCGACCCCCGCGACCACAACGCGGTGCTCTACCAGCTGAGCTATAGCCACCATCACTGCCTCACAGACAGCATTGACCATGCTAAGCCACACATTGCCCCAAGGCCAAATCCGCTCAGCTGGCACACAGCTGACACCGAGGTGAGAACAAGAAGGCAGACCCAAAATCGGTCTCAGGTTAACGAGCCATAACGTTTTGTGGGCCGGGTGGGAACTCCAATATGGGCCGCGTAAAATCACTCAGGTGAAAACAGCGGGACACCCGCTGACAGGTGGAAAACAGACCCCCATCCCCAGTAGAAAGCCCCGAGGATGAAGCACGCCGACGTCAGCTTTGCTGAGGACAGAACTGTCCTTCTGACGATCGACGGCGCCTCGGAACAGTGCCATGACCTGGGCGCAGCGCTCGCCAAAGTCCGCGACATGGCGGCATCCGATGAGCACCCTATTTTCGTGCAGATCGCCGACGGCGAATCTTCCCACTCCGTAGTCATCGGGACAGACGGTTCGGTTGCAACGAGCGAACTGCCCATTATCCAGCCGCATAACGCGGTCACAAACAGCACAGACCGTCCTGCCGAAGAAACAGCAGAGGCGGACGCCTCTGGGTCCGAGGAAGCGCCAGACAGCCAGGCAGGCACCTCGGCTGGTGCAGAGTCCACTGCCGCAGCCGAGACTGGCCCAGAAGCCGATCCTGCGAACGGACCCGCGCAGGTGGACGACCAGGCAGAAGAAGACAACGGCGACGAAGGACAAAACACCACAGCGCAGCCCGTGGGGAAAGGCCCAGCCAAGCCGGGCAGCGGATCACTTCTCACCCGACTTCTCTCAGACGATCCAGCACGCAGCCCCTCCGACCGCGGTGAGCGCAGAAAACGCAAGCCGTCGATGATCGTGCCGTCAATCATTCTGGCTGTCATGCTCATTGTGGTCATCGTCCTGTGGGTCATACCCGCATTCGTCGGAGCGCCGAATGGAGGCCTGCAGGAATCGACGGCCGATTCTTCCGGCGCGACTGAGCAGCCCAAGCTGAGCCTGAAGAAGTCAGAGAGCATCGTCCCGGGCTTCAAAAACGAACCCGCGTGGGAACTTCCCGTCGATCCCGCCGCGTCAGTCAGTGCCTCCGAAAGGGGGATCGTTGCAGTCAAAGACCGCAGTGTTGACGTATTCGATCCCACGACCGGAAAAAAGCGCACCAGCATCACCATGGACGGCAGCGTTCAAATCGCAGCCGACACCAGAATCAACAACAAGCCCGCTCTGCTGCTGCGCTCAGGCGACAAAGCGGAAGTCCTCTACGACGGTGAAACCACCACACAGAAGTACACGCTTCCCGCCGACGCCGAAATCTCCCTGGCTGGGACAACCCCCATGGTCGTCGCGGGCGATAAGCTCTACCACTTCCACGACGACAAGGTTCACGCCGTTGTGGGTGTCGAAACCGGCTTCACACCCATGGGGCTCGACGGGCGAAAAGTAATCACAGCAGACTTCTCCGGCGAGGTTGCGGTCTCTGACACCGAAACGGGGCTGGCCGAAAAGTTTGCACTCGAAAAGCCCGGCCAGGACCTCGTGATCCTCAAATGGGTGACAGCCGGGCACGGGAAGATCGTCACCGTGTGGGGTGAAAGCGATACAGGCCTCGATTCCGCCGAGCCCGTGCAGATTGTGGTCAGCGACACCGAGCAGGGAAAAATCGTGTCAACGGTTGAAACTCAGGCTGATGCAATCGCCGATGCCAAGTGGGAACGCGGGCAGGGGTTCAGCCTGGCTGTTTTCGGCCCCTACCTGTTCGACATGAAGAGCGGTCTGCTGGTGCGCGACGCTTCGGAAGATGATGTGCGCTTCGGTGAACCTCGCGGGTCGTACACACCGGCCGTAGTTGACGGATCCCCTTCGATCATCGCCGGCGATGCGGCCTACGAAACCAAGAACAACCTCATGGCAGTTGACGCTGACGGCGACTATGCGATTGTCCGCAGCGAATCCGATATAATCAGAGGCTACGCGAAAGCACACAAAGGACGATAACGGGCGTTTTATCCGTAAAATCACCGAAGAGTCCGCACCGCTGAGCACACACCGGAAGGCAGCATGAAGCAGGTATTCAGGCGCCAAGCCACGGCCGCAGCACTGTGCTGTTTTGCCGTGTTCGGTCTGATCCTCACGCTTGCCACCCCTGCGGCTTCACAGCCTGACAACGGGGCATCCGAGAACCCGCCCGCATCGCCAGCGAAACCCAAAAATGAAGAACTGTATGTGCCCACTCAGCCCGACGGCAAAGTCAACCCGACTTCGCCGTCGAATCCGCCTACCGGAGGCTCTGGTGAAAAACCGTCGCAAGAGCCCGCTGAGAACACTGAAGGGTCAGCGGGCAATCCGCCCGATCCGCCAACGGACAATCGGACAACACAGTCATCGCCGAAGCCGCCGGACAGGCCAACCGACAAACCGAATCCAAAACCGTCCCGGAAACCTGCTGACAGGCCAACCGGCACGCTGACGCCCAAACCCTCACAGCGGCCACCCGGTGGACTGCCGCCGAAATCATCCACGCAGAAGCCGACGGACAAGTCTGAAGCTGACAGACGGGAAGGCTCGAAGAACTCTCCGTACGACACCCGCCGACAGCCGCGTACCAGTCCGCACAGAAACAGTCCCCGGCCACCGGACGGCCGCTTCAGCAGCCAGAGTTCAAGCGGGAGGGCTCCTCAGCCGGACACCGGCAACGGCGGAGCCAACTGGGTTCCGCAGAGACCCAGCAGCGGTTCTGGATCTTCGTCCCAGCAGAATGAAGGAACCGTGACCGACCCGGTCCCCACCCCCGAACAGGCCGAATCGGAGAAGCAGGGCAAGCAAAGCTTTGCGTTGAAGGGCAGCCAGGCCGGTGCCTCTGACAATCCCGAGGCCCGCAGCGCCAGCCTGCTGTGGGGCGGGCTCACAATCGTGCTGGGCTTGGCGGTCATCGTGTCAGCGTGGCTGTTCCTGCGCCGCTCACCGAAGCCCGCTAAAGACACAGCGGGCTCAACAGAAGACAACCCGGCCGGCTCAGCAGAGTAAGGGCGGTGAAGCACCGCCCTTCACAGCGCCGTCGGTAAGAAAAGCCGGGACTGGTTAGAACAGGGGCCGGTCAGGCGTGTGGCCCTCGAGCTCCAAGAGCATTCGCTTGCGCTCGATACCGCCGGCGTAGCCGACCATGCTGCCGTCGGCGCCCATCACTCTGTGGCACGGCACAATGATGCTGATCGGATTGTGTCCCACAGCCCCGCCGACTGCCTGAGCCATACCGGGCTTGCCCAGCTGCTTTGCGATCTCGCCATATGTGGTCAGCTCGCCGTAGGGAATCTCCAGCAGCAGGTTCCAGATGCGCTTCTGACCCGCCGTGCCATGCAGGGCAAACGGAACGTCGAATGTCTGCCGGTGTCCGGCAAAGTATTCACTCAGCTGTGCAAGTGCTGGCCCCATGACCGGATCGTCTTCTGCCGAGGCGGAGCTGAGCTCCTGCCCGAAGAACTCCTGTTCGGGACTGTGCTTGATGGGCACGTGGTGCACGCCGACCAGCTGCCCGCCGTGTGCAATGAAGACAGTGGGTCCGGTCGGCAGGGTCAGATAGGCGTGACGGGCTGAATCCACAGATCAGAGCCGATCTTTTTCGATGTCCATGCGCTGCAGGCCGATCTGCCGTGCTGAGGGCTCGACGTTCGACTTCACGACCGTCTTCTGCGTGACTTCGAAGTTTTCGCGGTATTTGCCGAACAGCAGGCGGCCCTGTGAAACGAGCGCGGTCGAGGAATTGAAGATCATGAGCGTAAAGGGGAACAGCAGCCACTGGGCGAGCATCGACACTGAGCGCAGCCGTGAGTAGCGCACGGGCCGCGGCGGCAGCAGATTCACGAACACCAGCAGCGATGTGAGCAGCATGATCATGGCAACCTGCTGGATGCTGCCGACCAAGAACGGCATATTGCTGGTGAATTCGGGCGCGCTTTCTCCTGTGGCGCGCAGCACGAGGAAGGGCACCCAACCGCCTACGGCAATGATGAGGGAAACGCTGGCGAGCGTGACGTGGCTTTCCAACAGCAGGATGAAGCGACACAGCGTGCCGAAGAACCTGGGCTTCGAATTGGCCCAGCCCTTGATGGCGTAAGGAACATCCGAAGCGCCGTAGGACCACCGCGCGAGCTGTTTGAACTGCGCTTTGATCGACTGGCCCAGGTTTCCTGCCAGCACGGCGTCCTGGTAGATGGGCACGTGGACGGGGATCACACGGTAGTCGCCGCGGAAGTGAAAGTACGACCGCCAGTACTGGTGGCCGTCTTCGACGATTGTACGCGTGGACCAGAAATCCATGTCGATAAGCGCATCAAGCGGTTGTGAGTGAGACGCGAAGTTGCGAAGCGAAAAGGGTCGGACCGTCTGTGTGAGGTTGAAGAAGCAGTTGGCCGAAGCAATCACGCGGGTCACCGCGGGGGCGTCCCAGATATTCGACAGGTACAGCGCGATGGGCTGGTAGGAAGCGCGCTGGCGGTCTTCAGCCCGGATGTATTCATACGCGACGTAGTCGAAATAGCTTTCATACGGTTTGTTGTCGCAGTCGAGCGTGGTGACCATGACTTCGGCAGGGTCGAAGCCTCTTTCTTCTGCCCACACGGCCGCACGTCGGCCCGCGAAGGTGATGTTGCCGCCCTTGCCGGTGATTTCGCCGGGGATGTCACGCGGGTGTTCAACAAGCTCATAGGTGCCGAACTTCGCGCCGTACTTTTCTTTCAGCCGCTGGGCTGTCAGCTGCATGTCCGGGCCGCCGCGCTCTTCGTAGGCGAAGAAGATGTGCAGGTGCTCCGATGGGGTTGTTGTGTACAGCAGCCCGCGGATGGTGGGTTCGATGACTTCGTACGGTTCGTTGTACGCCGCGATGATGACAGCGTGCTGGACCCGGGCAGGGTGAGGGTAGTTCTGGGGGTTTTTCCTCACTTGGCGCAGAAGCTGCCGATGCTGGTCTGCGCGAAACGACCCCGGTGGGGTCGGCGGCACCCGCTTGCCGTCCATGACCAGCGCAAGATCAAGAAGACGCGCATTCCAGTCGACTCGAGCGGCGAGGCGAAAGCGGCGCAGCCCGCGCACAAGATCGACTGCACCGCGCACACCCCGAATGAACATGTAGGCGACGATTACAAGCACCCACAGCGCACCCCACGTGGGGTGTATGAGCGAAAGAACGACGACGGCCGCGAGATTCCCGTAGCTGAAGACAGCCGGGATCATTTCGAAGAAGCGATATTTGGAGTCGCGTTTGCCCAGCGGGACTTCATTACTTTCGTCAGCGGCAGCGAGGGGAGCGGTGGCAGTAGTCATAGTCAGCTGTCTGTCGAGGCGCCGGGGGACTGGGGAAGGTCACTTTCGGCAGAGTCGGTGGAAGGTTCTGCTGAAAAGTACTCAGCGGTGATGGCGGAGGCAATCTGCGCCGACGCGGTCGAATCAGGGGCCTCCGAGGTGAATACAGCGCGACGGTAGTACGCCAGTTCGGCTATGGAATCGAGAATATCGCCCAAAGCCCGGTGGTTGCCTGTTTTGGCCGGTGCGGAGTAGTACGACGATGGGAACCAGCGCTTGGCGAGTTCTTTGATCGAACTGACGTCGATGATGCGGTAGTGCAGATAGTCGACGAGTTCGGGCATCTGCTGCTGGAGGAACATTTTGTCAGTGCCGACGGAATTGCCGCCCAGCGGAGCTTTGCCGGAAACGGGAACGTGTGAGCGGATGTAGTCGAGCACCTGCTTCTGCGCGTGCGCGACAGTGGTTCCCCGATCGAGTTCGTCGATCAGCCCGGATTCGCGGTGCATGTTGGTCACGAAATCGTTCATGTTGTTCCGCGCGGATTCGGACGGCTTGATGACGATGTCGATGCCGTCATCAAGCGGTTTGAGATCGAAGTCAGTGACAATCGCCGCGACTTCGATCAGTTCGTCCGTGCCGACCTCAAGGCCGGTCATCTCACAGTCAATCCATACAATTCTGTCTACAGCCACGAGCCCAATACTAGCGTTGTGGTCTGACACAGCCCGGTGCACGTGCCAGCACCGCTGGGAGTCCGCCCAGAACTCGATATTTCGGGGTACGTAGAATAGACAGTTGAACCACAAGCTGATCGAAGGGGAGCGCGTGCGCTCAATAGCTGCAGTCGTGATGATCGTCCTGGGCGCTGTTCTCGGCGTCGTCGGAGTTCTTCAGAAGACCGTGTGGGCACCGCCGGACAATATTACCGCGTCCACACAGACAGATGAAGGCTCTGCTGCGGCCGTCATCGAGCCCGGAGTCCTCAACCTGTACCCCGGCGAAGCCCACGTCACCGTCAAGGGCGCAGGCGACATCACCGTCGCCCACGCATCGAAGCCCAATGTCGAGGCATGGCTCGGCGAAGCTGCGTATCTCGACATCACCGGGCTGAAATCGCAGGACGAGCTGCGCACAGAAAAAGTCGAGGGCAAAGAAGACAGCGTGCCCAACCCGGCGGGAGCAGATCTGTGGGAAAACTCGACAACTGAACCCGAACAGGTGACCTTCAAATGGAGCGAACCATCCGACGACTCCGCGTTCTTGATCGGCAGCAGTGAAAAGTCGAACCTGCAGATCTCCGTGGAGTGGAAGAACGACGCCACCAACCCGTGGTCGACGCCGCTGATCGTGGTGGGACTCATTCTGATCATTCTGGGCATCCTGCTGTTCATCTCCGGCACACGGGCGAAGAAACGCGAAAAAGACCGTGAGGAAGCCCGCCTTGAACGTCGGCGCAGACTGGCGCAGATGGGCTCCGCCTTCGTGATTGTTCCCGGCCTGGCGCTCGCCGGCTGCGGGGCTCCTGAACTTCCCGAACCCCAGCCGCTGCAAACGCCCACCGCGCCGGCAGCCTCCGTCACTGACGAACAGCTTGAACGGGTCCTGAAGGAAATCCACACCACCGTTAAGGAAGCCGACGACAAGCTTGACGCGAAGAAGCTCGGCGATCGTGCCGACGGCACCTTCCACCAGCAGCGCGAAGGTGCCTACAAGATCAAGAAAAAAGACAAAAAGGCCAAGCTGCCCGCCGCCCCGGCATTTGACGATGTCAAGGTGAACTTCACTTCGGCAACGGACACGTGGCCGCGGGTCACATCCGCTGTCGTCAGCGGAAACGACCAGACCCAGCTGGTCATGCTCAGTCAGCAGGATCCCCGCAGCCCCTACCGCCTGTGGTCGCTCACCGTGCTCCTGCCCGGTGCTGAGTTCCCCGAAGTCGAAGACGCCCGCGTCGGCTCCGGCCTTCTGCCTGCCGACCAGGACGGACTGGTCATGACGCCGAAGGACGCCGTCAAAAACTACGCCGAAAAGCTCCAGAAGCCCGACAGCGCCAAGCGCAAGGGCGACTTCCAAGACGACGCTTTCGCCAAACAGGAACGCGAATCCTTCAAGAAGGTCAAAAAGGAAATCGAAAAGGGCAACGGCTCAGCCAAAGTCGAATACAGCCCCGGCCAGCAGGTCGCAGCCCAGTCGGCCAAGGACGGATCGGCTATCGTGATCGGTTCGGCATCGCACACACTGTCTCTGTCACCCGAATCGCGCGGAGGCCAAACGGGTGAACTCACAGTCCCCAACCCCCAGGCTAAAGTCGTCGGCGAAACCAAAACCAAGCGGACGCTGAAGACCGAATACCTGCAGGTCTACGCTTTTGTGGTGCCCAAGAAGGGCGAAGGCAAGGTGCGGCTGATCGGCGTGTCAACCGCAATGGTCAACGCCGAACTGGCCGGCAACAACTGACGAGGAGAACATGACTATTCCCCAGCAGCCTGATCACACCGGAGGCGGCCCGCAGGCGTCGGCTCAGCACGAACAAGGCCAGCAGCCCGCCCAACAGGAGGGCCTGGACCTGTCGGCAGTCCGCGGTCACGGCACCTCGGCGGGTTCGACACCCAGCAGCGCGGAACAGTCCAGCGAAACTCCCGGCCCCAACCAGGTCGAAGTGCCCGCTCTTGCCTTCGAGGTCAACGAGCAGACATTCGAATCGGCGGCACGGCTGTCGATGGAACTGCCGGTGGTTCTTGTGCTGTACTCCGGGCAGCAGCCGGACAGCCAGCAGATTCTGCCGGTCCTCCAGAAGATCGTCGAAGACCAGGCCGGCCGCGCAGTGCTGGGACTGGTGGATGTTGCCACCAGCCCGGCAATCCAACAGGCATTTCAGGTGCAGGCCCTGCCGACGGTGGTCGCCGTCATCAAAGGCCAGCCCGTCCCGCTGTTCCAGGGCGTGCAGCCCGAAGCGCAGATCCGCCAGCTGTTCGACCAGATCGCCCAGGCAGCCGCGCAGGCGGGCCTGCACAAGACCGCCTGGGTCAAAGGCACCCAGGCGCAGGAAGGCCCCCGCCACCCCGAAGCCCTCGAGGCATTGGAAGCGGGCGACCTCGACCGCGCCGAACAGGTGTACAAGGACGCACTTGCAGAATCGCCGGCAGATGCCGAGGCAAAAGCCGGAATCGCCCGCGTCGGCCTTCTGCGCCGCACCCGCGACATAGACCTCGCCGCTGTGCGCCAGGCCGCAGCTGACAACCCCACATCGGTCGATGCGGCAATCGACTGCGCCGACCTCGATGTTGCCGGCGGTCACGTTGAAGACGCGTTCACACGCCTGATCACGCTGATCGGAACCACCGCCGGCGACGACCGCGAAAAGCTTCGCCTGCACCTTCTCGACCTGTTCGATGCAGTCGGCGCTGAAGACGCGCGCGTAGTCAAAGCCCGCGGACGTCTGATGCGCGCGCTGTTCTGATGCTGCGGCTTCTTGGCTCCGGACTGCTGGGGCTGGTGGGAATACTGGGCTTGGTGCTGGTGATTTCGGCCCTGTCCGTCGTCGGCTTCGACGGGCAGGCGCGCACCGAGACGATGACCCCTGACGAACGCAGTCAGGCTGTCATGCTCGACCAACAGCTCATTCCTGTCACCAACGCGGTTGCAGAAGTCACCGTCGAATCCGACACTCCCGTGTTCGTCGGCACCGCCAACGGGGTGGACGTGCGCAGCTACCTTTCGGGGACAGCGCATGACGAAGCCACCGAAATCGAACTTCCCGGCGAAATCAGCCACAGGTTTGTGGCCGGGGACGAGCAGCTTGCCTCCGACCCCGAAAGCCGCGATTGGTGGATTACACAGGAAACGGGAACCTCGCAGACGGTCCGGCTGGGCCTTGACAGCGACCCGCAGGTGGTCGTGATCGCAGCGCAAGAAGGATCTTTGGCCAACACCAAAATCACCATCACGGTCGACGCCCCCGGAGTTGTGCCGATGGCGCTTATCGGTCTGGCTTTGACGGTGATGATCTTTGCGCTTGCTGTCTGGCTGTTCCTCTCGTGGCGACAGGATCAGCCGAAAGTCGCCGTCGGCGGTTCGCGAAGCAGAGCACGGACAGCGGAGGAATCCCGATGAAGCGCGCACTCAGCACAATGACCGCAGCTCTGGCGGGACTGGGGCTGCTGAGCGGGTGTTCGGGCGCCCCGCCGATCGCCAGGCCCGCTGTTCCGCAGTCGAGTGAGTATACAAAAGAGCCGCTGCGCGCAGGCGATGGTTCAGCGTTCATCACCGACTACACGAAGAAGCTGCAGAAGTCGCTGGCCGATGACGGCAAGGGACTGGACCAGATTCAGGCCGGTCCGATGCTCGACCGGACAAAAGCCGAAGTGCTCGTGGCAAAAGCCGAAAAGAAGAAGCTGGGCACGGTCGGCTTCGACAAGGTGCTCGCCGGAGGTCCGGCGCAGTCGGACTATCCGCTGTGGTTCTTTGCCTTCGCCAGCAGCGACGATGCCGATGCGGGCACTCAGGCGCTTTTGGTGATGCGTGCCAGCGCCAACGACGACTGGAGTGTGCAGCAGGGGCTGTTCATAGACGGCAAGCGCGTGCCGAAGCTGGCCCTGGAAGACGGTCAGGTGGCACCGGCGGATAAGCAGTACGCCGTGGATTTCGGCGAATCAGTTACTGCGGTCAAGGACTTCCTCAGCGGAGCTAAGGGTGATGGCGGCGGAGCGCTGAAGGACTATGACCTCAGCGGTGATGGCTTCAAGAGCTACCGCGCCTACGTCGACGAGTATGCAAAAGACTCCAAGTCGTTCAAGCGCGTCGAATCGCAGTGCCAGCCGTACACGGAAATCGACTTCGAGAACTACGCCGCTGAGACCGAAAGCGGCGGGGCGACCTCAATGGCCGAAATGCGCTGCACCATCACGATCGAGGTGCCGAAGGACTTCAACTTCTCGCTTCCCAAACAGGTCTCGGCGATCACCACCGGGAAGAAGAGCGGCAATCGAGTAGAGATCGAAGCCTCGATTCCGTTCATGATTGAAACCGGTGACGGCAAGACAAAACTCACCAGCTCTGACTGGTTCCCGCTGTCGGGCGAGCAGACCTCGACAAAGGGCAAGGACTCCGACGACTGAGTTCTGCACGGGCTGGGCGAGCTGCTGCTTGCTCAGTGCGAGCCGCTGCTGGCCGGGACGGGGACGGGACTGCGCTGGTCGAGGTGCCCGCGGCTCAGGCGCTGTACTGTTGGGCGATGCGGTCGACCCGGACCAGCCACAGCAGGCCGAGTATCGGCAACACCAGCGGCACAAAGCCGTAGCCGATTCCGAAGCCGGACCACACGGTGGCTTCGGGGAACAGCTCAGGGCGAACCAGGCTGAAGATGCCGACGGCGATGACACCGACCAGCTCGATGAGCACCGACACCAGGGCAATACGGTGCGCTGAGCGGTTGGCAATTGCCAAGCAGACAGTCGCAACAATGTAGACAACAGCCGAAAACGCCGACAGTCCGTAGGCCAGAGGCGCCCGGTCGAAATGCGAAACAAGCTGGTAGCCCGCTCTGGCCGATGCCGACAGCGCAAAGATTCCGTACACCGCGGTCAGGGCCCGCCCCGGCCCGGAGTGCATTGCAGAGTAAGCCTTGGTGTTCACAGCGGTGTTCACAGCCAGATCTGGTCCATTCGAAGAATCATGACGATAACGGTGGCGCCGGCAGCCGCCAGCACCCACGGCCCCCACTTGCTGGGCTCAATGTAACCCCACACCGCGGCAATCGGCACGAGGATGATTGCGGTGAGTACGTACCCGAAGAACAGCAGCGGGTCGGCGTTCGTCTGCCCGAAAAGCACAATGCCGGTGATCAGCTGAACTATCAGCAGCGCAAGCACCGCACCTGCCCACACGATCATTGAGATCGGCGCCGGACGGTTTCGCAGAGCCTGGACGGTGCCCCATATGGCGAGCACCGCAGCGGCCGCATACTGGGCGTAGGTGAGGAACGCAATCACGCCTAAGAGTGTAGCGCCGGGGTCGTTAGACTCAGTGTGTGCGTTCCTATTTCGACTATGCAGCGACATCGCCCATGCGCCCGACCGCGCTTGCGGCGTATACGGACGAGCTGCAGAGAATCGGCAACCCGTCGGCCCTGCATTCGCTGGGCCAGCAGTCGCGTCTGCGTTTGGAAGATTCGCGCGAAGCACTGGCTGAGGCAGTCGGCGCTTCAACCCCGGCCGAGGTGGTGCTCACCTCCGGCGGCACAGAAGCCGACAACCTGGCTATCAAGGGCCTGTTCTGGCACCGCAACGGCGTGCCCGCGGAAGGGACGGGCACACCGGAAAGCATCTCTCAGCTGTCCCATCCGGTGATCATCACCACCCCGATTGAGCACAACGCCGTATTGGACACCGCCGGTTGGCTGGAAACGCAGGGCGCGCAGGTGCTTCTGGTCGATGTTGACGCCGATGGCCGGATAAGCCTCGAACACCTCGAAGAGCTTCTGGACGAACACGGTGAGCGCACCGCACTCGTGTCGATCATGTTCGCCAATAATGAGATTGGAACGGTTCAGCCGGTCCAACAGGCAGCGGCGCTCGCAAAGGCCGCGGGAGTTCCCATCCACACTGACGCGGTGCAGGCATTCGGCCAGCTGCCCCTGAACTTTGCCGATCTGGGCGTGGATGCGATGACGGTCACGGCCCACAAGATCGGCGGCCCGGTTGGCATCGGCGCGCTCATTCTGGCCCGCGACGTCAAGGCCGTTCCCGTGCTGCACGGCGGTGGGCAGGAGCGCTCACTGCGTTCGGGCACTCTCGATGTTGCCGGGGCTGCCGCTTTTGCCGCCGCCGCTCAGGAGGCAGCAGGCGGCATAGAGCACGAGGCGCCGCGTCTGTCCGGTCTTCGTGACCGGCTGATCGCCGGTATCGAGGCGAATGTCCCGGATGCTCACCTGTCAGGTCACCGCGAGGACCGACTGCCGGGGAACGTCCACTTCACCTTCCCCGGGGCGGAAGCCGATTCCCTTCTGTTCCTGCTGGACGCTGCCGGCTTTGCCACCTCGGCAGGTTCGGCCTGCAGCGCCGGGGTCAACCGGCCCAGCCACGTGCTCCTGGCCTGCGGGTGCCGCGAAGACCAGGCGCGCTCATCCCAGCGCTTCACACTGGGCCACGGAACCACGCAAGAGGAAGTCGACAAGCTCATTGAGGCGCTGCCCGGTGTTGTTGAGCAGGCGCGCAAAGCCGGTATGAACTCCGCCTATGACTGGAGCCAGGCGGACTGACCCGCAGTTCGGAATAGAATCAATGGCCCGAGCGCTTAACAGCCAGGCGCTGAACTGAAGGAGGGACCGTGAAGGTACTGGCAGCCATGTCCGGCGGTGTGGACTCCGCCGTTGCCGCCGCACGAGCCAAGGACGCCGGACACGAAGTCGTCGGCGTGCACTTGGCGCTGTCGCGTATGCCCGGCACCCTGCGCACGGGTTCGCGCGGCTGCTGCACCATCGAAGACTCACGGGATGCCGCGCGCGTGGCGGGCATGCTCGACATTCCGTTCTACGTGTGGGATTTCTCCGAGCGCTTCAAAGAGGACATCGTCGATGACTTCATTGCCGAATACTCGCAGGGCCGCACCCCGAACCCGTGTATGCGCTGCAATGAGCGCATCAAGTTCGCCGCTCTGCTCGACCGTGCGCTCGCCTTGGGCTTTGACGCGATTGCCACCGGCCACTACGCGGAAATTCAGTGGGTTGACGATCACCCACAGCTGCACCGCGGCCAGGACATGAACAAAGACCAGTCCTATGTGCTGGGTGTGCTGACAGAACAGCAGCTGCGCCACTGCTATTTCCCCATCGGCGCCAGCGCTGCAAAAGCCGATGTTCGGGCCGAAGCCGCCGAGCGCGGCTTCCCCGTGGCAAACAAGCCGGACTCCTATGACATCTGCTTCATTCCCGACGGCAATACAAAAGCGTGGCTGGCAGACAAGATCCCCATGCGTCCCGGTCTCATCAAAGACAAAGAGGGCGAAATCCTGGGCGAACACGACGGCGCACAGTCCTACACCATCGGCCAGCGCAAGGGCCTGGGCATTGACAAGCCGACCGCCGACGGCAAACCCCGCTATGTGGTCGACGTTGACACTCGAACGAACACCGTCACGGTGGGCCAGCGACCGGATCTTTCTATTACCCGACTGACGGGCATCCGCACCACGTGGTGCGGCCAGCCGCCAGAAGCGGCCGGAAGCTCCGAAGAACACGCCATGGACTGTGAAGTGCAGATCCGCGCGCACGCTGAGCCCGTTCCAGCACGGATGTGGATGGGCGACTACCTGCCTGATCCTCCGGAAACCGAATTCAACGTCCCACAGGCTCGCCCTGCCGGGCAGCTCATGCACATCAGCGTTGACGAACCCTTAAGCGGTGTTGCACCCGGCCAGACAATGGTCGTCTACGACGGCACCAGGGTGCTCGGACAAGCCACCATCGACCGTACGGCGGCCTGACATGCCCGGCCAGTCCGCAGCACCCGGTTCGTCGTTCGGGCCGACAGGCGGCTCACCGCTCACTTCGCCCATCACGGCCGCACTCGCAGCGGCAGGAACCAGGCCCATTGACCGGGCCCGCTTCACCCCAGGCGGTGTTCTCTTCTCCCAGCGCCGGGCCGGCCAGCCGGGTGTGGGCATTTTCTTCCGCGACGGCGACGGCGAGTCCCGCGACATTCTGCCGGAGAACCTCAGCGCCGGTTCGCGCGTTCACGAGTACGGCGGCGGCGCGTGGGACTGTGCGGATAACGGCACGGTCGTATTCGTTGACAAGGCTTCCCAGCGGCTCTACACAGTCAGCCCGACCACCGATCCGCAGGCGCTGACGGACGATTCCGGCGGGCGGGTGTGCTTCGGTGACATCACCGCCGCGGGGGCCGTTTTCACCGCGGTGCGGGAACTCCGAGGGGCGCACCCGCATGAGATTGTGCGGGACCTTGTGCTCATCGACCCGCACGCCGAGGAGCCCGTGCGCTCCCTTTTCCCCGCGGACTGGACGGGAGAGGACCGCCCGCACTTCATCGCCTATCCGCGGCTGTCACCCGACAGGAAACACGTCGCGTTCATCGGCTGGGATCATCCGGACATGCCGTGGGACGCCACCTGCCTGTGGCTTGCAGACCTCGACCCGCAGACCCTCAAACCGCAGGGCCCGCCCGTGGCGATCATGGGCACACAGCAGCGCCAGTCCATCCTCCAGCCCGAATGGTGCAGCCGCTCCACCCTCACGGTGAGCACGGACATCTCCGGCAAATGGAGCCTGGTGAACCTCGATGTGCCGGTTTTCCGGGCTCGCGCACTCGGCACACCAGGAACTCGCGAGGCGGAGTTAGTCCCAGTTTTTGAAGATCACGGTGAGATCGGCGGTCCGCTGTGGACACTGGGCACACGCTGGTACCTGCCGGTTCTGGGCGGACAGAGGATTGTGGCGGCAGCCGCACGCGATGGCATCACAACTGAGCGCACGAGCGCGCTTCTGTGGGCTGACAGCAAGCCCGACGAACAGGACGGCGGCCCGCTGGACTTCGGCGCCGATATCGACTGGGCCGAAATCGAGGACTTCAACGACACTGTCGCCCTTATTCGGGCAGGTGGGCGCAACCGGGTTGACGGCCTGTACACCTTTGACATTGCATCGGGTGAACTCGACCCGCTTGCTCTTTCGATCGTGCTGCCGGAGGACTGGTCGGCTATTGCCGAATACCTGCCGCGAGCCGAAGTGCGCGAATACTCCGGCATCCAAGCCGTCTGGTACCCGCCGCGCAGGCCGGGCACCGCCTCGGGTCCCGCCAGCGAGACCAACCCGGACAGCGCAGCGGACCCGGACCTCCGCCTCGACAGCAGCACTGATCAGGTCCCTCCGTGCGTGGCGTTTGTGCACGGCGGACCGACCTCCCGCGCCGTGCCGCGTGTGAGCCTGCGCCACGCGTACTTCACGTCCCGCGGGATAGCGGTCGTCGACGTCAACTACCGCGGCTCCACCGGAATGGGCAGGCAGTACCGGGAAGCGCTCAACGGCCAGTGGGGCGTTCTTGACGTTGCCGACACCGCGACCGTCGTCAGGGGCTTGGCCGATGACGGCGACATCGATCCGAACCGGGTGTCCATCAGCGGCGGTTCCGCCGGTGGGCTCACTGTTCTGCAGGCGCTGACCACCACGGATGTCTTTGCGTGCGGAAGCTCCTACTTCGGGGTTGTCGACCTTCGTTCACTCGCCGAAGACACCCACGACTTCGAATCCCGCTACCTGGAAGGCCTCGTGGGCGGTGGATCAGGGGATTCCGAAGCTCTTAGGAAGGCATCACCGCTGACGAACCTCAAAGACATCAGCGCGCCCGTGGCCGTCTTCCAGGGCGAAAAAGACACCGTCGTGCCGCCGAACCAAGCACGTGCGCTCATCGAGGCGCTCGAAAAGGCCAACCTGCCCTACGCCGCACGATTCTTCCCCGACGAAGGGCACGGCTTCACCGATCCCGAAGCCATTCGCACCTCACTGGAAGAGGAGCTAAGCTTCTACGGCCGCATCATGGGCTTCGCCGTTGACGTTCCGCCCGTGCAGCTGCGAGGCCGCGGACGGTGAACCACGACCGCTTGACACAGGCGGCAGCCGAACACGACGGTTCCAATCGACAGACCGCCCTGCCGCACGCCGCGTCGCTGGAGACACCCACCGCATCCTCAACGGCAACAACCGGGGTGTGGGCGGGAACTGAACCGCGCGAAGCTTTCAGCGCCGCCGTCACCGCACTCGGTGAAGGGCTTCCTGCGATTCCCCAGATTGCCCAGCCGGCCGAAGGCGGAACCCGCTGGGCACTGGACTTCCTCGCACCCGCGACGGGAATGCTCGACCTGCCCGTCGACCTCACCGCCGCAGGATGGCGACTGGCCAGGGGAGAAGGACGCGAACAGCGGCTCAGCCGCTCCCACACCGCCCAGATTCTCGACGCTGTTGAGGAATACCACGACGAACGCCCCACACTCCTCACCCTGCCCGGCCCGTGGCACCTGATTCGCCACATGTCACTGCCGTCGGGCGCACCCGTTCTGTCAGACTTCGGGGCTGTCCGCGATGTCCTGCAGGCCTACGCCTTCGCCGCCCAGGCACACCTGGCCGAAGTGGAGCGCAGGACCGGACGGGCGCCTCGGGCACGGATTGTGGAGAGGCACCTGGACCCGATCCTCACCGGGTCAGTGCCCACAGATTCCGGCTTTCGGACCCTGCCCAGCTTGCCAGAGCAGGCCGTTTTCACGGGACTGCAGTCATTTCTGGCCCGGTGTGGCAGTGCTCCGCTGCTGCACGTGCCGAAACTCGCCACGGTGCGCATCGGCGGGAAGGACATTCGGCACGCTGACCAGCTGCTCGACATCGGTGTTGGCTCGATTGTGGTCGACCTGCCGACTGGGTCTGGGTCAATCGGCTCTCCTGGTGAAGCGCCCGCCGTTCTTGCCCAGTGGGAGCGGCTGGCCGAATGGGCCGATGCCGGGCACGAGGTGTGGCTTAACTTCCCGCACAGCATCCAGCGGGCGCGGCTGCGTCAGACCCTGGAGTTAGTGTGGGAACCGTGGAACAGAATCGGCATGAGCCGCGCCTCGGCAGCCCAGTTCGGGGTTCTCACCGGCTTTGCCGAACCAGTTTCGGCCGGTCTGCTGCCAGCAGAAGCTGACACGGGCACATCCCGCAGTCTCATGGCGGCCGCTGCGGATATTCACAACGCGCTGAAAGAAGAAGAATGAGCACCTATTCACCGGAACAGGCAGCCGAACGCGCTGCCCGGCTGCGCGCTGAAATCGAAGAACACCGCGAGGCCTATTACGTGCGGGACGCCCCCACGATTCCCGACGCCGACTTCGACGCTCTCATGGGAGAACTCGAACAGCTCGAAGCTGAGTTTCCGGAACTGGCCACGGCGGATTCACCCACTCAGAAAGTCGGCGGCGGCGTTGACACAGAAGCCTTCGCACCGGTCGATCACGTGGCCCGCATGTACTCTCTGGAGGACGTCTTCTCGGTAGAAGAACTCGATGCCTGGTTTGCCCGGGTCAAGCGCAGTGTTCCCGCCGGCACGCAGTTTTTGTCGGAAGTCAAAATCGACGGTCTGGCGTGCAATCTGCTCTACCGCGACGGCACACTGGTGCGTGCTGCCACCCGCGGTGATGGCTACACCGGCGAAGACATCACGGGGAACATCCGCACGCTGAAAGACATCCCACTGAAACTGGACACCGACACCCCACCGGCACAGGTCGAAATCCGCGGTGAAGTCTTCTTCCCGCTGAAAGACTTCGCAGATCTCAACGCGGGCCTCATTGACGCCGGCAAGGACCCCTTCGCCAATCCGCGCAACGCCGCGGCCGGCTCGCTGCGCCAAAAAGACCCCAAGGTCACAGCCCAGAGGCCGCTGCGCATGCTCGTCCACGGTGTTGCCGCCTGGGTGACCGGTGGCGGCCAAGAACTGCCCAAGCGCCAGTCTGAGGTCTACGACATTCTGGGTAAGTGGGGTCTGCCCATTTCGCAGTACTACAAGCACTGCGAAACCGAAGACGACGTCCACGCCTACATCGAGCACTACGCCGAACACCGGCACGACCTCCTGCACGACATCGACGGCATCGTCATCAAAATCGACGATTTCGCGGTGCAGGAACAGCTGGGCTATACATCGCGAGCACCCCGCTGGGCGTGCGCGTACAAGTACCCGCCAGAAGAAGTCACCACAGAACTGCTGGACATCCGCGTGCAGGTTGGCCGCACCGGCCGGGTCACACCTTTCGCCATTATGGAACCCGTCCTGGTCGACGGGTCCACGGTCGAAAAGGCCACCCTGCACAACGGCTACGAGGTCAAACGCAAAGGCGTGCTCATCGGCGACACCGTCATTCTGCGCAAAGCCGGCGACATCATCCCCGAAATCCTCGGACCGGTGGTTGAAAACCGCGACGGCACAGAAACCGAATGGCACATGCCCACCACATGCCCCGACTGCGGCACGGAACTGGTCGAACAGAAAGAGGGCGACCGCGACCTGCGCTGCCCGAACTCCCAAACGTGTCCCTCGCAAGTGGCCAACCGCCTGTTCTACCTGGCCTCCCGCGCAGCACTGGACATCGAAGCCCTCGGCGAAGAAGCTGCGCTCGCCCTGACCAACCCCCTGAGCCCAGACGAACCGCCGCTGCTCTCAGAGGCCGGCCTGTTCGACCTCAAAGCCGAAGACCTCGCAGACGTGTGGGTCGAACGCGAAGAAAAGAAGAACGGTGTGCCCACCGGCAACATCAAGCGCGTCCGCTACTTCTACAACCAGCCCGAGTACTACACCTCGGGCCCGGACAAGGGCCAGATCAAAACCCCGGCCCAGCCGTCTGCGGGAACTCTGCGCATGCTCCAGGAAATCGAAGGTGCAAAAGACAGACCGCTGTGGCGCGTGCTCGTTGCGCTGTCCATCCGCCACGTGGGCCCCACTGCGGCACGGGCGCTCGCGGCTCACTTCGGTTCAATGGAGGCGCTGCGGGCAGCAGACCTCGACGCGCTGACCGAAGTCGAAGGCGTGGGCACGACAATCGCCCAGTCGCTCATCGACTGGTTCGACGTTGACTGGCACGCACAAATCGTCGACCGCTGGAGCGCAGCCGGGGTGTCCATGGCAGACGAAGCCGCCGAAAGCCCCGAAGAAGCTGGCCCTAAACCGCTTGAGGGCAAAACAGTCGTGGCCACCGGTTCCCTCGAAGGCTACACGCGAGACTCCGTGAAAGAGGCCATCATCGCCGCCGGGGGCAAAGCAGCCAGTTCCGTATCGAAGAAAACCGACTACCTTCTGGCAGGCGAAAAGGCCGGTTCGAAACTCGCAAAAGCAGAAGAACTCGGCATCCCGGTCCTGACAGAAGAGCAGTTCAACGCACTGTTGGCCGGAAAAGACGACTGAACCGGCGGAAGTACAATCAGACCAGCAGTTAGATCAATCAGAAAGGGTGACGATGTCGGAGGAATCCGCAATCACATCCGAACAGATTGCGCACTTGGCGCAGCTGTCGCGCATCGCAATGAGCGATGAAGAACTCACAGGACTCGCTGACGACCTCGGCACCATCATCAGTGCTGTCGCCCAGGTCAAAGAAGCCGTCGGGGACGACATTCCGGCAACCAGCCACCCCATCGCCCTGACCAACGTCCTGCGGCCCGATGCTGTGGGTCCCGTTCTCACCCCGGAACAGGCTCTCTCCGGCGCTCCGGCGCAGGAAGACGACAAGTTCCTCGTCCCGCAGATTCTCGGGGAGGACTGACATGGTCGATCTGACTCAGCTCTCCGCGCTTGAACTCGCCGCCGGACTCAAAGCCGGTGAGTACAGCTCAACCGAAGTGACCCAGGCACACCTCGACCGCATCGAAGCCGTCGAACCGCAGGTCAAATCCTTCGTCACCGTCACCGCCGATACCGCTCTGGCAGCTGCCGCTGACGTCGACCGTCGCCGTACCGCAGGGGAGGACCTCCCGCTGTTGGCCGGTGTGCCCGTCACCCACAAAGACCTCGTGGCTACGGAAGGCATCCGCACCACGGCATCCTCAAAGATACTCGAAGACTGGGTGCCACCGTACTCCGCTACCGTCTACGAAAAGACAAAGGCCGCCGGCATGCCCATGCTCGGCAAAACCAACCTCGACGAATTCGCTATGGGCCAGTCCACCGAACACTCGGCGTTCGGTCCCACCCGCAACCCGTGGAACCTCGACCGGATCCCCGGAGGTTCGTCAGGTGGTGCGCTCGCTTCGCTCGCAGCATTCCAGACGCCCCTGGCGCTGGGCACCGATACCGGCGGTTCCATCCGCCAGCCTGCTGCTTTCACCGGCACCGTCGGCATGAAGCCCACCTACGGTTCGGTTTCCCGCTACGGGGTGATCGCCATGGCAAGCTCCCTGGACACCGTGAGCCCGTCGGCGCGTACGGTTGCCGACACCGCGGCCTTCCACCAGGTTCTGGCCGGTCACGACCCACTGGACTCGACATCCTTGCCGGATGAAGTTCCGGACTTCCTCGAAGCCGCCAAGCGCGGGGCCGAAGAGGGACTGGAGGGCAAACGCCTGGGCGTTATTCGCCAGCTGCTCAGCGACGCAACATCGGACGCTGTGCGCGCCCAGTTCCAGGCCGCCGTCGACGAAGCCCAGAAGCAGGGTGCAGAAATCGTCGAAATCGACGTGCCCAGCCTCGGCTACGCAGTGCAGGCCTACTACATCCTCATGTCCTCCGAAGTCTCATCGAACTTGGCCCGCTACGACGGCATGCGCTTCGGCCTGCGGGTAGAACCTGAAAACGGTCCCGTCACCGCCGAAACCGTCATGGCCGCCACCCGCGCCGCTGGTTTTGGAAGCGAAGTCAAGCGCCGCATCATCATGGGCACCTACGCCCTGTCGGCGGGTTTCTTCGATGCCTTCTACGGTTCAGCCCAGAAGGTGCGCACCCTCATCCAGCGCGACTTCGCCCAAGCCTTCGAACAGGTGGATGCGCTCATCGCACCCACCACGCCGAACACCGCGTGGGAATTCGGTGCGGAAGACCGCCTGAGCCCCATGGAGATCTACCTGTCAGACGTCACCACGATCCCCGCAAACCTCGCGGGCATCCCCGCCATGAGCCTCCCGGCGGGCCTGGCAGACGACGGCCTGCCCGTCGGCCTGCAGCTGCTGGCACCGGCACGCGCCGATGAGCGTCTCTACCAGATCGGTTCGGGCTTCGAAGCCGCGCTGAACGCAGCACGCGGACACAGTGTGCTCGATGAAATCCCCGCACTCGCAGCGGACAAGAACTGAGGAGCGGAAACATGAACTACGAAGAAGCCGTATCCAAATACGATCCGGTCCTCGGCATCGAAGTCCACGTTGAACTCGGCACCGAGACCAAAATGTTCGACGCCGCCCCCAACACCTTCGGCGGCACCGCAAACGCCAACGTGACCCCCACCTCGTTGGGTCTGCCCGGCTCGCTTCCGGTGGTCAACGAAAAGGGCGTCGAATCGGCCATCAAGATCGGGTTGGCACTGGGCTGCGAAATCGCCGAATCGTGCCGTTTCGCGCGTAAGAACTACTTCTACCCGGACCTGGCGAAGAACTTCCAGACCTCTCAGTCGGACGAACCGATCGCCTATGACGGTTCGGTTGAAGTCGAGCTCGAAGACGGCGAAATCGTCACGGTTCCGGTTGAACGCGCCCACATGGAAGAAGACGCCGGCAAGAACACCCACGTGGGCGGTTCCGGCCGCATCCAGGGTGCCGAATACTCATTGGTCGACTACAACCGCGCGGGGGTTCCGCTGGTCGAAATCGTCACCCGTCCCATCGAGGGCACAGGCGCACGCGCACCGGAAGTCGCAGCCGCCTATGTGCGCACGCTGCGCGACATCTTCCGCGCCCTCGGGGTATCCGAGGCCCGCATGGAGCAGGGCAACGTCCGCGCCGACATCAACGTGTCGCTGCGCAAGTCCCCAGACGCACCCTTGGGCACGCGTACAGAAACCAAGAACGTCAACTCGTTCCGCTCGATTGAGCGTGCGGTGCGCTACGAGATCGTCCGCCAGGCCGAACTGCTTGATGCCGGCGAATCGATCCTGCAGGAAACCCGCCACTTCCACGACGAAACCGGTGAAACCTCGCCCGGGCGCGAAAAATCGGATTCCGATGACTACCGCTACTTCCCGGAACCGGACCTCGTGCCGGTTGTGCCGTCGCGCGAATGGGTTGAACAGCTGCGCGCTGAACAGCCCGAACTGCCCACGGCCAAGCGCCGCAGGCTCATTGGGGAGTGGGGCTTCTCTGACCTCGAAATGCGCGATGTCATCAACGCCGGCCTGCTCGAAACAATCGAGGCGACCGTTGCCGCCGGTGCCAAGCCGCAGGGCGCGCGCAAATGGTGGACCGGTGAAATCGCACGCCAAGCCAAACAGCAGGACGTCGAACCCGAAACCCTCGTTGCTCCGGCTCAGGTCGCCGAACTCGAAAAGCTCATCGCCGACGGCAAGCTGAACGACAAACTGGCCCGCAAGGTCCTCGACGGCGTCATGGCCGGTGAGGGTGACCCACAGGCGGTCATGGAGGCCAAGGGCCTGGAAATCGTCAAGGACGATGGCGCGCTCGAAGCCGCGGTGGACGCCGCAATCACTGAGAACCCGGATGTTGTCGAGCGCATCAAGGGCGGCCACATGCAGGCCATCGGCGCCCTCATGGGCCCCATCATGAAGGCCACCCGCGGGCAGGCTGACCCCAAGCAGGCCCGTGAACTCATCATGAAGAAGATTGGCTGATATGACTGCACGCTGGCGGAAGCTGTGGGAACGCGAACTGGGTTCAACCGTGCCCAGCTACCGCTTCTTGATCTCGGATTCTGTCAGTGACGCGGTGACCCGCGCGTGGAAAGCCCGCGGGTACGAACTGGCAAGCACGTCCGGGGGCACAAAAGCGCTCGGACCGCTGATGCACCGGAATGTGCTTGCCAGTCGCGCCGTCTTCATCGGCACGACAACCGTCGGCGGGATGGTCACCGGAGGGCTGGCGTTCATTACGGCAATTGCCTCGCTGGTAGCCGGGGACCTGGTTGATCCCGGAGTGATACTCACGGGTCTGTCAGCCGCCGGCACACTGGGCACGTCCGGGTACACGGGTGTGCGCTACCTTCGGGACCCCAAACGGCTGAATAAGAAAGCACTGGAGGAATCTCAGAGCGCCCTGTGGCTTACTCCGCAGGCACTCGGATACTCCTTTGGACGGCAGGACACTGACGAACAGCGGCTGTTCCACCTGACAGTGCACATTGCACAGCAGATCAGCCGCACTCCCGCCTGGAACAACCCGGTGTTGGAAGACCACGTGTCCCACATCGACCTGGACCACGCCGTATCAACCATCGGCGTGCGGCTCCAGGAGATCTACCTGCTGCGCAGCGAACTCGAATCCCTGCGGGACCGAAGAACCGCACCGCAGATCGATGCCTACCAGGAACAGCTGGCGGCGGCGTTCCGTTCGATTGCCGACCGAGTCACTGCAATGCACGATTACCTGGGCGGACTGGGCCGCCTGTCAGTCAAACTGAGCGAGCTGCAGCGCAGCGAGCAGTCTCGCGAAATCGGGGAGAGGGTGCTTGACGTTGTTGCCCGCACAGCTGCCGACGACGCCGCCCTGACCAACCTTGAACATCTGGGGCTCGCGGCGGAATCGCACGTCGAATCTATTCAACAGCTGTTGGGCGAACTGGAAAGCTCAGCCGCAGAGTTCAGCGGAGAGACCGAAGCGGTCAAACTGGACCGCGAACTGGACAGCTGACCGGCACCTCTTAAGATCAGCTGAGGTCTTCGTCTACGGTGTCGTGCCCAAAGGGGTCGGGGTCGGTGCCCGGCAACCAGGACAGCCCCGGTTCGCCGTAGCCGTATTCAGCTTTGGCTCGTGTCCACTTCTTCGCCCACCGCCTATCCAGGCGGTCCACGTAGAGTGTGCCCCGCAGGTGATCGAATTCGTGTTGCATGATGCGGGCAAACCAGCCCTCAGCGCTCAATGAAATGCGCTCACCGTTTTCATCAAAGCCGTTGACTGTGACCTTGCCTGCGCGCTTGAGCGGAAAATCGAGGCTCGGCACGGACAGGCAGCCTTCGGATTCGGTGTCCGGGTTCGGCCGAGTATCGGGAATGCGCGAAGCCGTGAGAATAGGGTTGATGAACACTCCGCGGCGACGGCGGGCCTCAGCTTCGTCATCCGCGTCATAGACAAAAATCTGTTTGCCCACGCCGATCTGCGGGGCGGCCAGCCCCACGCCGTTGGACACTCGCAGCGTTTCGAACATGTCTGCGACAAGAGAGCGCAGATCGTCATCGAAATCGACGACGGGGTCAGCTTTGCGGTGCAGAACAGGTTCGCCGTATACGACGATCGGATGAATTGCCATGCGCACATCCTAACCAGCAATCCTGACACGGGCAGGGCCCACAGGCGGGCATGGCCGACAGTCCCCAGGGTGCGCCCTACAGTAGTGCTCCGGACAGTCCCCGCGCAGAAAGCGACCATCGGATGTGATGTTGTGAGCACTGGCCGACCCCGGCTGTACCCGGGCAGAGCCAACAGGCCATAATCGGGAATATACGCCCGGCTGGTGCTGTTGGTCGGGCAGAAGATCAGCAGCTGAAGCCATTGGCTGGTGTGTCACGTGTAGATGCGGGACTGCCGGCCGCAGTTCCGTGGACCTTTTCGAATCAACTCAAAGGAAAGCTGTGACTGTTTACAACAGTGTTTCGGAACTCGTCGGCAAAACACCCCTCCTGCGCCTCAAGCACGCCAGTGAGCGCACCGGTGCTGAAATCCTCGCCAAACTTGAATACTTCAACCCGGCCAACTCGGTGAAAGACCGCATCGGCGTAGCCATGATCGACGCCGCTGTGGAAAGCGGCCAGCTCAAGCCCGGCGGCACGATCGTCGAAGCAACCTCCGGCAACACCGGCATCGCCCTGGCCATGATCGGGAGGTCGCGCGGCTACCGCGTTGTGCTCACCATGCCGGAATCCATGTCGATGGAACGCCGCGCCCTGTTGCGCGCCTTTGGTGCTGAGCTCGTGCTTACGCCCAAGGCCGACGGTATGAACGGTGCGGTAAACAAGGCCGAGGAAATCGCCGAGGAAACCGGCGGTCTGCTGGCCTCACAGTTTGCCAACAAGGCCAACCCCGAAAAGCACTACGCCACCACCGGCAAAGAAATCCTCGAAGACGCTGGCACGGTCGACATCTTCGTTGCGGGAATCGGCACCGGCGGCACCATCACGGGTGCCGGACGCGCGCTGCGCGAAGCCAATCCGAACGTCAAGATCGTTGCCGTCGAACCGGAAGCTTCGCCTCTTCTGTCGGAAGGCCAGGCAGGCCCGCACGCCATTCAGGGCATCGGAGCTAACTTCGTTCCCGAAGTCCTCGACACTGAGCTCTACGACGAAGTCCAGGCCATCGGCAACGAAGAAGCACTCGAAGCCGCACGCCGCGTGGCACGCGAAGACGGCACGCTGGTGGGCATCAGCGCAGGGGCCGCCCTGGCAGCAGCCGAAAAGGTTGCATCGCGTCCGGAAAACGCCGGCAAGAACGTCGTCGTCATCTTCCCGGACCTCGGCGAACGCTACCTGTCGACGCCGCTGTTCCAGGAATACATGCACTGATGAGCCGACTCCTCAAAGGTGCGCTGCTGGCAGGCGGTGCGGCACTCAGCACAGCCGCCGCGGTCGGTTTTTCCAAACCGAGCGTGCGGGCGACTGTGCGCGAAGATCTCGACAATGCCCGCCGCCGTGACCCCGCGGCGACGAACGATGTCGTGACGGCTCTGAGCTACCCGGGCCTGCACGCCATTTGGGCGCACCGGGGGATTCACCGGCTGTGGAACAGGCCCGGTGGGGAGGCTCCCGCGCGTCTGCTGTCGCAGGCTGTGCGGGCGCTGACCGGCATTGAGATCCACCCGGGTGCCACCATTGGCCGGCGGTTCTTCATTGACCACGGCAGCGGTGTTGTCATCGGTGAGACAGCTGAAATCGGCGACGACGTCATGCTGTACCACCAGGTGACCCTGGGTGGGACGTCGACTGAAGCCGTCAAGCGCCACCCCACCATCGGCAATGACGTGCTCATTGGCGCCGGCGCTGCTGTGCTGGGACCGGTTAAGGTCGGCGATGGCTCGTCGGTCGGCGCGAACGCGGTTGTCGTGGGCGATGTTCCCGACGGCACGATCGCTGTCGGCATTCCCGCCAAGATCAAGCGTCCCAAGGAACGCCACGTACCCACCCACGGTGAGGTGGAACTGGTCGATCCCGCCATCTGGATCTGATCTGGACGAGGTTTTGTATGCGGCCCCTGCTTTACGGCAGGGGCCGCAGTCGTTTGTGGGGTAGGGACGTGCAGTTTGTCTTCGCCACCGCTGGGAAGTCAAAGTTCGGTGAGCTTCCGGCAGTGGGTAGCGAAGACGCGGCATAAGCCGCGTAAGACAATAAGCGTTATCAGTTTTGACGGACTCTAATCCTCAACGAAGGCCGGAAGCTCACCGCCTCGACAAGGGTAGCGCAATATTTCACTCTGACAGTCCTTGCAATTGGCGCACGCTGGACCAGTCCTCACGAAAACTATACTTAGAATCCGTGCAAGGATTGCTTGTGTTACGTTGTCTATATCTTCACGGTACAGTCCGGCACGGACATAACGCCGGGAGAGCTACAGCCGATGCTCAAGACAAAGGACAAAGAAGTGGCTGCCAGAAAATCGGTACTGACATTGGAAGACCTCCTCACATCGTGCGCACCCGGCGGTGGAACATCGCTGCGAATCCTCACTGACCTCGCTCCTGCTGGCGGAGTGGGTGCAGTTATCGCACCTGCACGGGTCGTCGATCGCAACGAACCCACGTACGCCTTTGAGCGTCGAATGGAAATCAATCCCTCGACCGGTGAACCCGAATCAATCTGGGTTGTCATGATTGATCACAAACCGTCGATGACCAACCGGGCCGAAGACGCTGTTCAAGCTGCTCGGAGGGAAAAGGCCGCCGAAGGCAAAGCGCTTCGAAGTGTCCCAACCGTTGAGATGCGGTTCGGTGACCATTCTTTCAGTGATCTAAGTCTTCCTCACCGCGTCTTTGACGGTCATATTCGGTCTTCCTCACTGAACGGGATACCTGTAACCCAAACCGACGAGTACCGCGCCCTCCGCAATGCGACCAAGCTCAATGCGCGCCCGCTTTTGGATACAGCTCCAACTGCTTTGATCTTCGGAGCGTGGGATTCCACGCGCAAATCGAATCAGGGTCGCTACCAAACCTGCCTCACTGGGGAAATTGTCGGTGTTCTTGCTGACCAGGACCGCGACCCCCAAACCTCAGTAAACCGCAAGGCTGCAGGGCGGATTGACCCTGTTGCAGCGAGCGTAAAACCCGACCAGAAAACGGTCGAAGCGCTCGTAGCTGACCAAGCCGGAGAACTGAGCGATAAGCTGCAAGACAAAATTCTTCGTGACGCCAAAAAGAAGGGCGCCGCAGGATCTTCGATGTCCACCTTGGGCCTTGGAAACGTCCCTCCTGCTCTCGGCGAGTTAGGTGGGGTGTCCTGCCGTTCCATTATTCGCCGCAACGTCCTGTCGTTCTCGGCACTTCGCCAACTTCGGTTTGGCGGTACTCCAGAGGCAGATATCGCATGCCGTGCTCTTTTGGCGGCATATGGGCTGCTCGCTTTGTCGCTGGCTGATCGTGAACTGTACTTGCGCGCAAATTGTGACTTGGTTGAGCTCAGCCAGCCTGAAGTCACGCTTGACTTGCGCTATGGCAACAAGAAGGAGCTTGAGCCGATCACGCCCGAAATTGCCCTGGGTGTGTTTAATGAAGCTCTTGCTCACGCTCAGAAAGAAGCCGGGGTCGACTGGAGGGGTCAGGTAATGGCTCTGGACGGTAATCCGGCCATACTCGGCTCGCTTAGCGCTGATGAACCCGAGGCTTGATAATGGCTGCAATGGCGATTTCCGCGGAGTTTCCTCTTGGGGTGTACAACGGGCATAGCCCCGATGGTGAGGCTGAAGCCTTACCAGAACTCGCTCGTCTTTTCTCAGCTCTAACCAATGCAGCTGCTCAAGGGGTTCATGGCACGGGTGTACCGGACGATCCCTACTCGCAGTCAGCTTTGGAAGCACTTCAGTGGCTAGAACAGCATCCACCAACAGCCATGCGGGTTCCGCCCCACATGGCGGTGTCTGACAGGACTGAGAGGATTGCTTATCGAAAAGAAGGAGTCTTTAAAAAAGAGGGCAGTAAGCCGACGGTCTACAAGACCACCGGACGACGCTTGTCTGATGGAACGGCCTTTGCGGGGACCATCCAGTGGATCTGGGATGAACCTCCGCGCCGGGACGTAGTCCTAACGCTTGATGATCTATGTGCGGATGTTCCTTACCTAGGTGAAACATCATCACCGGTCGAACTCTCTGTGACGGAACCCAGTGAACCGACGCATGTGCTTGACCCAAAGGCAGGATTTTTCCGTGAACCGGGTGAGTTCAGACAATCGATTGTTACACCTGGACGTCTAGCTGAGCTTGACCGCGCCCACGCTCAGGTTATGCCCAACAAGCCACCCACTCGGGCCGCTGATAAACACAACACATCAGCGATGCCTGGATCACCGCTGCCGTCCAGAGAAGCATTGACCACTGGTGTTTATCGTCCGGTTTCCCCGCTCGTGCCGATGGTTCCGTGGAGTCAGGTGCTTTCGGTCCCAGTTCTCACCGGAGGTGCTGTTGCTGACGAAGCTTTTGTTGAAATCTCAGTTGCCCTTCACCGGGCGCTTGTTTCGAAACTAGGGCGGGATGCATCACCGGAGATTACCGGTCATTATCCGCCAGGGGAGACTCCGCCGGCTAACCGAGTGGCGATCCATTTTGTGCCCGGGGACGTTCCCCAGCTTCCGTTTTCAGACGGGCAGGATCGATTCCTTGTGCTTGTCCCGCGCGATATCTCGAGCACCGGCTTTTCAAATCTCGTTGCGGCTCTCAACGCATGCACGCATGTGGTGAGCGCATCCCACCGGCTGCGTTTGGCGCCGGACCAAATGGAAGTGCATCCAGGGGATAGCTTTTGGAGCGAAGTTCCTGCTGGTTGCAGCCGTTCATGGGAGGCGTCCCCTGGCTTTGTACCAGAGCGACACACAAAGCAGACGGGTAGCTTTTCAGCCATTGATTTGGCTGGATCGTGGTCCTTAGCAAATATCATGCGGGACTTGACTCCAGATGCATCAACTGGAACTCCCGCAGAGCGCCACGCTGTTCTAGCCGGATACGGTGTCCGGTTGCAAGGCCGGGCTCTTCGCACGTTGAGACCGCGTGCGTTTGTCCACAGGACCTCGCACCGTAATCCGGTTCAGCCATTCCGGCTTTCGCTCAGTCTCGGAAATCTACTGCCAAACCAGGCCATCACAGCAATCGGCCAGTCGCGGCACCTGGGATGTGGATTGTTACTTCCTATCGACATCCCTGTAATCACTCAGGAGCAACCATGACCGTCTCAATTGATTCCGTGGATTTCGAGGACTTCTTTTCCCAGCTGAATGATGGACAACGCCCGTATAAATGGCAAAGTGATTTGGCTCATGCGGTTTTGTCTACGGGAAAGTGGCCCGAACATATCACTGCGCCTACAGGCTCTGGAAAGTCGGCGGTGGTTGACATCCACGTATTTGCCGTTGCAGCAGCCAGTACAAAAATAGCCGGGCCGGTGCCACCACGTCGGCTTGTCCATGTTGTTGGCCGCCGAGCGCTTGTTGACGAAGTCAAACGCCGGTCGGAAATGATCCGTGATCGTCTAATCGCAGCATTGGCTGATGAGTCTCAAGGAATCGTGCACCGCGTAGCAAAATCGCTACAGTCCTTGGCTATATCTGATTCTCTGCTTTCTGTTTCGACGTTGCGCGGAGGTATCGTTCCGGACAGGGGCTGGCAGGACGACCCCGTCGCGTGCCAAATCGTCTGTGCAACGCCTGACATGGCTGGCAGCCGCCTGCTTTTCCGCGGATACGGGTCTTCACGCGGTGCTAAACCGCGGGAAGCTGGCCTTCTTGCCTACGATTCGGTGTTGGTGATTGATGAAGCGCACCTGAACCGGCAACTGTCACTCACTGCTCGGCGGGTTGCTGACCTAGCCGCTGAATCGCCCTTGGCTGAACTTGTACCTGTTCTTCAAGTCGTTGAGACCACCGCAACACCACAGGACCGCACATTTAATGCAATTGGCGTCGATGCGGAAGACATCCGCTCTGGTGCCGTCGAACCTGAACTGCATCGCCGGCTGAGCAGACCCAAGCCGGTGACCTTGCACAAAAACGACGGCTGGCTTCCTAGTGCAACAACTGCTGCATCTAAGAAAGCTGCTGTGCAAAATATCGTTGACCTGGTCAACCAGGCACTGGAGAACGGGCAGAAGCCGGTTGGTGTTGTGTTGAATCGCGTGAAATCAGCACTTGAGGTCAGTGAAGCACTGCAAGCTTCATGGAAGGAAGCAGACTCCACACCCTCCATGAGCCTGCTGGTCGGCCCACGCAGACGCTATGAAGATTCATATGACCGCAATCGGGAAGATATCGATGTCTACGTTGCAACCCAGACAGTTGAAGTCGGTGTTGATCTGGATTTTGGTTGTTTGATTACTGATATTGCCAGCGGAGCTTCACTTGCTCAAAGAGCGGGGCGCCTCAATCGCAGCGGTAGTCGTAAATCAGCAAAGGCTCACATTCTCTGCCCGGAAGACCCTGCTGGAGTTCGGGAGAAAGACGCGGCGCCGTACTCTCCTGACGAATTGTTCCGCGCGCACAATTGGTTGAACAGTCTAGGTGACGAGGGCCTCAGCCCCGTCAATATCCTCGAGTGTCCACCACCACAGGCAGAACCGCAGAAGCTCGCGTTGAGCCACCTGGAAGAGTCCCGTGCACGGTTGTTAAGCAGGACTTCTGAGCAGCTTGTTGCCGAACCTGATCTGACATTTTGGCTCAGAGACTCGCTCGAAGCAGACAACGACATCACTGTCGTAGGCCGCGCCCTACCGCTGGTTTCAGAGCAGAGTGATTCTGTTGAAGATTCTGCGATCGATGCCGATGCGGCTTCATCACTGCTAAAAGCCGCCCCGCCGCAACCTCATGAGGCGTTCCCCACTACAACTCAGAAATTTCATGCCTTGATGAAATCTGCTGGAAACCCGATTGCCTTCGTGAACCGTCGTGGTGTTTGGGCGCGGGTTGGCAGCGAAGCTGGGGCTGAGGTCTGCGCTGGTGATGTTGTGTGTGTTCCCCACACCTTGACGGGATCAACGCAAAGCGTCCTGGCCCCGGAAGGTGAACAGGTTCTCGGCGATGTGCTTGACCCCATAGGCCAGGGCAGGGAGCACAGTGCTCAGGTCGGCAGCAACGCTGTTCGCTGTGTGGTGCTGGTAACCGGCAACGATGTGCCTGGCGTACCTTCCTATTGGCGGTGTTCTGTCCTTGAGATCTGTGCTTCCCTGCAGAGCACAGGTGAAGAGGTTTCAGTAGTGAATATTTTTGACGCGCTTGTCGACAGGGGCCAAGAGGGCTTCTTTAAAGATTACTTGGGTCTCGACGACGATCTTCGCCCTGAATCCGGGGGTGAGCTAACCGTTGCCTGCGGTGAATTATCAGTTAGTTCCCATAACCAGGTCTCCTGGGTTGTGTTCAACGTTGTTCAATCTCCAAGCTCTCAAGACGAAATGCTGTCAGAGGTGACAACCGGAGAACTGGTGGGGCTGGACGATCACCAGAAACACGTTGCCGACCGCGCAGAAGACATTGGCACGCGTCTTTGTCTTCCTGCTGAACTCATCGCGCTGCTGAAGGTGGCTGCTGAATATCACGATGCGGGCAAGTCCGACCAGCGGTTTCAAGCCTGGTTGCTTCAAGGATCTAAGCGACCGGCAGGCCCGGTAGCAAAAAGCTCCTTAACCCAGTTACCCAAGCGTCAAGTGAATTTCTTACCAGCGGGGTGGCGTCACGAACAGCTCTCAGCTGCAATTCTATGGAGTGTCAACAACACCCTGAACCCCCTGGCCTATCGACTTGTTGGAACAAGCCACGGCTATGGAAGAGGAGCGTTTGTGATGAATGCTGACCAGCTGCTTGAGAAATCCGCCTCAGAACAGTTGCGCACGACGGCTGAAGAGCTGTTCGATACCGGGGTTTGGGATTCCCTCATCGATCGGACAGATCGTTCCTGGGGTGTTTGGGCGGCAGCTTGGTTTGAAGCGATTCTTCGGTCCGCCGATGTCACAGTGTCGAAGGAGGGACGCTGATGGGCATCAACACCGAACTCATCGAATTGCCTGGCTCACATCAAGTGCTGCTTTCTCACATGAACATGCTGGGACTTTCGATGATTCTCGAAGAGGAATTAGGTGTGGGCACTGTCCAGTGTGCGTGGTCGCCTGGAATTGAGCCGAACCCCCAAATCAAACTCAAGCAAGCCACGATTGATGACGTGGCATCGATCGTCAAGAAACATGCAACCCAGCACGTAGAAGCTGCTGAATCGTGGCTTCACGCTGCTAACCCAGCCGTCGGTTCCTTGTTTTCAGCCCGCACGAAGGATCCAGCCAATGATGAAGAATGGAGCAGTGTTTTAGCTCAGAGGGCTGCAGTTGCCGATGAGCTGCGTGGTATCGATTCGGACATGACAGTCGGAATTGGTGAACGATCATGGTGGCAGTTCCAGGGGGGCAAACGGCGCCCTGATTTTGGCGCCTCGCCATGGGAAATGCGTACGCGGAATGGCGGTTGCGAGTTTGTAGCCGACACTCTCCTTCCATTAGCTCGAGCAGTTTCTGAAAGAAGTGTTGGTGGAATAAAAGACGGACTCACCGGCCGCACTCTTCGTGACGAAGTGGGAGAAAACAAGGCAGATTCGCGAACTGCAACAGGGCTTGCACCACTCGGGCCAGCAGACAACGCACGTGCATGGGTTGCCTTGTGGGGGATCTCAGCTGTCCCCATGTGGAAGAGGAGCACGGATCAGTCGGTTGCCTCAGCCGCCGTTCCGTCCCGTAGGGGAGAGCGAGGTCAGCTGCTCATGCCAATGGCCACCGAGTGGGTGACAGTGTCACGATGGAGGACAGCGCTGAGGTCCCGAGCGCTGGTTGATGCCTTCCAGTCTTCGACAGTTGCCGAATTGTCTGATGCTGTTATCGCTCGAGCTCTATTGCGGAGTTGGGGGTTTGAGCACCTTATGCGCTTTCCCGTTTTTGAAACCGACAATCGGTCTGCACGGGAGCGAAGAACTCTGCAAGGGGTGGCAGTAGATTGACCGACAAGAATATGACGAGCTACGACGATTCGATTCCGTTTAGTCTGGTAGCCCATTGGATGTTTTGCCCTCGGCGAGCGTGGTTGGAAGCAGTTGATGAAACGATGCCTCAGTCTTCTCAAGTTGCTGAAGGTACATACGCTCATCGAAGAGTTGACAAATCGACAACGGCAGAAGCGCGGACAATGCGCGGTGTCGAAGTTCGCGATCCCGTTCTGGGCACACACGGACGTATCGACCGTGTCGAGTTCAGCAGTGATACCGGGTACCTGTGTGTTGTGGAACACAAAACAACGCCAGTGAAGCAATCGCCAACAGTCAGCGAAGCCAACGTGGTCCAGCTTGCATTGCAGACTATGGCCCTCGAAGCCGGTGGTGCGAAAGTTGGCGACGCTGAGGTGTACTTTTCCACCCACCATAAACGCGTACCGGTCGAAATAACCAAGGACGTCAAAGCTCGTGCTGCGGCCGCCGTCGAGGAAACGCGAAAAGCGATCAGCAAGTCGGCTGCGCCAAAGCCACTGCTTCAGGATCCAAGATGTATGAGTTGTTCTCACGCATCAATCTGTTTGCCTGATGAACGCCAAGAGACTGTGGTCCAACGTCGGATTGTCGTTCCCGATCCAGGTGCGGAAACTGTTCACCTGACAGTTGCGGGCTGCAGAGCACGACTCAGTGGAGGTCGGGTAGTTGTTGAGAAAAGCGGCGAGAAACTCGCGACGATACCGATTGAACGGGTCGCGGCAATTATTGCTCATGGCAACATTGACCTCTCTGGCGCCTTGCTGCGTGAATTGATGTGGCGGGGCATTCCAACTGTTTGGTGCACCGGCTACGGCAGAGTGGTCGGGTGGACGAATGGTGTGAAGCCACCAAACGGCGGCGCTCGATTTCTGCAGTTCCAAGCTTCGGCCAATGGCCTGCTGGATGTGGCAAAAGAGATTGTGAGTGCAAAAGTCGGTAATCAAGCCACTATTTTTCGGCGCTTCGGCGGTGGCTCAACAACTGTTGCTGCTTTAAGGAACGCAGCGAAGGATGCAAATCTTGCTGAATCGAAAACTGAACTTTTTGGGGCTGAGGGCAGTGCTGCTTCTGCATACTTCTCGGAGTTTCCGACGTTGTTGACTTCAAGTGTTGATCCAGTGATTGGAGACGATTTTCCAGGCCGAGTGGGTCGCGGCGCTGTCGATTGCATAAATGTTGCTTTGAACTACGGGTACGGCATGTTGTTGGGCGAAGTGATCAGAAGTGTTTTAGCGTGCGGGTTGGACCCGCACGCTGGGATCTTGCACAGCTCCAAACGCAACAAGCCTGCATTGGCGTTGGACTTGATGGAAGAATTCCGTTCGCCTCTCGTTGATGCCGCCGTGCTGACTGCATTCAATAACCGTGAAATTGGGCGGCGCTCTTTTAACTTCGCCCTTGGTGGGGCCCGCTTTACGGCGGAGGGGCGAAAGAAGCTCATTTCAACTATTGAGCGTCGATTGTCGACTGAGTTTACGCATCCTGTTTTCGGATATCGCTTGACCTGGCGGCGAGCTATTGAAGTTCAGGCAAGAATGTTCCTAGGGGTTCTTGATGGAACGCAAGCGACGTACAAAGCGATCCGCATTCGATGAGTTCACGCGATCGTATGAGGCGAACGCTCATTGCGTACGACGTTCCTGATGATCGTCGGCGTCTGCGTGTTGCTCGTTTGTTAGAACAGTACGGTGACCGCATTCAGTATTCTGTATTTGTGGTCGACCTGTTGCCGTCAAAGCTTCTGCAGCTTAAGAGTGGTCTGAAAGAGGTCATTGATCCCCGTGCGGATAGCATCCTTTTGTGCGATCTGGGTCTGGTTAAGACTTTGACTGAGGCAGACTTTTCCTACATGGGTCAGCAGCGTACTGTCACGCAGCAGGGTCCAATGATCCTCTGACAGTGTTGCGAGAGCAAGCTCAACGGTGAAACCCCGGGAACCTCTCGCGAGCTGTTTCTGCAGGTCACGCCGCCTTGCACGATTCAAGGTTACGGTTTCCCCTCTGAAAATTTCCGACAGGTTTGAAAGCTCTCGCCGAGCGTTCCGTTTTCCCAGGTCAAATGTGGTAAATATAGGGGGCACCCTCTGCTTCGTCAAGGAGCAGACTTCGTTGAGGCGGAACGCCCTGACGGTTGAAGCCGGTATCCATGGTGACGACCCTCTGCTTCGTCAAGGAGCAGACTTCGTTGAGGCAACAAGCCAAACACAACGCCCTCGAACACTGCCCCCGCTGCCCTCTGCTTCGTCAAGGAGCAGACTTCGTTGAGGCCCATCCTGTGCGGGCACGTCCACGACACCTGGGAGAAAACCCTCTGCTTCGTCAAGGAGCAGACTTCGTTGAGGCGGCACTGTAGAGGTGTGGGATACCGATCCGCAGGGCCCTCTGCTTCGTCAAGGAGCAGACTTCGTTGAGGCTCGATCTCTGTCACCACGTCGGTGACGCTTCCGCCCCCCTCTGCTTCGTCAAGGAGCAGACTTCGTTGAGGCCAGATGATCTTGCGCTATGTGCGTGAGGCCCTACCCCTCTGCTTCGTCAAGGAGCAGACTTCGTTGAGGCACCCGGTTAGCGGTTGCGTCGCGCTCCTTGCCCGCCGCCCTCTGTTTCGTCAAGGAGCAGACTTCGTTGAGGCCCACAATCATGGCGGGCGTTCCTGTCCTCGCGAGGACACCCTCTGCTTCGTCAAGGAACAGACTTCGTTGAGGCACGTGTGGCGCGCCGGTCAAGGAGTGGCAGGAAAAAGCCCCCTCTGCTTCGTCAAGGAGCAGACTTCGTTGAGGCTCGCAGGCGTACCCCGACCGACCGGCTGATCGCGGACCCCTCTGCTTCGTCAAGGAGCAGACTTCGTTGAGGCTCGCCACCAGCGGGGCCGGTGGTGCGGCGTAGCACCCCCCTCTGCTTCGTCAAGGAGCAGACTTCGTTGAGGCGAGCGGCTACCTGACCGACTCCCGGCCTTGGGCGCGGCGCCCTCTGCTTCGTCAAGGAGCAGACTTCGTTGAGGCATGGCGGCAATGCGCATGCCGGTGAGGGTTAGCCACTCCCTCTGCTTCGTTTAGGAGCAGACTTCGTCGAGGCGAACAGATGCCCTGTGTATCCGTGGCTGGATCGGGAATTTTCCCCGGCGCCGCTCCGCTAGACTGGTTGATAGTTCAATCAACGCCCTCTGAGCTTAGGAGCGCACTGTGGAATTCGGAATCTTCACCATCGGTGATGTCACCCGCGACCCCGTGAACGGCACCATCCCGACCGAGCACGAAAGGCTGATGAGCACCGTGAAGATCGCCGAACACGCAGAATCCGCCGGCCTCGACGTCTTCGCAACCGGCGAGCACCACAACCCGCCGTTCGTCGCACCGGCCAACCCCGCCGTCCTCTTGGCGCACCTGGCAGCGCGGACCGAGAAAATCCACCTGAGCACCTCGACGACGCTCATCACAACCAACGATCCCGTCCGGCTGGCCGAAGACTACGCCTACCTGCAGCATCTGGCCGGCGGGCGCATCAGCCTCATGATGGGCCGCGGCAACACCGGCCCCGTCTACCCGTGGTTCGGTCAGGACATCCGCGAAGGCATCCCGCTGGCAGTCGAAAACTATGCACTGCTGCACCGGCTGTGGCGCGAAGAGAACGTCAACTGGGAAGGCCGTTTCCGCACGTCGCTGCAGGGCTTCACGGCAACCCCGCGCCCTCTGGACGACGTCCCGCCGTTTGTGTGGCACGGCTCCATTCGCTCGCCCCAAATTGCCGAACAAGCCGCGTACTACGGCGACGGCTTCTTCCACAACAACATCTTCTGGCCCGCGTCTCACACCGCGCGCATGGTCAACCTCTACCGCCAGCGCTACGAGTACTACGGGCACGGCAAAGCCGAACAAGCAATCGTCGGATTGGGCGGGCACGTGTTCATGCGCAAAAACTCCCAAGACGCGGTCAATGAGTTCCGTCCCTACTTTGACAACGCTCCCGTGTACGGCCACGGGCCCAGCCTGGAAGAGTTCTCTACCCAAACCCCGCTGACAGTCGGCAGTCCGCAGCAGGTCATCGAACGCACCCTCAGCTTCCGCGAATGGGCAGGCGACTACCAGCGCCAGCTTTTCCTCGTCGACCACGCGGGCCTGCCGGAGAAAACGGTGCTCGAACAGATCGACATCCTCGGCGAAGAAGTCGTCCCGGTCCTGCGCCGCGAATTCGCATCCCTGCGCTCGCTTGGAGTTCCGGAAGCTCCAACCCATGAATCACTCAAGGCGCGTCGCGAAGCCGGAGAAGACCCCATCCCCCGGTGGCGGCCCGAACTCCAAGGCCGCACAGGAACGCGCAAAAGCCGCCGAAGAACGCCAGGAGGGCTGACCGTGAAGATCACAGCACTGACAGCTTCGCTGTCAGAATCGAGCACCAGCAACAGGCTGGCTCAGAGAATCCTCGACACCGCGAAGCAAGCAACAGAAACCGCAGCAGAAACTGCGAATGAAGCCGCGCCAGAAACATCAGCAGACCCACTCGAAACCGAGGTCATCAATCTGCGCGAGCTGTCCCACCAGCTGGTCGATTCGATGCTCACCGGCGTGCAATCGGACGCGCTCGACGAGGTCTACGCAAAACTGCGCACCTCCGACGCCGTCGTGCTCGCGGCACCCGTCTACAACGCCGCACCCATCGGTCTGCTGACCATGTTCCTGCAGCTGTTCCCCGAGGCCGGTCTGCGCGGCATCCCCGTCGTGTTGGCCTCCACCGGCGGTACGGCCCGCCACTCTCTGGCCATGGATCAGCACATTCGGCCCATCATCGCCTACCTCAAGGGGCTCGCCTTGCCGACGACGGTCTTCGCGGCCACCGACGATTGGGGTCTGCCGGAAGAGCAGACCGGTATGTGCAGGCGGATCGAGGCGGCAGTTGAAGAGCTGCTGGAGCTCGGCTCGGGACGAGGTGCGGGAGGTACTGGAAACTCACGAGGTGCCAGCACCTCGGGCGCCCACGGCACCTCGCGCGGTGTGGAACCGGTCGATGAGTTCGATCCGAACACCATCACCCCGTTCGAACAGCTGCTCGGCCGCTGAGCCAGGGCAGGGGAGCCGTACCCAGCCGCGAACCGACGAGAAGCTGAGCTCCGCCTCGTGAGCCCTGACCCGTCAACCCAGCCAGCTCTGTCCGCCTTGTGAACTGCGCCAGGAAGAGGCGCAGCCAGGCTGACACAATGAGGCCATGAGCACGATCACGAAAATCGCCTTTCCGGACCCCGACCTTCTTGACGATGTGAGCTCGCGCCTGAGCGAAAGCGCCCGCAGTGCCCTCGACCTGCGGGTATGGTCGGCCGAACACCCAGATTCCGACCCCGCGGATCTCGACGCTGTGATCCTGCCCTATCTGGGCGCGGAGTCGACCGTCGCCAAACTCGATGAGATCAACGACCTCAAACTCGTCCAGGCCCAGACGACCGGCTACGACGTGGTCAACCACCTGGTCGGCAAAGTCACCGTCACCACCGGTGCGGGGGCGCACGCGGCAGCGACCGCGGAACTTGCCGTTGCCCTCGTACTGGCGCGGCTGCGGGGGCTCGACGAGGCGGCCTGCAACCAGCTGACTGGCACATGGGACCACCAGCGTCGTTTGTCCCTGGCCGACCGGAAAGTCACCCTCCTGGGCGTCGGTGGAATCGGCGAGGAGATCCGCCGCCGCCTGGAACCGTTCGAAGTCGAGATCACCCGCGTGGGCAGCCGCGCCAGGGAAGACGAACACGGCACGGTCTACGGCAATGACGACCTCGCCGAGATCCTTCCGAATACGGAAGTGCTCATCATCGTCACCCCACTGAACGAACACACCGAGGGCATGGTGAACGCGGAATTCCTCGCACAGTTGCCCGATGGTGCGCTCGTGTGCAATGTGGGCCGGGGCAAGATCGTCGACACGGACGCGCTGCTCGCTGAGCTCGAATCGTGCCGACTGCACGCTGCGCTCGATGTTGTCGACCCCGAACCGCTGCCAGAGGACCACCCGCTGTGGAAGGCGCCCAACACGCTCATCGCCCCGCACGTCGGCGGCAACACGAGCGCTTTCTTCCCGCGGATCCTGGGGATCCTCACGGAGCAGCTTGAACGGATCGCCGCGGGCGAGGAGCCGCTCAACAAGGTCTGAATCTGCTGGTACGCACCCGACCTGTCCGAATAGTGCACACCTTCTCCAGCATGTGGACAAGAAGATCTAGACTGCGCTTATGAGCGAAACACCAGATATCAAGCCGCGTTCTCGCGACGTAACGGACGGACTCGAACGCGCCGCTGCCCGCGGCATGCTGCGGGCAGTTGGAATGGGCGACGAGGACTGGGAAAAGCCGCAGATCGGCGTGGCCAGTTCATGGAACGAAATCACCCCGTGCAACCTCACGCTGGAAAAGCTCGCCGGGTTCGCCAAAGAAGGCGTTCACGCTGCAGGCGGCTACCCGCTGGAGTTCGGCACGATTTCCGTGTCCGACGGCATTTCCATGGGCCACGAGGGCATGCACTATTCGCTGGTGAGCCGCGAAATCATCACCGACTCGGTCGAAACCGTCTTCGGTGCTGAGCGCCTGGACGGCTCGGTCCTCCTGGCCGGCTGTGACAAGTCGATTCCCGGCATGCTCATGGCGGCAGCCCGCTTGGGACTGTCGAGCGTGTTCCTCTACAACGGCTCAATCATGCCGGGTACGGCAAAGCTGTCGGACGGCACCGAAAAGGAAGTCACCCTCATCGACGCCTTCGAGGCGGTCGGCGCCTGCCGTGCCGGCAAGATGACCGAAGCCGATGTTGACGCAATTGAACGCGCTGTCTGCCCGGGTGAAGGTGCGTGCGGTGGTATGTACACCGCCAACACGATGGCCTCGGCCGCCGAAGCCATGGGCATGTCGCTGCCGGGGTCGGCTGCTCCGCCGGCCATCCACCGCAACCGCACGCTGTTCGCCCGTGCATCGGGTGAAGCTGTTGTCGAGCTGCTGCGCCGCGGCATCACCACGAAGGACATCATCACCTACGAATCGATCTGCAACGCGATTGCAGTGACGATGGCCTTCGGCGGTTCGACCAACGCGGTGCTGCACCTGCTGGCGATCGCCCACGAAGCCGGTGTTGACCTTTCGCTCGAAGACTTCAACCGTATCGGCGACAAGGTTCCGCACCTGGGCAACGTCAAGCCGTTTGGCGACTACGTCATGAACGACGTCTTCAAGATGGGCGGCGTTCCCGTGGTCATGAAGGCTCTGCTTGATGCCGGACTGCTGGAAGGTGACTGCATGACGGTCACCGGCAAGACGGTTGCCGAGAACCTCAAGACCATCAACCCGCCGGACCCGGACGGCAAGATTGTCCGCGCTATGAGCAACCCCATCCACAAGACCGGAGGGCTCACGGTACTCACCGGTTCGCTGGCTCCTGAGGGCGCAGTTGTGAAGTCGGCGGGCTTCGACGCCGATGTCTTCGAAGGCACCGCGCGCGTCTTCGACCGCGAACAGGCCGCAATGGACGCCGTTCTGGAAGGCAAGCTCAAGGCCGGCGACGTCATCATCATCCGCTACGAAGGCCCCAAGGGCGGTCCGGGTATGCGCGAAATGCTCGCCATCACCGGTGCCATCAAGGGTGCCGGCATCGGCAAGGACGTTCTGCTCATCACCGACGGCCGCTTCTCGGGCGGTTCGACCGGTCTGTGCATCGGCCACGTCGCTCCTGAGGCTGTTGACGGCGGACCGATCGCCTTTGTCGAAGACGGCGACAAGATCACCGTTGACATTGCCGCTCGTTCTATCGACCTGCACGTCGATCAGGCCGAACTCGACCGTCGTCGCGAAAACTGGACGCTGCCGGAGAACCCGCGCCTGCACGGCACGCTCGGCAAGTACTCCAAGCTGGTCCGCTCGGCTGCACTCGGAGCCGTCACGACGGACTGAGCCACGTCAGGGGAGCATTGCAAACGCTCCCGAGGTGCCCGCTGGGTGCTGCTGAGAACTGAAGTACGCGAAAGGGGCGCAGGTGGAAACCTGCGCCCCTTTCGCATGTCCTGAATCCTCTCAACCCAGCCGTCGTCCGGCGCGGGGTCCGCTGTTGTCTGAGTCCTGGGAAGGGCACGGTAGAGGGTCTTGTTTCTGATCGCTGAAAGTTGGGCGTCTGGCCTGCTGAAATGCAATTCACAGAGAACTTAGGTAATGCTAACCTCATTAGGTCAGGAAACCCTGACCTAATGACTTCGGGCCCTCGTCGGCGGCTGATTCATCGGCAGCCGCACGGGGCACTCACAGAAAGCAGTACATGAAAACTCAAGTGACAGCGTGGCCGAGACGGGCTGCTGCATCAGCAGTCTCCGTTCTCTTGGCCGCGACAGCACTCGCGATCGGCCAGGCGGGTCCGGCCGCAGCGGCTCCCGCTGACGACGTGCTTACGTGGACGGGAGCCACGGGGGCCGCAACAGGGTCAGCCGTCTCGCAGAGTTCCTGCGATTTCACCGGCGACGGCAAACACGACATCGTCACCAGTGCGTGGATGTGGGACCGCTTGGGCACAAGCTCAGTAGGCGTCGGCTACGTGATTCCGGGCGACGCGAAGCAGGGTCAACTCGATGACCCGACAACGGGCGTCATCAGGATCGAAGGACCTTCGGAGGAAAACGCACTCGTAGGCTTCAGCGTCAACTGCGCTGGTGATGTCAACGACGACGGAATCGACGACATCATCCTCACCCAGTTCACCAAATCGCGGGCATACGTGGTCTTCGGCAGCAGAGAGCCCGAGCACATCCAGCTGGATCACCTGGGCGATCGCGGTTTCATCATCGCCAGCAAGCAGGACGACAGGACGGGCTACTTTGCAACCGGCGTCGGTGATATCGACGGCGACGGCAAGGACGATGTCGCAGTCATTTCGCTGACCCGCAACAACAGGGCCGGTGCAGCGACCGTGGTATCAGGAAGCGACGACATCGCAACCGTAGAGATTCCCGATTCCAAGCGGATCATCGCCACAATTGAGGGTGTGCCCGATCAGGGACTGTCGACAATCGCTCCGGCCGGAGATGTCAACGGCGACGGCAAGCCCGACCTCGTCCTGGGCGGCTATGTTGCCAGGCCGGCTGGCTATGAGGGGCGAGCCCACGGCATGGCGTGGGTTGTATTCGGCGATGTCAAGGGTGAAGTCAAGCTCGGCGAAGACTTTGAGGGCTTCGCCGTCAACGGCCCTGAGCGCGGATGGGACCGCTTGGGCATATCTGCTGCCTCCGCTGGTGACGTCGACAACGACGGCAAAGACGACCTGATCATCGGTGCTGACGGCGTGCCGACTGGGGCATCAGGAAAGCGAAACGGTGCGGTGGCAATCGTCCGCGGTGCCGATTCCAAGCAGACAGTCACCACCGATCCAGAGGCGACTGACGGCAAGTCAGTCGAAGCAGACGGCAAGGACCGCGGATGGTGGATCGACGGTGGTGAGGACGCCGGCAGCTTCGGCTTCGCGGTGTCCGCACTGCTGCCGCAGAAGAAGGGAAGCTCCGGCACGCTGGTGATCGGCGACTACTCGGCGAACCGCGCATGGGCGCTCGATACCCGCGCGCTCAACGCTCCGCGGATTTCTGTTGGTGATGTCTCAGACGAGTACATTTCGGTTCTCAAGGGTGAGGCAAAAGCCGAGCGCCTAGGACGAGGCGTCGGGGTCGTCGCAGGCATGAACGGCCGCGACGGTCACCAGTTCGTGGCCGGCGGCGACGCAATCGGAGGCATCGGAACCGTGAGGGTGGCAGATCTGCCCGCCCAGGGTCCGACCGACGACGAGCCTCCGGCAGTTCCGGATCCTGAAGAAGAGCCTACAGACGACACCGCGCCGACTTCTGATCCCGACGATGGCACGCAGCCGCCAGCAGCTCCCGGAGACGATTCCGATACTGACACAGGGGCTCCCGAGGGATCTGAACCAGAAGGCGACGCCGGTTCTTCAGGCGATGCTCCTGACAACGGTGCAGGCACTTCAGCCGGTTCGAGTGCCGAAGCCGGCGAAGCGGCTGGCGCGGAAGCCCAGCAGCACGGCGGCAACAACAGTCCGCTGCCGCGTACAGGAGCACAGTTTGCCGGTGTGCTCGCCGCTGGTGCGGCTCTGATCACCGTCGGCATTACCGCAATCATGCTTTTCCGCAGGAGGGCAAAGTGAAAATCAATCGAAAGACGGCAGCTGCCGCCGCGCTCAGTGCTCTTCTGGCTTTCTGCGGCGCTGCCGCCGCAGCCGCTGAGCCTGTTGCGGCACCCTCAGAGGAGCCGACGGAGCAGGACCGCACACCAACTGCGGAGACAACTCCAACCGACAAACCGTCGCCAACAGGCACTGCCGAATCCAGCGCGCCGGCAGATGACAACGGCGGTGATGACCACAGCGCAGCTGATGCGCACCGCGGTCATGAACATCATGACAACGGAGCGCGCAAGACATACGGCTGGGAGCCGTCGAAGTACGACACGTGCCCAGCCTCGCTGCACGACGAATACACGGTGACAGGACCCGACGGCAAGCGCTACGACTCGTGGCACCCGATTTCTGCGGTTGACCCGGCCACCGGAAAGAAGTGCACCTTCGGCCATGAGCACGGAGACGATCCGCGCACTTCCGATATCTACGAATGGGCTGTTAAGAAGACGGGTGACAAGGCAACCGGCATTCCATTCAGCTATGCAAACGAGGTTTCGGCAGTGGCCGCTGAAGAGCACGGTTCAGTACCTCACCGGCACGAAGATCACTATGGTCACAAGTTCGTTGTTCGCAACAACGTCAAGCAGGTGCGGGCAGATCGGGCAGGCTATGCGCGTGATGCGTCCGGCAAGCCGATCGAATGCGACTACCTTATGAAGGTGCATCAGGGCTCCCACTCGAAGGACGCTCTGAGCAACAATGCTCACGAACTGTTCTATGCGGTTCGCTGCAGTGATGGGACCGAAATGGCCGTTACGACGCTGACACCCTTCGGCCAGCCGAACGAATACGTCCGCAACTGCACGGACGAAAAGGTGCAGACCAGCGGATCCGATCTGCCGGGTGCAAACACCGGTACGCGGCGAATTCCTGATGAGAAGTGCGTCAGTGCCAATGTGCTCAATGGCCCGAAGACCAGCGATGTGTGGGGGCTTTACGAACTATGGGAGTCGGACACGACGATCACAGATCCAAGCGGCAAGACTATCGCCCGCTTCGACCCCTGGTTCGGTGTGCGCAACCCGTCGCGTTTTGCCTCGGGCAGTGAGGCAAAACCGGTTTCCCTGCTGTTCGACAGTGAGAAGACAGTCGGCTGGCCGTGGTCGACGATGTCCGGCGCTCTTGATCAGACCGACCCTGCTTCACCATTCAACGGAGCGCAGCGAGACGTCTATGTTCAGAACTCGACGATCGATAACCGCGGCGGTTCGGAGTTCATCTACACGGACGCCTACGGCCGGAACAGCTCAAACAGGGAATTCACCGGTTCGATTCGACAGTACGTGTCGACAACTTCGAACACATCGCTGCCAGAGCTCGAACGCAGAGCTTTCGGGTTCAACACCGACTATGGAGCTCCTGGAACCGGTGTTCACGCGCCGAACTGAGGTTCCTGTTCGGCTGCACTCGGAGCCGTCACGGCGGACTGAGCCACGTCAGGGGAGCATTGCAAACGCTCCCGAGGTGCCCCCTGGGTGCTGCTGAAAACACGAGATCTGCTGTGGTGGGGAAAGGTTCCCACCACAGCAGATCCGTTTTATTGCCGTGAGCTGAGCTGCTCAGTCTTCGTCGGGAATGTCGGCAGGGTCGGGGTTCTGGGTCTTGGTGCGGCGCACGGAGACGATCGCCCACACAATCGGGATGAGTGCCACAGCACCTCCGCTGAACAGGCCGCGGGACAGCGGCGTGGTGCTGTCGCGGCTGAAGTTGTCGGCAAGGCCCTGAGTGACATCCGGTACAGGGATGACGGGCTGTCCTGTGGTCAGGTGGAACACGATTCCGAACAGCAGTGCGGCAACCATGACGCCCATAATCACGTGGGGCCACACCAGCTGGCCCAAGGTGCCCTTGGCCAGCAGCTTGTCGACCTGGACACCGTGACGTTCAGCGTAGAAGTAGATGGCAAACGACGGAATCGACGACAGCACCAGCAGGACGGCGCCCCATGCGCCGTTGCCGGTCAGTGCGAGTGCGGCGGCAACGGCGGTTGCCGTGTAGACGCTCACGACCGCGCCGAACGACGGTGCCTGCAGCAGAATGCGAGCTTCGCGTTCATCGCCCCTCGTTGCGGGGTAGTAGCCCATCATCCGGTCAATGCGAGGTGTCGGGGAGTTTGTCATGAGTTGTCCTCCTGTGCGGTGGGAAAAAGATCTTCGACTGTGTGTTTCAGCAACTGTGCGATTGACAGTGCTAGGTAGACGCTGGGGGCGTAGTCGCCGCGTTCAATCGAAATGATCGTCTGCCGCGATACACCCACCTTGGCTGCCAGCTGGGCCTGCGTGAGTTCGGCAAGCAGCCTGGCGCTTTTCACTTTCGGTTTGGGGTGTGTGCTCATCTGTCCTCATGTCTATTTTGTTTGACACAAGGTTAAGGAAACTAGACATGGCATGTCAAGTAAACCTGACATAAAGGCAAGAATCTTTGACATCGAAGAGTTGAGCAGGCGCCCCGAACCACAGCGGAGCACCCGAGAAGCGCCCCGACCCGGCACCTCGTCAGACCATATCGAGCTCTACAGGAGCGAGTCTCTCCAGGCCGCGTGAAGATGAGCGAAGCGTCCCTCACCGGCAATGAGCTCGGCGGGAGTGCCGTCTTCGACAATCCTGCCGGCATCCATGACAAGAACGCGGTCGGCGATTTCGACCGTCGACAGGCGGTGGGCGATGATGACCGCGGTCCGGCCGGCGAGGATCGTCTCCAGTCCCTGCTGGACCAGCTTCTCTGAGGGCACGTCCAGGTGAGCAGTGGCCTCGTCAAGAACAAGAACCGCGGGGTCAGCCAAGAACACGCGCGCAAAGCTCACCAGCTGACGCTGCCCGGAGCTCAAACGCCCGCCGCGCTTGCGCACATCCGTGTCATAGCCATCCGGCAGGCTCTCAATGAATTCGTCCACACCGACGGCGCGTGCGGCTGCGCGGACTTCGTCATCAGAAGCATCGGGGCGGCCGATCCGAATATTGTCGGCAATCGTTCCGCCGAACAGGAACGATTCCTGCGTGACCATGACAACGGCTTTGCGCAGATCAGCATCCGCAATGTTCCGCAGGTCAACTCCATCGAGCTTCACCGCACCTTCCAGCGGATCGTAGAAGCGGGTCAGCAGCTTCACCAGCGTTGACTTGCCAGCACCCGTCGCGCCCACGAGCGCGGCCGTCTGCCCGGCCTGCAGGCGCAGATCAAAGCGGGGGAGCACATCCTGTCCGTCCCCGTACGCAAAGCGGACGGCATCGAAGACCACCTCGCCGTCGGCCTCGACAGCCTGGGGAGTTTCGGGGTCAGTAATGGTGGGTTCGACCTCGAGGACAGCTGTGATCTTCTCGAGCGCAGCCTGCGCCGACTGGTACATGTTGAACGTCTGCACGAGCTCATCAAGCGGCCCGTAGAAGCGGCGCACATAGAGGACGAAAGCGGCCAAGACCCCGACCTGCGTGTGCCCGCCGATCACAAGCCACGCACCCAAGAGGATGATCGCGAACTGCGAAAGATTGCCGATCAGCCTGGTCAGCCCGGCAAAAGCTGCCACTCCCCGCAGAGCGTCGGTGTTGGCCTTGCGGTAGTCGTCATCATGGGCGGCCAGGCTGGATTTGCGCTGCGGCTGCCGACGGAAGGTCTGAACAGCGCGGATGCCGCCCATCGACTCCGTGAAATCGATGATCACCCTGGCAATCGACGTGCGCGTCCGCCGGTATGCCGCACGCTGTGAACGCTGGGCGGCGCGGGTGACGAAGTACAGCGGGATGAAGCCGGCGAAGGTGACGAGTGCCAGCGGGATGTCGAGGAAAATGAGAATCGCAGCGATGACCGCCATCTGCACGACCCCGGAAATCGCCGAAATGAGCGTATAGCCGAGGAACTCCTGCACCGACTCCAAGTCGGATGACTGCCGTGACACCAGCCGGCCTGAGCTCTGCTTTTCGTGATAGGCGATGTCGAGTTTCTGCACGTGGTCGAACAGGCGACCGCGCAGGGTCACCATGATCTTCTGGCTGACGATCCCAATGCCTCGGGTAGCTGCCCAGGACGCAGATGCGCCAAGAACCACAAACGCCGCGAACAGGCCCACATTGGTCCACAGGGGGCCGAAATCGCCGTTTGTCGCAGCGGGCAGGCCGTGGTCAAGGGCGCGTGCTATGAACACCGGGCCGAGCGTGCCGGCCGTGGCGAAGAACAGAACCAGCAGAGTCAGCACGATGAGGACCCCGCGGTAGGGCCGGATCAGCTGCAGGAGGAGCGCGCGGGAGCGTTTCGAAATGGCCTCTGGGAGGGCATCAATATCCGAGGTGGAGGTCACTGTTTCGCTCATGCCTGCGCCCCCATGAGGTTGCGGTAGGTGGCAGAGTTGGCGGTGAGTTCGCGGTGGGAGCCGGTTTCAACGACCGTGCCGCCGTCCAACACGGCAACCCTGTCTGCCAGCAAGGCGGTCGACGGGCGGTGGGCCACGACGATCGTTGTGGAGTCCGGCAGCACCTCGGCCAGAGCGCGCTGCACGCGGTCTTCTGTGTCGACGTCAACGGCTGAAAGCGGGTCGTCCATCACAAGCACGCGCGGCTTGCCGATGATGGCCCGTGCCAGGGCGACCCGCTGGCGCTGACCGCCTGAGAGGCTCAGCCCCTGTTCGCCCACCTGCGTTTCCAGACCTTCCGGCAGGTCCTGCACGAAATCCCACGCGGCGGCAATGCGCAGCGCCTGCTCGATTTCGTCGTCACCGGCACCGGGCGCGCCCATTTCGACGTTCGCCCGGATGGTGTCGGAGAACAGAATGGGGTCTTCAAAGGCAAATGACACCAAGCCTCGCAGTGAGTTGAGCGGGATGGCGCGGATGTCCCGGCCGTCAATCGTGATGGCGCCGGAGGTCACATCGTGCAGGCGGGGGATGAGCGAGACAACCGTCGATTTACCAGAGCCCGTGGGTCCCACGAGCGCCAGCGTTTCACCGGGTTCAACGGTGAGGTTCACATCGTGCAGCAGTGGGCTCTCGCCATCGTCGAAGGTGAAACCGACGTCCGCGAACTCCAGCCTTCCCTCGGCAGAAGGCACGGCGGCTGCATCGTCGATTCCGCCAGTGGGGTCTTCGATGCCGATCTCTTCATCGAGCACTTCCCAATACCGCTGTGCGGCGGTGATGCTGATGAGGAAGTCGGCCAGAAGGAAGCCGAGCATTTCAATCGGCATCCGCAGAATCCACGTGATTGTCAGCGCAGCAACAACCTGGCCGATGGTCACCCAGCCCTCAAGCACGCCCCACGCGCCCAGCCCCAGCATGACGACCTGCGCGGCGGCCGGCAGCATCAGCATCGTGGCCCACATCCAGGAATCGAGCTTTGCCAGGTGTACCTCGCAGCCGGCCAGACGGTGGGAGAGTTCAGAAAACCTCTGCGAAGCCCACGATGACCGTCCGAAAGAGCGCAGAATCCGAATGCCGAGAATTGACTCTTCGACGTTGGTGGTGATTTCGCCCATCGTGTCCTGGGAAGCGCGCGAAGCCCGCAGGTATCGGCCCTCCAAAAGGGCGACGGCACCCGTCAGCGGAATGGCCATACCTACGACAATGAGCCCGAACAGCGGGTGAATAAGCCACAGCATGACGGTGCCGATGACGATCGTCACCGGTGTGACCAGCATGAACGGTCCGCCGAAGGCAAAGAAGCGCCGCAGCTGCGACATGTCCTGCGTGGCCCGCGACAGCAGCTGGCCCGAATCCCACGCATCGTGCTTGCCGACCCGCAGGTACAGAAGGCGGGAGAACAGTCGGCCCCGCCACGTGACCTCCCATTCCGACACCACCCCGGCAACCAGACGGCGGCGCGCCCACAGGGCAGACGCCTCGGCGATTCCGACCGCCAAAATTGCGGCCGCAGGCCACCACAGACCGGCAGGGTCGCGGTGGGCGATGGGGCCGTCGATGATGTGGCCGGTGAGCATGGGGGTGGCCAGCGAAATTGCGTTGGCAATGAGTGTGAGCACCATGACCAGGGAATACACCCACAGACGGGCGCGGATGTCTGGCCAGAATCGCAGGAGTGCTCGCATTTGAATCAGCCTATAGGCGCGTCAGCCGAGTGAGAACCTCTGCGTGCGGTGAATGCGGGAACATGTCGACTATTCGGACGGTTTCGGTCCTGTAGCCGGGCATGTTCTCAAGGTCCGCCGCCAGGGTGCGCGGGTTGCAGCTGGAGTAGATGACCGTCGCAATGCCGGAGTTCTCAATCCACTCGCTCATGGGCTGGCCGAGCCCACGCCGGGGCGGATTGATGATCAGCAGATCGGCCGGTTCGCTCTGCTCGCGAGCCCACGTAAAGGCGTCTTCCGCGGTGAACTCGATACGGCCTTCGACTTCCGGATGCTCACTCACGAGGCGCCTGGCAGCTTCACGTGCCCGCTGGACTGCTTCTGGGTTGAGTTCGGCTGCGCGGACGCGGACCTTCGGCGAGGCGAGTGCGGCGTGGAGGGCGAAGCCGCCGACACCGCAGTACAGGTCCCACACTGTGAGAGGGGCGGTGGGGTGCGCTGATGAGTTGGGGCCTGCGGCTGCGGTCGGGTGTGCGGCCGCGGTGTCGGCAATCCACTGTCTGACGGTCCGGTAGAGCTCGCCGGCTACAGCGCTGTTCGTTTGGAGAAAGGACTGCGGGCCGGGCAGGAGCGTGACGTCGCCCTGGGTGACCGGCAGGGAGTGCTCGCCGTACAGGTGAATTTCCGTTGGGCCTTCGATGATGGCCGTGTGTTCGGGGTGGATGTTTGCGCTGATGACCGCGATGTCAGGAACCGCCTCCAGCAGGCGAGGCAGTTTTTCTTTCAGGCGCGGCAGAGCGCTGTCGGTGCGCAGAACGAAGCGGATGGCCAGCTGGCCGGCATCGCCTTCTGTCACGATGACGTATTTGAGTTCTCCCTTGCGTGCGCGCACCCGGTAAGGAGGGATCTGTGCGGCTTTGATGACTGCCGGGATGGCCTCCAGGGCGCGGTGGATGACGGGAGAGTAGAGCGGACAGTCCGATAGGTCGATGCCGGCGAAGTCTTCGTCGAGAATGCCGAGTGTGGGTTCGCTGGTGGTGCCGCCGACAGCCATTTTCGCGGTGTTGCGGAATCCCGAATCCGGGCTGGTGATGGGAGCTTCGAAAACCTCTTCGGGGCTTCTGCCGCCCAGGGCGTGTTCGATGTTTGCGGCCAGTTCTCGTTCAATGCGGGTCAGCCGCTGATTCGCGGGCACCTCGATGAGAGAGCAGGTCCGGCAGCGGTCAGCGGCAAAGTGGGCGCAGAACATACGGCAATCCTAGGTGCTGTGTCAGACCCTGCTGTTAGTGTTCGAGCATCCAAAGAGGAAGAGCGCCATGACACACTCGCAGCTGAAAGCAGAAGACAAGAATCGACGCCGGTCCATCCTTGTGGCTGCCTTCGGCACGATTGTCGAATGGTTCGACTTCTCCGTTTTCTTCTACGTGTCCGTCAATCTGGCGCGCGTGTACTTTCCCGGGCAGGAGAACTCGCTGCTGCTCACCCTTGGCGTGGGCGCGGCTGGTTTCTTCTTCCGCCCACTGGGCGCCATGGTCTTCGGGCACCTCGGTGACAAAGTCGGTCGGCGTGCAGCCCTCGTGGTTTCGGCAGTGCTCATGGCGGTGGCCATGTTCGGAATCGCCATAACGCCCGGCTATGAACAGATCGGCATATGGGGTGGAATCATCATGATTTCCCTGCGCTGTCTGGCGGGCTTTTCCGTCGGTGCCGAATATACCGGCATCATGGTCTTCCTCATGGAAACAGCCAAAAAAGGACGCCGTGGTCTGGCTGCCAGCTGGGCGGCCGCGAACTCTGAGGTCGGTGCGCTTCTGGCAGTGGGCTCCGGTGCTCTTCTGGCCAATCTGCTGACCCCAGACCAGATGGACTCTTGGGGGTGGCGGGTGCTGTTCATCATCGGCGGGCTGCTGGCAGCAGTGATGATTCCGCTGCGCAAACACCTGGAGGAAACCGATACCTTTAAGAAAACGCAGGACAGCGGAGCGAACGCGGGCTCACCGCTGCTCGACGTTCTGCGCCGTCACCCCAAGGCCGTTGTCGTGGCGTTTCTGGTGTCGTCGGTTGGATCCGTGTCGTACTTTCTCAACATCACCTACGTGCCCACGTTCCTCGAAACCGTTGTTGCAATGGACGGCGCCGGTTCGCTGGCGTTCGGCACAATTGCAGGAGTGGCGGCCATCATCGTCACACCCTTGATCGGGCTGGCCTCAGACAGGTTCGGCAGGCGGACCATGTTTGCGGCTCTCAGCGCGGTTCTAGTGCTCACAACAATTCCCGCATACGCGCTGCTGTCCCACGTCAACCCGACAACCGCAGCGACTGCCGCGGCGTTTCTTGCAGTGCCCGCTGCCGGGTGGTCAGCTGTTGCCGCTGCTGCCATCCCTGAACAGTTCACCGCCATCGGCCGCTTTTCCGGCATGGCGATCGGGTTCAATACGGCAACCGTGGCCTTTGGGGGTCTGTCGCCGATCATTGCCGCCAGCCTGGTCCAGGCCACCGGCTGGAACCTTGCCCCGCCAGGCTACGCCACAGCCGTTGTGCTGGCCGCTGGGATTCCCGCGCTGCTGCTCATGCGCGAACGTGGGCACGCTCCCTTGGCGGACGTCGACGCGGATACCGGACCCCCGCCTCGTGTCTCAGAAAATGGACAAACGGTTTCCGCGAATTGACATTGCTGACGTGGCCTAGTTCACTAGATTCCATGTTCACCGACGTTATTGTCCTTATTAGCAGGCGCGCGAGGTAATCCCTCCCAGCGTTCGCTTGGACGATCACCGCGCGCCCCTCCAGAATCTGGCAGGGGCTTTTTTTATGGGTGATCGCCAGGACGAAGGCGACACACAGGTACACAGCAGAGGAGTTCACCGTGGCATCAAAGCCCGTGCCGGCGCCATCGCCATCGCGCCAGGCTCAACAGCCAGCCAAAAGAGGGCGGACGGCCCCCGAGGTCCTGACGGGCGCGCAGGCCATTATCCGCAGCCTAGAGCTGTTGGGCGTCGACACCGTATTCGGACTGCCGGGCGGAACTATCCTCCCGACCTATGACCCGCTGATGGACGCAGAATCCATCAACCACATCCTCGTCCGTCACGAACAGGGAGCCGGTCACGCGGCAACCGGCTACGCGGCCGCCACAGGAAAAGTCGGCGTGTGCATGGCCACCTCCGGCCCCGGTGCCACGAACCTCGTCACCCCGATCGCCGACGCCCACATGGACTCCGTGCCGCTCGTGGCCATCACCGGCCAGCAGTCCTCCAAGATGCTCGGCACCGACGCATTCCAGGAAGCGGACATTGTGGGCATGACAATGCCCATCACCAAGCACTCATTCCTGGTGACTCGGGTCGAAGACATCCCGCAGGCAATCATGTCGGCGTTCCACATCGCCTCGACCGGTCGGCCCGGACCCGTTCTCGTAGACGTGACAAAGGACGCCCAGCAAGCCCAGGCACCCTTCATCTGGCCCGAAGCTCCCAGCCTCCCCGGCTACCGGCCCGTCACCAAACCGCACAGCAAGCAGATTCGGGAAGCCGCGCAGCTCATCGCACAGTCCAAAAAGCCGGTGTTCTACATCGGCGGGGGTGTCATCCGCTCCCGCGCCTCGGCGGAGCTGCTGCGCCTGGCCGAAGCGACCAAGATTCCGGTGGCCACAACGCTTATGGCCCGCGGCGCGTTCCCGGACTCCCACCCGCAGCACGTGGGCATGCCCGGCATGCACGGCAACGTGTCTGCTGTTGCCGCGTTCCAAAAGGCTGACCTGCTCATCGCGGTAGGCGCGCGCTTCGACGACCGAGTCACGGGCGACCTCGCGTCGTTTGCCCCGTACGCGAAAGTCATCCACGCCGACATCGACCCGGCTGAAATCGGCAAGAACCGTGCGGTCGATGTGCCGATCGTCGGCGATGCTCGCGAAGTGCTTGGCGCACTGCTGAGCGAGCTGCGCGAATCCCATTCGTCAGCACTCGAAAATGAACGCCCCGCTTGGTGGGCGAAGCTCAACGGCTGGAAGGAAACGTACCCGCTGGGCTACGAAGCCAACGATGTCGGACTGTGTGACCCGCAGTACGTCATTAAGCGCATCTCCGCGCTGACCGGCCCCGAAGGGGTTTTCGCCGCAGGTGTTGGACAGCACCAGATGTGGGCGAGCCAGTTCGTGAACTACGAACGTCCCAATTCGTGGCTCAACTCCGGAGGGCTCGGCACCATGGGCTACTCCGTTCCGGCCGCCATGGGTGCAAAGGTCGGCGAACCCGACCGCACCGTGTGGGCGATCGACGGCGACGGCTGTTTCCAGATGACAAACCAGGAACTGGCCACGTGCGTCATCTCGAACATTCCGATCAAGGTGGCGATTATCAACAACTCGTCACTCGGCATGGTTCGCCAGTGGCAGACCCTGTTCTACGACGGCCGTTATTCGCACTCCAACCTCGACACCGGTCACGGTTCTAGGAGGGTGCCGGACTTCGTGAAACTCGCCGAAGCCTACGGCTGTGCGGGGCTGCGGGTTGAGCGCAATGAAGACGCCGATGCCGCAATTGCCAAGGCACTGGAAATCAATGACCGTCCTGTGGTCATCGACTTCACGGTCCCGGCTGAGGCGATGGTGTGGCCTATGGTGCCCGCCGGTGTCAGCAACGACCAGATTGAGTACGCGCAGAACCTGCGTCCCGAATTCGAAGAGGAAGAGGAAGAGCTGTGAGCCGTCATACTCTGTCAGTCCTGCTGGAGAACAAGCCCGGCGCGCTCACCCGCCTGACCGGCCTTATCGCACGTCGCGGGTTCAACATCGATTCGCTCGCGGTGGGCACCACCGAAGTTGAAGAGATTTCGCGTCTGACAATGGTCGTCGATGTTCAAGACGTGCCGCTGGAGCAGGTCACCAAGCAGCTGAACAAACTTGTCAACGTCATCAAAGTCGTTGAACTCGAACCGGCGAACTCCGTGGAGCGCGGCCACGTGATCTTCAAAGTGGCGGCCGATTCTGTCACCCGAGGGCAGATTGCCGACGCCTGCGAACTGTTTCGGGTGCGCATCATCGATGTCGCCCCGGATGCAGTGTGTGTTGAGGCCACTGGCGAAGAATCCAAGCTGGCCGCACTGCGTGCAGTGCTCGAGCCGTTCGGCATCCGCGAAATCGTCCAGTCGGGGCTGCTGGCCATCAGCCGCGGTTCCCGGTCGATCTCCGATCGGTCCACGTGGGCGTGATCTGTTGACCCGAGCCCTCGGCAGCGTGAGTTCCCCAGCAGCACCGGGGCTGGCACCTCGGCCCTTATCTCACAGTGTGCACGCTCAATTCGCGGTGAGACTGCACGCTCCTATAATCTCGAAATAACACCCAACATCTGAGACGCGCCGACTGGGCGAGCGGTCTCAAAGGAAGGAAAAGAATCCCATGGCAGCAGAGCGCTACTACGATGACAACGCCGACCTCGGCGTCATCCAGGGCAAGAAAGTCGCCGTCATCGGCTTCGGTTCGCAGGGACACGCACACGCGCTGAGCCTGCGCGACTCCGGCGTCGACGTGCGCATCGGTCTGAAAGAAGGCTCCAAGAGCCGCGACAAAGCCGAAGCTGAAGGTCTCAAGGTCGGCACTCCCGCCGAAGTCTCCGAATGGGCAGATGTCATCGTGATCCTCGCACCCGACCAGGTGCAGGCCGACATCTACAGCGCTGAAATCGCTGACAAACTCACCGAGGGCAAGACTCTCGTGTTCTCGCACGGCTTCAACATCCGCTTCGACTACATCGAAGCTCCACAGGGTGTTGACGTCATCATGGTCGCCCCGAAGGGCCCTGGCCACGTTGTGCGCCGCGAATACGTTGACGGCCGCGGTGTTCCGGTGCTCGTCGCTGTTGAAGTCGACGCATCCGGCAAGGCCTGGGACACCGTCCTGTCCTACGCGAAGGCCATCGGCGGTCTGCGCGCAGGCGGCATCAAGACCACGTTCACGGAAGAAACCGAAACCGACCTGTTCGGCGAACAGGCAGTTCTCTGCGGCGGTGTGTCCCACCTCGTGCAGGCAGGCTTCGAAGTTCTGACCGAAGCCGGCTACCAGCCGGAAATCGCCTACTTCGAGGTGCTGCACGAACTCAAGCTCATTGTCGACCTCATGGTCGAAGGCGGCATCGCCAAGCAGCGCTGGTCCTGCTCCGACACCGCCGAATACGGCGACTACGTGTCCGGTCCGCGCGTCATCACCCCGCAGGTGAAGGAAGACATGAAGGCAGTGCTCGCCGACATTCAGGACGGCACCTTCGCCAAGCGCTTCATGGACGACCAGAAGAACGGTGCGAAGGAATTCAGCGAACTGCGCGCCAAGGAAGAACAGCACCCGATCGAAGCCACCGGCCGCGAACTGCGCAAGATGTTCGCATGGCTCAAGTACACCGAAGACGACTACACCGAGGGCACTGCCGCTCGCTGATCGTCAGCTGACCTTCCGCCAACAACAGCCGAGGTGGATCTCCGCGGAGGAGTTCCACCTCGGCTGTTTTGTGTGTCTAACGGGGAGGTGGGTAGAACGACCGTTAGCCGAACTCTGCTGATTAGGCGGAATACTGAGGCAAAAACGCACGGATCGCCTCGTTCTTCCGACTAGACGGCAGAGTTACTTCTGGCGGCCCTTCATCCTCGGGTTCTGCTTGTTGATCACGTAGATCTTGCCTTTGCGCTTGACCACCTGCGCGCCCGGCTGGTTCTTCAGAGAACGAAGCGATGCTCGCACCTTCATTGGATTCCTTTCGACTGTCGCAGTCGGACTGTTCCGACTGCTCTTCTGGCCCGACTTTCCGCTTTGGCTGGCTGCTTTCTTGAGCTGACTGGTCTGACGCAGCGCGCCTGTTGATCTGCGCAAGCTGCCGGCCGAGTCGGGGTTAGTGTGATCAGGCCACGTTAAACGTCGAATCCCATGTCATGGAGTGTTCATATGCCTATCTGTTGATTTCGGTGAGGTTGCGCGCACCGGTTGGTGCTGTTGTGACACGTTGAAAGCCGTCGTTCTTGCCAGATTCTGCTGATCAGGCAAGACGGTTTTTAGCTAGAGGTGTTGGGTAAATGCGTGTTATGAGTGCGGGTGGCCCGGAGGAACCTGGCCAGGCTGAGCTGGAGGAACCTGCCTCTGCTGGCCAGGCTGAACCTGATCATCCTGGGCGCCGCCCTGCCCCTGCAGGCTATAAGGAACCTGGGCCCGCATAACCGGACGAACGTGAACGGGGGCCGCCGTCTCGACCTTCTTCCAACGCGCAACAAGCGTCAAAACGCCAGCAATGACAATGACAGCCACCATGGGGAACATCATGAACGCGCCACCGGAGCCTACACCTCGGTCGAATGCGCTGGACATGCTTCCCGAGAACAGCGCAATGACGAACATGGTCACGTTGTTCACCGCGTGGATAACGATGGGAGCCTCAATACCACCAGAGAAGTGGGTGAGCGCAGCCAAGGCGAGGCCAAACACCGCGTAGTACGCCCACAACCATGGATCGGACGCCCCGTGCGCAAGCGTGAACAGGATCGTGGCAACAATGACACCAATGATGCCGCCCGCCTGCGGGATCCACGAACCAAAGACGCGCGGAACGTAGCTGCGGAACATGATCTCTTCAGCCGCTGCCTGAAACGGCGTGGTCAGCACAATGATGAGCAGATACGCCAGCGCCGTACCGTCAAATGTGAGCGACGAGTCGCCAGACCCCATAATTGCGCTGTTATCAAAGAGAAACCCGGCTCCGATGTACAGAACGAACAACGGCACCGTACACGCCAGGCTCAATCCCCACCACTTCCAACGCATGTGCGGCAACACCGAGAACATGCGCGACCACGGCTGCTTGTGCAGAATCCGGTGCGCAAGCAAAGCCGCAAGTCCACCCACAATGAGCGAAAGGTTCACCGTGAGCAGCAACAGCGGAGTGTTGTTGATCTTTCCGGCCATGGCGTCTTCTTGTGAAGTCGCACCAGTGGCGATGTCGATCGCCACAGCGATGATGCCACCCACAATCGACACAGCAAAGAAAACGACTATAGTCGCAATCATTCCCACGAGCCCCATCCACCAGCGGTTATGCGCGGTGCGGTAGTGGTTTTCGAACGGTTCGTTCCGCTGCTCTGGCGCAGACGTTTCAAACGGTCCGTTGTGGGGATGAGGAATATTCGGTGGGGTTACGCCATGCGAAGTAGTCATGCTCTATAGATTTCCACGCGACTTTTTTCGGCGCAATTCTTGTTCAACAGGGTCGGGCACGGGCGCTGCTTCAATGAGCGCCCGCGTATAGTCCGAATCTGGCGAGCCCAAAACCCGTCCTGTTTCACCTTCTTCCACTACATGGCCATCGCGCAGAACAACCACGCGCGACGCCACCTGACTGATCACCGCCAGGTCGTGGCTGATGAACAGGGAAGCGAACTGGTGCTTCTCGTGCAGTTCGGCAAGGAGTTCCAGGATCCCGGTTTGCACGGAAACATCCAAAGCCGAGGTGGGTTCATCTGCGATGAGAAGGTCGGGATCCAGCGCCAGGGCTCGGGCGATCGCCACACGCTGCTTCTGCCCGCCGGAAAGCTCTCGCGGAAAACGGCGCGCAAACTCCGCGGGCAGTTGAACGTCGTCCAGCAGCTCATCCACTTTGCGGGCGATATCACGGCGCGACAGCCGCGTGTGCAGCTCAAAGGGCTGAGCAATCTGAGCCCCGATCGTGCGCCGCGGATTCAGAGAACCAGCCGGGTCCTGGAACACTACTCCGACCCGTGACCGCAGCTTCCGCTGCTGTCGGGAAATCCCCGGAACAACGGCAGTCCCTGCGACCTCGGCGGTCCCACTGGCAACTTTCTGCGCCCCCGTGAGCACGTTGGCGATCGTCGATTTACCGGAGCCCGACTCACCAACCAACCCCACGATCGTGTGGGCTGGAATCGTCAGTGAAACGTCATCGAGCGCAACCGTAGACCCGTGCTCCACCCGAGCGTGCTCCACCTGAGCCGCAACAGCCTCGCCCGCGCCCTGTTCGTCCACGGCACGGTCTGCAATCCGGGGCACTGATTCCAACAGTGTGCGCGTGTACGGGTGCTGCGGGTTTTCAAACAGGTCACGAACACCCGCAGTCTCAACCACGCGCCCGTCCTTCATCACCACAACATGGGTCGCAACATCGGCAACAACCCCCATATCGTGCGTGATCAGCAGGACCGCGCGTTCCTGCGCGATGTTGCGCAGCAGATCCAGAATCCCCGCCTGAACCGTGACGTCCAATGCCGTGGTCGGCTCATCGGCTATGAGGACTTCAGGCGAATGCACAGTTGCCAGCGCGATCATCGCACGCTGCAGCTGCCCACCCGACAGCTGATGCGGGTACGACCCCGCGATCCTCTCGGGATCTTTCAGACCAGCCTTTTTCAACACCTCGGCAACGGATGCTTCCGTTCCGTGCGCTCGCATGGCTTCACGCACGTGATACCCGATCGTGTACATCGGGTCGAAAGCCCCCATGGACTCCTGGAAGATCATGCCGATGCGCTTCCCGCGGACGGAACGCAGCAGCTGAGGCGAAGCGGAAATAAGCTCCGTGCCGTCGGCCAGGTGGGCCTCACCGGTAACCGAAGCCCCGGTGAGACCCAACAGCGAAAGCGCCGTGACGGACTTACCGGAACCGGACTCACCCACAAGCGCAACCACCGACGAAGTCGGCACATCAAAACTCACGTCGTGGGTGACCTCGGCGCCGTCAAACGACACCGACACATTCCGAATCTCTAGAGCATTCACTGAGACAGCGACACCTTGAGGTAGTTGGGATAAGCAGGGAACGAGCCGATGATGAAGTTCTCAACCTTAGAACCGTGCATGAACGAGTTCTTGGTGTACATCAGCGGAACAACAGGCGCGTCTTCCATGATCGTCTTGTCGACTTCAGCCCACAGCTTCTGCGCCTCTTCATCGTCGATCGTGTGCGTTGCCTTGCTGATCATGTCGTCGACCTTGGGGTTGGAATACCGCGAAATGTTGTAGTTTCCGTTGCCGATCTGCGACGACGCGAACAGCGGCTCAATGTTGGCATTCGCTGATGGGAAGTCCGGCTGCCACGACGACAACGCCAGGTCGTAATCACCCTCGCCCTGCGTCGCGTCCGCAGAGAACGAGTTGGTGTCCTCAGCCTTGATCCGCACCTTCACTCCTGCTTTGCTGAGGCTTTGCGAAATCGCTTGAGCCTGGGCTGACGAGATCGGGTCGTTGCAGGTGAGCAGCGTCAGCGTGCCCACGTCCTTGCCTTCGAGCAGCTGCTTGGCTTTTTCAGAGTCCCCAGAGTCCGGTGCTTCGTACAGGTTGTAATCCTGGCGTCCGGGGATTCCGGGTGAAATGAGCGTGGAGGCGAAGCTGCCGGAGATCTCACCACCGGAAGCAATGCGAACAGCGTTCTTGTCGATCGCGTAGTTCAGCGCCTTGCGAACATCCACGTCTGAAATGCGCTCGGTGTTGATCGCAAGGTACTTCAGCGCACCATCACCGCTGGTCACCAAACGGGACTTCGCGGACGGGTTCTTCTGCGCCTGCGCCAGCTGAGCGGCAGGAATGAAGTCCGCGCCGAATGAGGTCTGCGCTTCATTCGAGTCGCTGATCAGCGACTGAGCTGCCACCGTCGGGTCTTGGCTCATCTTGAACGTAATGGTGTCCGGGCCGGCTGTGCGTACCTCGTCGGTGTCCTGGTTCCAGTTGTCGTTGCGTTTGAGAACCATCGAGGTGCCCGGGGTGTTTGATTCAACCCGGTATGGTCCCGAGGCGACAGGCGCGTTCCCGTATTCCGCCGGCTTGTCTTTGTCCTTGGGCACGGGGGTGAAGGCGGGCATCGACGCGATCCACGGCCAGTCACCGAACGCTTCGTTGAGGTGGAACACGATCGTCTTGTCATCCGGTGTTTCGATCGAGTCGAGCTCCTTGCCATCGAACGGGCCGGAATACTTCTCCGCCCCTTTCAGAAGTGTCTTGTGGTAGCTCAGACCGCCGGAAAGCTCCTTCGAGAAGGACCGTTCGATGCCGTACTTGATGTCCTTTGACGTAATCGGGGTTCCATCCTCGAACGTCACACCGTCTTTGAGAGTGAACGTCCACGTCTTACCGTCCTCGCTGGGAGTCCCGGTGTCCGTGGCCAAGTCGGGAACGACCTCGGGGGCGGCGTCCGGTTGGATATCCCACGTGGTCAAACGCCGTGCCACAAGACCCAGGGACGTAATGGCAAGGCCCTGGCTCTTGCCTGGGTCCATGTCCATTTCTGTGCCCGAGGTGAGGATCGTCAAGTCTCCGCCCTTGGCGGTTTCGCCCAGCCCGGCTTGCTCTTCGTCAAAGTTGTTTGCGTTGCAGCCGGTGACTGCCATGGTGGTCGCCAGAAAAATGGCAGACAGAGTTTTGAAGGGTTTCATTGTTTCCTTTGTTCCAAGAAAGCTGTTGAGGACGCCGCGTGTGCGCGGCGAGTGAGTGCGTCAGTTCGCGTGCTCTCAACATCGCAATCCGGGCGGAAACACAAACGCGAGGCGCGGGCTCCTGGTTAAGTGCCACACAATCATCATGACGTGGCAGCTCCGATCCTGGGGTCGAGAATCCCGTAGACGATGTCGACCAAGAAGTTCGCAAGAACCACTGCCAGTGCAGCGAACAGGGTCACGCCCACCACCAGCTGCACATCCAAGTTGTTCACAGCGTCCAAAAGAAGTGAGCCGACACCTTGGATTGAAAAGACCTTTTCAGTCACAACTGCGCCGCCTAGAAGCGAACCGAAGTCCAGCGCCACAAGAGTCGCGATGGGAACAACGAGGTTGCGCAGACCGTGCCGGCCTACAACCTGGCCCTCAGTGAGGCCGATTGCGCGGGAGGTGCGAATGAAGTCCTGGCTCATAATGTCGAGCATCGAACCACGGGTGAACCGGACGTAGATCGCGGCGTTGACGATCGCAAGCGTGACCCACGGCAGAATCAGGTGGAACGCCCACTGGAACGGGCTATCACTAAATGCAACGTACCCGCCGATCGGGAGCACGTTGAGGGTGAACCCGAACAGCAGAATAAACAGCAGACCTACCAAATAGGTGGGGGCCGAGACTCCAACCACAGACAAACCTGTGAGGGCACGGTCGGTGAAACTGCCGCGGCGAAGGGCCGCCCACGTGCCCATGGCAACACCCACGATCGTCCACAGCACCAGGGCGCCGATTGCAATCGACAGGGTCACCGGGATGCGGTCCACCAGGAGGTCGCTGACCTCGGCACGCAGGCGGAAGGAGTACCCAAAGCAGGGGGCGGCACATTCGATGGCGGCTTGACCGGAGCCAAACGTGCGACCGGCCACGATGCCCCACAAGAACGCGCCCAGCTGGACCAGCCACGGTTTGTCAACGCCCATGTACGCGCGAACCTCAGCGAGCCGGTCCGGTGTGCACGGTTTGCCGCAGCTGAGCTGAGCTGGGTCGTTCGGAAGCATGTAGAAGATTGCGAAACTTGCCACTGCGATGACCAGAAGCACCACCAGGGAACCGGCCAGTCGTGACAAGAGGAAACGAGTAATGGGCCACCATTTCATGCTTTTTCACCTGCCACTGCGTCGCGCAGACCGTCGCCTAAGAGAGTGAACCCCAACGTGATGAGGAAGATCGCGAGTCCCGGGAACAGGAGGTACGCGGGGTCGACTTGGACCCAGTCGATGGCGTCTGAAATGGTGCGGCCCCACGATGGCGTGGAGGGGTCAACGCCTACGCCCAAAAAGCTCAGTGTGGCCTCGGCACCGATCTTGCCGGGAATGGAAAGAGTGGTGAAAACCAGGATCGTCGCCAGGAGATTAGGCAGGATTTCGCGTGTGATGGTGCGGAAGCCGCTTGCGCCCTGAGCAATGCTTGCGCGAACAAAGCCGCGGCTGCGCAGGCTCAGTGTTTCTGCGCGCACCACTCGGGCGATAGAAGGCCAGCCAAAGAGGCCGATGACCGCCACCAAGACTAACGACCGATTGACCTCAGGTGGGATGACGGCCGCCAGTGCGATGGCGAAGATCAGGAACGGGAAGCCGAACACGATGTCGGTGATGCGGCTCAGCAGCCTGTCCCACACGCCTCCGAAGAAACCCGCAGCCACGCCAATCACCACTCCGATCAGCACTGACACTGCGGTTGACGCGAGCCCAATGAAGAGAGACACGTGCGAACCCCAGGTCACGATCGCGAGCAAGTCACGTCCGGTCTTCGGCTCAACGCCGAGCGGGTGCTGGAGACTCATGCCGCCGAACGCGCCTGCCGGAACAGCATCCGGGCGCAGCAGGTCGGTGTTGAACGAGTGAGGGTCGTTGCCAGTCAGCGCCGTCAGGATTGGAGCAGCAGGAACCATGCACAGAAAGAACACAACAATGACGAATCCTGTGCGAGCAGTTGAACTGCTCAACAGGCGCGGCCATTTGATGCGCGTCGCAACACGTTCCATTCGGTTCCTCTGTATGGGTAAAGGCTGTGGGTAGGCGCAAAGCCAACCGGATAACCGGTTGTACCTCCCCGCTATTCCACAGGGAGCGTTAAGAATGAAGTTTGTGACGGATTACATTTTTGGGGCGTTCTAGCTGTAATAACCGGCAATACCCCGGGTGAAGAACCACCAACTGCATTCATGCGGTGCGGTGCCAGTGCCGGGCGACCTGTTGAGGCACGGTGGGGTTGTGCGCACCGGGTGGAAGTAGGAATACGGACGAGGCACCGCCCGGCTGCGGGGCTAGGTGTCGGCTGGCCGTCTGCAGGCCGAACCGCAGCCCGGCGCAAACGCCAGGGGCTCCGGGAATGCGCCCCAGAACCCCTACCGGCCTTAAACTGCGTCCTGTAAATTGGGCTGAGTGCTGAACTATCGTTTTGAAACATTCCGTCCAGGTGTCGAGACTGACCCCGAAACCGGCAAGCAGAAGGTGGATGCGCGTACTGCCGCTTTCTTTGCAGCCGTCAATGCGGGTTTTCACGATAAGCGCGAAGATGACGAAAAGATGCTTCAGCGCTATGAGCGCAGCAAGGCCGACGGTCGTGTCTTCACCGGCGTCTACGCCCCTGAAACCCAGAAGCACGCGCTCAGCACCGATGTTCCGGTGGCTACATTCGTCCATTTCGAAGCCCCGATCAACGTCGGCGAAAACCGCCTGCAGGATGCCCATCTGATTACGTGGGTGACAGTGCGCCCTACGCACCGCCGCCGTGGTCTGCTGCGCACCATGATGACGGACAACCTCAAGACTGCTGCGGAAGCCGGCTACCCGTTTGCTGCCCTGACGGCCACGGAGGGCGGCATCTATCGTCGCTATGGTTTCGGCACGGCGTCCTGGATGGGTTCGTTCGAAGTTGACACCAACCCGGGCTTCCGGCTGGCTGCCGAAGCTGATTCTCGCGTTGAGATGTGCGAACCGGCTGTGCTGAAGGACCTCGCGCCGGTCATCTACGAGCGTTTTATGCGCACAACCCCGGGCGCGGGCGGCCGCCAGCAGCGCTGGTGGGATGTCGCCGCGGGCAAGTACGATTTCGAGTCCGGTGGTCCCGACCCCGCTGTCCGTGCAGCGCTGCACTATGACGAATCCGGTGAGCCGGACGGCTACGCGACCTACAAGTTCACCGGCTGGGACAAGCCCACCCCCGCGGTGCAGGTTCTTGACCTGATCGCGGTGTCGGACGAGGCATACTCCGGCCTGTGGTCGTTCCTCGGCTCCATCGACTTGGTGGAGCGAGTCAAATATGACGGGGCCCAGCCCTCGCCTTTGCCGTGGCTGCTGGAGAATCCCCGCCGCGTGCAGCAGAAGTCTCACTGGGACCTTCTGTGGCTGCGCATTCTCGACGTCAAGAAGGCTCTTGAAGCCCGCCAGTGGCTGGTGCCGGGAAGCCTTACGCTCAAGGTCACGGACTCCTTGGGCTATGCGGAGGGCACGTGGCGCATTGACTCCGATGGTGCCGACGCCACCGTCGAGCAGACCCCGGATGCCCAGCCAGACCTCGAACTCGATGTCGCTGAGCTTGGCTCCATCTACCTGGGCGGTGCTGACCCGTCGCTGCTGACTCGCGCCGGCCGCATCACCGAGTGCACACCGGGTGCGGCTGTGCGGGCCCGGCTGATGTTCGCAATGGCCCGGGCCCCGTACACCCCGTACGAATTCTGATCCCACAAGCACACTGACGAGGCGCCGCTCACCACGGCGCCTCGCGTGCTGTTCGGGGGTGGTGGGCCCGGTTGCGGTGCCCGTGGCGAGGGCGGGACGCATACCTCCCACAGCGATCCCTAAGATGTTGTCAAGCACACACTGTAGGGGGAAACGTGACCAAACCTGTCGTCCTTATTGCCGAGAAGCTGTCGGATGCGACCGTGGGCGAGCTCGGCTCGGAATTCGAGGTTCGCTATTGCGACGGAGCTGATCGTGCCGATCTGCTGAGTGCTCTGCCCGGCGTTTCGGCTGTGCTGATTCGCTCGGCTACGCAGATGGATGAAGAGGCAATCGCAGCAGCAACTGACTTGCGGGTCATCGCGCGCGCCGGCGTGGGCCTTGACAATGTTGACATTCCGGCGGCGACGAAGGCCGGCGTTATGGTGGTCAACGCGCCGACGTCGAACATCACCTCGGCGGCAGAACTGACGATGGCGCACATTCTGGGTGCGGCGCGCAATTACGGTGAGGGCAACCGTTCGCTGAAAGCCGGCGAATGGAAGCGCAGCGCTTTGACGGGCGCCGAACTGTTCGAGAAGACCCTCGGCATTGTGGGCCTTGGCCGCATCGGCGGACTTGTTGCTGAGCGTGCGCGAGCCTTCGGTATGAAGCTCATCGGCTACGACCCCTACATTACGCAGGCTCGCGCAGGGCAGATGGGCGTTGAGGTTGTCAGCCTTGACGAGCTACTGGAGCGTTCGGACTTCATCACGGTGCACATGCCCAAGACGAAGGAGACCACCGGCATGATCGGTGCGGAGGCCTTCACCAAAACGAAGCCCGGTGTGCGAGTGGTCAATGTCGCCCGCGGCGGAATCATCGACGAAGAGGCCCTCGCGGATGCTGTCCGCACCGGCAAGGTGGCTGCCGCAGGCATTGACGTGTGGACGCAAGAGCCCCCTGTTGACAACCCGCTGCTTGAGCTTCCTGAAGTCAACGCGACCCCGCACCTGGGTGCATCAACCGCCGAGGCGCAGGAAAAGGCCGGCATTTCAGTCGCTCGGTCGGTGCGCCGCGCCATGGCAGGCGAACTCGTACCGGACGCGGTCAATGTTGCCGGCGGTGCAATCCATGAGGATGTCCGGCCCGGAATCATCCTGGCGGAGCGCCTGGGGCGTACGCTCACGGCACTTGTCGATGAGCCGTTGGCACACCTGCGGATCGAAGTGCACGGTGAGATCGGCGAACTCGATGTTTCCGTGCTCAAGCTCTCAGCGCTGAAGGGTGTTTTCACTGACATCGTGTCCACACCTGTCACCTACGTCAACGCACCTGTCCTGGCCGAAGAGCGCGGTGTGACCACTGAGCTCGTTGCTGACACGGACTGTGAACGCTACCGCAACATCACGTCGATTGTTGCGACCACCGCTTCGGGCAAGCAGATGAGCGTTTCGGGCACCGTGACGGGTCCGAAGCTCATGCAGAAGCTCACGGAAGTCGCAGGCTTCGACATCGAGATTCAGCTGTCCGACAACCTCGTGATCTTCAAGTACGAAGACCGTCCGGGCGTCATCGGCCAGCTGGGCCAGGCGCTGGGCCGTTCGAACATCAATATTGCCGGCATGCAGGTGGCGCGCACCGACGCCGGCTCACAGGCGCTTGCGGTGATCGACGTCGATTCGCCTGTCAGCGATGAAATCGCCGAGGCGGTGGCAGGGGCCGTGGACGCTTCGGATTTCGCCACGGTCACCTTGGCGGAGTGACTCAGCGCTTCCACAGGCCGTAAGAATCGGCAAGGTCCGCGATCTTCTCAGCGCGGGCGATGCGGGGGAGGTACGAACCGTCGGTGATCCCATCGGCGTGTTCGGCCCCCTCCAGCATTTCTCGGGCCCACGCGCGGTCTTCTTCGGACGGTGCGAGGCCGTTATTGACGTAGGGAACTTGGGATTCGCTGAGCACCAGCTTGCCGGTCATGCCCATTTTCATGGTCCACGTACAGTCGGCGCTGACCGTGGACTGCCCTGCACCGGGTGAGGACGGCCCGTCGATCGCACCGGCCAGACCGCCGACGCGTGAAGCTACCACCAGGCGGGATCGTGCGTAGGCCAAAGCGACCGGGTCGTCACCGATGCCGGTGTCTTTGCGGAAGTCATTGACTCCGAACGCCAAACGGAAGGTGCCTGCCGCCGATGCGATGCGGGTTGCGTTCTCCACACCGAGCGCTGTTTCAATGAGCGCAAGAATCGGCATGCCCACACCGGCCCGAATCGATGTCAGTGTGACCTCTTCGGGCTCTTCCGTGTTCGGCAGCATAACGCCGCGCAGACCCGACAGCCCAGCCAGAGCGTCAAGGTCCTCTTCCCAGTGGTGAGTCCATGTATTGTTGACGCGCACCCAGCCGACCATCCCGCCCTCCAGGGCGCTGACGACATTGTCTCGCGCAGCGTTCTTCTGGTCTTCGGGCACTGCGGCTTCAAGATCGAAGATGATGGAGTCCGCGTCGCTCGTCTGACCGGATGCGAACAGTTCGGGCTTGGCCGCATTGACGAAGAGCCAGGAGCGTGACAGTCGGGCGGGCAGTGCGAGGGCGCGCTTGTTGCGCAGCTGATCGGACATGCCACCAGTCTATGAACATGCGCGGGCCAAGGGGAGGCTTCGCGCAGTATGTCCGGACTTCAAGACAGGCGGCCGAATGTCGAGATCAGGGCGTACTGTTGGCCCCATGGATTTGAAGATCGCAGTTATGCCGGGTGACGGCATCGGCAAAGAGATTGTTCCCGTCGGACTCGATGTCCTAGGCCGCGCTGTTGAAGTCACGGGCGAAGACGTCAGCATTACGACCAAGCAGTTCGAAGCCTCCGCTGACCGCTGGCACAAGACCGGTGAGACGCTCACCGATGAAGAACTGGACGAGCTGCGCGGCTTCGACGCGATCTACTTCGGCGCCTGCGGTGACCCCTCGGTGCCATCGGGTGTGCTCGAGCGGGGCATCATCATCAAAATGCGCTTCGGGCTGGATCACGCGGTCAACCTGCGGCCCTCGCGGTTCTTTCCCGGCACCTCGTCGCCCTTGGCAAACCCCGGTGACATTGACTTCGTGGTTGTGCGCGAAGGCACGGAGGGCTCCTACACGGGGCAGGGAGGGTCCCTGCGTCTGGGTACGCCCCAAGAGGTGTCCAATGAAGTTTCGGTCAACACGTGGTTCGGCGTGGAGCGCACGGTGCGCTACGCGTTTGAACTGGCGCAGAAGCGTTCGAAGAAGCTGACGTGGGTGCACAAGAACAACGTTCTCGTCCACGCGGGACACCTGTGGGGACGGGTCATTGAGGCTGTTGCACCAGAGTTCCCGGACGTCGCGGTGAACTACGAGCATGCGGACGCCAGCACCATGTACATGGTCAATGACCCGGGACGCTATGACGTCATCGTCACGGACAACCTTTTCGGCGATATTCTTTCCGACCTGGCAGCCGCTGTCACCGGCGGCATTGGCCTTGCCGCTTCGGGAAACCTGAACCTTTCCGGCACCGGTCCGTCGCTGTTTGAGCCGATTCACGGTTCGGCGCCCGACATTGCAGGCAAGGGCATTGCCGACCCGACCGCTGGAATTCTGTCGGCGGCGCTTCTGGCTGAAAACAACGGCCTGGGCAAAGCTGCAGAGGCTATTCGCTCTGCTGTTGAAGCTGATCTTGCCCAGCGCGGCGACGCCCGGCGTTCAACCGAGGAGGTCGGTGCGGCTATTCGCGACCGTCTGAGCTGAGGAAAGCGCTGTCCTTATACGACTGGGCCCGGCCACAGCGGCCGGGCCCAGTGCTGTCCTTGAAGAGCTTTAGGCGACTCCGTTGTAGCGGATCGGTTCGCCGACTCCCTGGTTGATGAGGTCCTGTTTGGTTGCGTGGCGCGGGTTGGGGGCTTCTTTGCCGGACTGTCCACCGCCGTGTTCAAGCAGTTCGAACGAACCGTCCGGGTTCACTTTCTTGACCAGAACGATGTGGTCAGGGCCGGTCACAGCGTCACCGGGCTGGATTTCTTCCCACTTGATTTTGTGGGCAACGCCCTTGGGAACGAAGGTGAAGGATGCTTCGCCGGGGCCACCGGAGTTCCATGCGTAGGAGACGAATCCGGAGCAGTCCCTGCGGTAGTTGTCAAAGTAGTCTTGGCCCTGTGAGTAGTAGGGGGCCTTGGCCATGCGGTCTTCAGCGCGCTTGATGATTTCTTGACGGCTGATGCCCTGTTTCTGAGCCTGGGCGGGTGCGGCTTGTGCTTGGGCCTGTGCGGGTGATCCGCCGGGGTTTTCTGCTGGTGCAGCTGCCTGTGCGGCTCCTGCTGCGGCGAGGAGGCTTCCTGCGCCGATTGCCGCAGCCAGCGCTCCGTGAGTGAGGGTGCGTGTTAGACCTTTCTTGAGCATGTCACTCTCCATAATCTAGACGTCCTGGAAGTCCTCCAGGCGTGATTCACGTTACGCTTGGAGGTCTGGCTGGGAAGGCGATTTTGGGTTGGGCAGCCGCTTTTTCATCCTCTTTTGAGCTGCGCCACCAGTTTTCTAACGTTGGGCGAGTAACAGCTGGGTGCGGCTTTACAGTTCGCTTTTCCAAGGGCACATTCGCATTCGAATGAGCACGGAACAGCGGCGGGGGCGTGGGATGTCCCCCCCGGGCCCCCGCCGCGTTCAGCAGGAGTCAGCGACTCAGCACTGCTGCTGACTTACCGCTGACATCAGCGGCGCGAGCCGCGCCTGCGCACTGACAGCAGTCCGACACCGCCGGCGATCAGCACGGCGGCGGCAGCCAGTGTCGCCGCAATGCTCACGCCGGTGCGCGGCAGAGGCGAGCTGCCAGAACCGCTCGGCTCAGCCGGCCTGTTGTCATCCTCACCCGAGGTGCCGGGAGCAGCCGTTTCCTCACTCGGCTGATCGTCGGGCTGGCCGGGCTTGTCGCCCGGTTTGCCCGGTTCACCGGCTTGGCTGCTCGGGGACTCGTCCGGCTTGTCACTCGGTGACTCGCTGCCTGACTCACCTGGGGTCTCGCTGGACTTGTCACTGGGGGAGTCGTCCGGTGACTCGCTGCCTGACTCACCTGGGGTCTCGCTGGACTTGTCACTGGGGGAGTCGTCCGGTGACTCACTTGGCGACTCGCTCGGCTTGTTGCTGGGCGTGCCGCTCGGTGACTCGCTGGCTGACTCACTCGGTTTGTGGCTTGGCGTCTCAGTGGGTGATTCACTGGGGGCTTCGCTCGGCGATTCACTCGGTTCGTCAGAAGGTTCCTCAGTTGGAGTCTCGCTGGCTGACTCACTCGGCTTGTCAGACGGTTCGTCGGTCGGTGTTTCGCTCGTCGACACGCTCGGCGACTCACTGGGCTTGTCACTGGGTGACTCACTTGGCGACTCACTCGGCTTGTCAGAAGGTTCCTCGGTCGGTGTTTCGCTCGGCTGCTCAGTGGGTTCGTCACAGTTGCACTTGGTTCCCACGCGGACCTTGCGAGCTGTTGGCTCCTTCGTGACCTTTTCGGATGTTTCCGGCTCGCCCACGGTCTTGCCGTCCTTGAGCTTCCAGGTCTTAGTGATTTCCTTTTCGCCGTACGCACCGGCCTGGTCTTCGATAATCGTGCCGGCTTCGAGGTTCGGGTCTTCCTCAATGACGGTCTCGAACGGAATCTTCTCCGTGTGTTTGTCCGTCAGCTCGGTCAGGGTCGGCGCCGTGCCCACTTCGATGATGTGGGTGGTCGGCTTGCGCAGCTCCTCGGTGCTTTCCTCAGTAGAGATCTCACCGTTGTCGGAAGTCACAGTCACAGTGTGCTTGACCTCGCCGGGCTTGCCTTCCTGGATCACCTTGGTTTCCCCGGCCTTGAGTTCGGGGTTGAGGCGAACCTCGACCTCAAACGGCGTGTTCTCAGTCCATTCGACGGTCTTGGAGGTGGTCTTGCCCTTCGTGCCGACCTTGACGATCTTGTTGACCGGCTCGGTCACACGCTTGGTTTCGGTCTTCGTGTCCGTGACCTTCGAGTTTTCGATGGTCTGGGTCGTGATGACCTTGTCCTTGCCCAGTTTGCCTTCCTGAACAGTTTCCTGTTTTCCGGCTTCCATCGTGTTGTCGAACTGAATCTCAGTTTCGAACGGAACATCGACTTCGTACTCAGAGGTGTGAGTGCCAGTCGTCTTGGTGCCGACGCGGATGATCTGCTTCTTCGGCTCCTTGGTGCGTTTGGTTTCCACAACAGGGTCACCAGACGGCTTGCCGTCAGCGAACTTCTGTGTCGAAGTCACGGTGTCTTCGCCGAGTTCGCCCGCCTGCTTGACCTCTTGTTTGCCAGCTTCGAGCGTGTCGTCGAATTCAATCTCGGTCTCAAACGGAACCGGCTTCTTCACAGTGGTGACCAGCTCATCAGCGCCCAGGCGCGGACCGTACTCAACGATGCGAGTGACGGGTTCCCTAGTGGTCTTCTCTTCAGCCACTTCGGCTTTGTCGCCCTTGGCGTTGAATTTCGCGGTGAAGGTCTTTTCGCCGTCCTTGCCCTCCTGGACAACCTTGGTTTCGCCAGGTGCCAGGTTCGGGTTTTCGCGGACCTCAGTCGGGAACGGGATCGGAACCGTCCAGGTGATGTCCTTCGCGCTTTCGGCAGGCTTCGTGCCGACGCGAACAACCTCATTGACCGGCTCTGCGGTGCGCTCCCACGTGCCGTCCTTGTTCTGCTTTTCCCTGCCGGGCTTGCCTTCGGTTTCTACCTTGTACTCGCCGGCGGGGAGAGAGTCGTCGTACTTGTATTCGACCTTGAACGGAACTTCGCGGGTCGGGACGTCGACAACCTTGACCACAGCGGCGGCGGTGTCCTTAAACCCGTCTTCGTAGGTCACCGTTACTGGAATCTTGACTTCGTCTCCAGGCTTCGCGTCCTTCGGTGCAGTCGCGGTGATCTCACCCTTGTCGTCAACCGTGACGGTCCAGCCGGCAGGGACATCGCCCACCGTGAACGGGTTCTCTTTGGCAACCTTGACGTTGTCCGGTTTGTCAATGGTCACCGGCAGCTTCACAGTTTCGCCCGGGTACACCGTTTCCGTGGGGTATGACGGTTCGGCTTCCCAATTGTTGGTCAGGTTGACCACGGTGGTGACGGGCACCTTCGGCTTCGAGCCGTCCGGCGCTGTGACAGTCACCGACACTGTCTTCTGGTCACCCGGCTTGGCGTCCTGCGGCGGTGTTGCCGTCACAACACCCGTGTTCGGGTCGACCTTGTACTTCCAGCCGTCAACGTCCTGTTCGAGGATCGGCTGATCGCCGTCCGTGCCGAACGAGAACTTCGAACCCTTCGGGGCGTCCTCAACCTGGTGGTCTACGGACTTGCCGGGACCGGTGGACTCGACGGAGTAGACCGGCACGTCGTCACCCTTGATGACGTAGACCGTGCCGGTTGCCTTCTGCGGCTTAGCACCGGACTCATAGTGGGCGAGAACCGGGATATCGAGCTGATCACCCGGCTGCGCGCCCTTCGGCACTGTTGTGGTCAGCTCCCCAGTGCTCTCATCGATTGTGACGGTCCACCCATCCTTGGAGAACTCGGTCTTGCCGTCTTCGAACGTGTAGCGGTTTGGTGCTTCGTCACTTTCCTTACCGCTCAGCCCCTTTTCGGGCAGGGTTGGCTTCAGGCTGGCCTTTTCGCCGGGCTTCTTGACTTCGGTGCCGTAAGTGGGGACCTTGATGTCGTTGATGACCTGGAACTGGACCTCGACCTCGTCGGTGGTTTGGTCCGGGTAGGTGGCCTTGACCTTCGGGGAGATCACGGTGCCAAGCGGAACGGTGTCGTCAGCCTTCGCAGTGACCTTGCCGTTCTTGTTCACCGTGACGGTCCAGCCCGACGGCACAGAAGATTCATCGACTTCGTACTTGGCCGGCACCACAGCCTTGTGGCCCTTCATAATGGCCTTGGTCTTGATCTGGGATTCGATGTCCTGGTTCGGTTTGCCCTGCGCGATGTCGGGCTTGACCAGGTCCGTTACCTGCGTGTTGTTCGGATCAACAACCACAAGCAGGGGGAGTTCGTCCTTTGAACCGTTGGAGTACGTGATTACAACCCGCGGCTGTGCGAATGTGCCGGGGGTCGGGTTCTTCGGTGCCGTGACGGTGACGTTATAGGTGTCTGGGTCCAGGGCTGCGTCCCAGCCCTCGAAAACGTACTTCTCGTCCATTTCGACTTCAGCATCGAAGCCGCCGTCTTCCTTCTTCTTCACCAGGTCCTTGATCAGGTCCGGCACCTGGGTGAAGGTCACTGACTGGCGATCTTTCGCCAGCGGGCCTTGGGCACTTTCAACGCCAGAGATGATCGAGGCGTCACGCTTGTCGTACTTCGGGTCGTGGAACTGGGTATCGTCAAGGCTCCACTGGTGCGATCCGATGACGTTGGCTTTGCTGTAGCGAGGCAGCGCATTGGACTCATCGAACGCCTGGCCGTAGCCGCCATTATCGTCGATCGCAGCCTGCAGCTGTTCAACTGAGCGCGGAAGGGCGAGAACACTGAAGCGCACACCCTGCTGGGCGCTGAGCACAGTGCCCTTGTATTCGGGCATCGTGAAGAACACGTCGCCGTTGTCTTCGATGCTCAAACGTGCTTCGCCACCGGAGGCTTCAGTGTTGCTGGTGCCGATGAATTTGCCCTGAGAATCATAAGCCTCAACCACCATGCGCGGCATCGACGCGGCATCTGCGCTGATACGGCCCACCTTGAGCTTCTCGCCCGGCTTGACGACCAGCTTTTCCTGGTTCTCCCAGGACACAGAAATGGGTGAGCAGTTGTCGTTCTCACTCGGCCACGGATTTACGACAGCCTCAAATCCAGCGTTAGACCCCCGGGTCGCTTTAAGGCCGTCAATATTATCCTTCGTGTACTTTCCCTGCCAGGCGTAACGCACAGGGTTAGAGGCGTCCGCCTCTGCGAACTGCTTGACCTTATCCCCGGTTAGTTCGGAGTTGAGGTTTAGGTTCCTTTGAACGCGAGAGCTTGTGATGGCGATCTTTTCGTCGGCCTTAGCAGTCACCGGTCCCTCAGCGCCGAAAAGAGTCTGGCCGACGTCCATAGAGGAAACGGTTCCAGGGTTCAGGACACCCCCAAGGAGTCCAGAATTGCTAAAACTCCATTCGGCAAACGTACGATCCTTCGAATTGTCGAAAGCGAGGCTCAAACCCCATTTGGTCTTATCGGAGCTGGCCTGGCCTGGCTCCAGGGTGGTCCAGGTGAAACCCGCCTGACTGCCAGACGGGTCGCCATTTTCGACAGCACACGAACCATCAGGCAAATCCGAGGCTTTCTGCTGGTCCTGCTCAACAGCCCCCGACTTATCCCGAATGCCGCCGGAGAGCGCTGACGCGGCAGCGGCTGGCTCGGTGGGCATGAGGCTGGGCGCAGCACATGTGCCTGCAGCCAAAGCGAGGGCTGACAAGGCGGCAATTGGGGTACGCGCAAAGCGCTTTCGCAATGCCGGTTTGTTTGAGGAGTCCATCCCTCAGTCCTTCCTGAAAATCCTGAGCGACGCTCGCGGCAGCCCTGGGAAGGGAGAGCGCGGCCCCGGCCGAAGTTGCACCGGGTCAGATTGCGGCGCAGTGCAACACCAGTATTGATATCTGGGTCTACAGTACCGTAAGGGCCCAAAACTGGGCCCAGTGGCCGCCTTTGCGGCGGGCGTGTGCGGCATGTCACCGAAAAGCGTGTTGACAGAGTGAATAGGATCACCCATAGATCCCCAACCCGACTCGTCAGGAAAGAGTGACGATGACTGAATTCCAGTTGCGCAAACGCCAAGACCCCACCGCACCGGCTCTGCGTCAGGCAGTGCTGGAAAATCCCGGTTTCGGCGAATACTTCTCCGACCACATGTCCCACGTCCGCTACACGCAAGACCAGGGGTGGCACGCGCACGAAGTCATTCCCTACGGCCCGCTGACCCTGGATCCCGCCGCCGCGGTCCTGCACTATGCGCAGGAAGTCTTCGAAGGTCTGAAGGCCTACCGTCACGCGGACGGCTCCGTTTGGACCTTCCGGCCTGAGCGCAACGCCGCCCGCATCAACCGTTCAGCCGAGCGCCTGGCCCTGCCACAGCTGGACGAAGCGGACTTCCTCGAATCCATTCGCGCTCTCGTCAGCCTCGACCGCGACTGGGTGCCCACACCCACGGACTCCGCCGACGAAGTTTCGCTTTACCTGCGCCCCTTCATGATCGCCTCGGAGTCCTTCCTGGGTGTGAGGGCCAGCCACGAAGTCGACTACTACGTAATCGCCTCACCCGCCGGCGCCTATTTCAGCGGCGGCATCAAGCCGGTGAGCATCTGGCTGACCGAAAAGGTCAAGCGCTCCGGCCAGGGTGGCACCGGATTCGCCAAGTGCGGCGGCAACTACGCGGCCTCCCTGGCCGCATCGGCCGAAGCTGCCGACAGCGGCTGCCAGCAGGTCATGTTCACTGACGCGGCAACTTCGACCTACCTCGAAGAGCTAGGCGGCATGAATCTCATGCTCGTCACCAAGGACGGCGAACTGCTGACCCCGCCGGTTTCTGAGGCCATCCTCGACGGTGTGACCCGCCGTTCGCTGCTTGAACTGGCCCCGCAGCTCGGCCTGACCCCGGTTGAACGCCCCATCGAAGTTGCTGAATGGCGTGACCGCGCGGCCTCCGGCGAAATCGTCGAAGCCTTCGCCTGCGGCACCGCAGCAGTCATCACGCCGATTGGTCAGCTGAAGTCCAAGGACTACACCATCGACATGGGCGAAGAGCCCGGCGAAGCCACCATGAAGCTGCGCAGCACTCTTCTGGACATCCAGTACGGTCGAGCAGAAGGCCCTGAAGGCTGGATGGTCAAACTCGCCGAGAGCTGACAACCAGATTCATACAGCAAGATCTTCGGGCCGTCTCCGCCACACCGGAGGCGGCCCGAAAATGTGAATGGACACACGAGTGACGAAACAGCGGCCCACACCCGCCCAGGTGATCGACGACCTCCCATGGAAGTGGAACACCCAGGGGGCGGTGTTCATCGTCGGCGGTCTGGGCTTCATGTTCGACGCCTGGGATGTCGCTCTCGGCGGTCTGCTCATTCCGCTGCTGGCCGCCGAATGGGACGTGCCCTTGGGCACAGCGGCTTTTGCAGCGACTGCCAACCTCATCGGCATGGCAGTCGGCGCAGTGCTGTGGGGAGGCATTGCCGATCGGCTGGGCCGACGCACAGCGTTTTCCATTACGCTGCTGATCTTCTCGCTGTTCACCGCCGCCGGCGCTTTCAGCCCCAACCTGGAGACCTTCCTCGTTCTGCGCTTCATAGCCGGCATCGGACTGGGCGGAGCGATCCCTGTTGACTACGCGCTCGTCGCCGAGTTCACACCGGCCCGGCACAGGGGTCGAGTGCTTACCGCAATGGACGGCTGGTGGCCGATCGGCGCAACCGGCGCTGCCGTGACGAGTGCGTGGATTCTGTCTTTCGGCAGCTGGCGAACAATGATGCTGCTCATGGCGGCACCGGTTATCCTGCTGTTCTTTGTGCGCCTGTTCGTCCCCGAATCACCCCTCCACCTGGCTGCTGCGGGCAAGCACGCTCAAGCCGATGCGGTTCTGCGCAGGCTCATCAAGCGCACAGGAGCGCAGATCGACGCCTGGCAGCACCCGCAGCCAACCGCACAGGCTGCAGCCGTCCAGACCAGTCGCACCCTGCGCAGCCGCATCAGCTCGGCTCTGGGCCAGCTGAACCACCTGTGGAAGCACTCGGCACGGCTGACAGCATCGACGTGGGCGGTGTTTATCGGCGTACTCCTGCTGTACTACGCGGCACTGACATGGCTGCCGAAAGTCCTGCGCGAACAGGGTCAGACAGACCAGGCCGCGTTCCTCGTCACCGGCGCCATGACAGGAGCCGGGCTGCTGGGCGTTGTGACAGCCGCGCTCGTCATCGACTACGTGGGGCGCAGGCTGCTGCTGACCCTTTCGGGGTTCAGTTCGGCTGTGCTGCTGGCGCTGTTCGCGATAGAACTGACTTCCCATCCCGGCGAGCTGACAACGGCGGCCAAGCTCGCCATCGTCAGCTTCGGCTTCACCATCCAAACCGCAGTGCCCGCCCTCTACACCTACGGGTCCGAGGCGTATCCCACGCAGCTGCGCGCCTCCGGCTTCGGGTGGGCCTCGAGTGTGTCCCGGATCGCCACGGGCATCGCTCCGTTTGTCTACGGGGCGTGGCTGCTGCCGGGAATCGGGCTGACCGGAACTTTCGGGGCGACCGGCGCTCTGACCGTCATCGGGCTGGTGCTCATGCTGGTGTGGGGCCGGGAAGACCGCGAGCTCGTCCGCACAGACTGAGCATGCACACACATGAGGCTCAGACAGTCTGAACCGGTACGGACTAGTGTGGAGCCATGCGCCTCACTCCGGATAACCCACACGATGACTGGCTCTGGCTTGAAGACATTCACGGTGAAAAAGCACTGGAATGGGTGGAAAAGCAGAATGAACTCACACAGGCTGAATTCACCGACGCACGCACGCGCGCACTCGCTGAACAGCTGCGCGAGGCCCTCGATGACGACGACCGCATCCCCTTTGTGACCAAAGCCGGCGACTGGCTCTATAACTTCTGGCAGGACGCCGATCACCCCCGCGGGCTGTGGCGACGCACCACATGGGAGTCCTATCTGGCAGGACGCGACGATACCGCGGCCACAGAATGGGACATTCTGCTGGATGTCGATGCGCTTGCGGCAGAAGAGAACATCGAGTGGGTGTTCCGAGGAGCACGTCTGCGCCGCAGCGACTACGCGCGGGCACTCATTGCCCTCAGCCCCGACGGCGGCGACGCGGTTGCCCACCGCGAATTCGACCTTCCCACCAAGAGGTTCGCTGAAAACGGCTTCCACATACCGGCGGCAAAGGGCTCTGCCAGCTGGGTCGACGACAACACGCTGGCGCTGACGACCGACTTCGGCGAAGGCTCCATGACCGAATCGTCCTACCCGGCCACCGCGCGCATTCTCACGCGCGGCCAAAGCCTGAGTGATGCCCAGCAGATCGGTGAAGTTGACCGCAGCCATATTCTCGCCGCGGTCGGCGTTGACCACACGCCGGGCTGGGAGCGCATGGTCTTCGTCGACGCCATTGACTTCTACCGTTCCCGCGTGTGGGTGCGCCCACTTGGGGTCGGCAGCGACTACACCTCCGGGTGGCAGCGCATTGACGTTCCCGACGACGTCGTTGTCGACATTGACCGGGACCTCCTGCTGCTGCGCCCTCGCACCGACTGGACGGGCACCGCCGGTGACGGCACTGAATTCAACGTGCCTGCCGGAGCACTCGCTGCAGCCAAACTCGACGACTTCCTGGCCGGGGCCGCTCCGCGGGTGATCTTCGAACCGAGTGCTTCAACCTCGCTCCAGGGCTGGGCCGTCACACAGGACTACCTGGTGCTCTCACTCATGGAGCACGTGCAGTCCACCCTGCGCGCACTCCGCCTGGATGACTTCAGCGAAGTTCCCGCACCGGCAGCACCGGCCAACCACGTCATCGGCATCGGTGCGGTCGATGCAGATGACCCAGCTATCGGCAATGACGTGTGGCTGACAATCAGCGGCTTCACCACCCCCACAACACTGGCCCGAGGCGAACTCGGCTCAACTGCCGAACCACAGGTCGTGCGCACCTCACCGGCACGGTTCGACGCTGACAACCTCGAAGTCACCCAGCACTTTGCAACATCGGACGACGGAACCCGCATCCCGTACTTCCAAGTGGCCCCGCGTGACCTGGTGCTCGACGGGCAGAACCCCGTCTTCCTAGACGGCTACGGCGGTTTTGAAGTCTCCCGCACACCCCGCTACGCCGTCATCAGCGGCATCGCCTGGCTCAACCAGACAACCGACGGAACCGGCGCGCTTCCCGCCGGCCGCAGCGGCGTGTACGTACTTGCCAACATCCGCGGCGGCGGCGAATACGGGCCCGCCTGGCACGAAGCGGCCCGGCGCGAAAACAAACAGCGTTCCTACCAAGACTTCGCGGCAGTCGCCCGCGACCTCAGCGACAGGGGAGTGGGCAGCGCCGACACAATCGGCGCCTCGGGAGGTTCCAACGGGGGACTGCTGGTGGGCAACATGCTCACCCAGTACCCGGAACTCTTCGGCGCCATCAGCTGCGGCGTGCCGCTTCTGGACATGCTGCGCTACACCGAACTGTCCGCAGGAGCATCGTGGGCTGCCGAATACGGTGACCCCGCGACTGACGACTGGGACTTCATCCAGCACTTCAGCCCCTACCACCTGCTGGATACCGCACCGCGGGACGAATACCCGCCGGTGCTGTTCTGGACGGCAACCTCGGACGACCGCGTCGGCCCTGTACAGGCTCGCAAAATGGCCGCCAAGATGCAGGCGAAGGAAATCCCCGACGTGTGGTTTTTCGAAGACACCCAGGGCGGACATTCGGCAGCATCGGACAACAAACAGATCGCAGCCGTTCGCGCACTGACCTACCGGTTCATGTGGCGGGCGCTGACAGGAGAGGACCGCAATGACTGAGACAGGGTCGACAACAGAAGCACGCACATTCCAAGCACAGCGCAAAGTGCCCGGCGGCAAACTCGTGGTTGTCGACGGCACGATCGAAGACGAGCTGGCCAGAGACGTCGTCATCTCCGGTGACTTCTTCCTCGAACCGGAAGAGGCCTTCGCCGCTTTGGGGCCAGCCCTTGAAGGCGTCAGCCTAAGCGATTCAAAAGCCGACATCGCCGCCCGCCTCGACGCCGCTTTCGACACTGTGTACCGAGAACTGGTGGAAGCCGGTGAACAGCCACTGCGGCCTGACCTGCAGGGGGTGACAACCTACGACATCGCGTGGGCACTCAAACGCGGCATGACCGGGGCCACCGAGTTCTACGACCACGAATGGGAAATCATCCACGACAAGGTCCGCCCCACCCGCGAAAACGTGGCACTTGACGAAGTGCTCCTGCGCGAAGTCGCAGCCGGCCGACGCGGGCCCACCGTGCGCTTCTGGGAATGGGACGACAAGGCCGCCGTCATCGGATCGTTTCAGTCCTTCCGAAACGAAATCGACGCCGCTGGCGCAAAGCGCCACGGGGTCGAGGTGGTCCGCAGGATCTCCGGCGGCGGCGCCATGTTCATGGAGGGCGGCAACTGCGTCACATTCTCGCTGTATGCGCCCCTGTCGCTGGTCGCCGGGCTGGACTACGAAGAGTCCTACAGGTTCCTCGACCAGTGGGTCCTGGGCGCCCTTTCCAGCATGGGCGTCAACGCATTCTATGAGCCCATCAACGACATCACCTCCGACAAGGGAAAAATCGGCGGAGCCGCACAGAAGCGGCTGGCCGCAGGCGGGGGAGTCATCCTCCACCACGACACCATGAGCTACGACATCGACGCGGACAAAATGCTCGAGGTGCTGCGCGTGGGCAAAGCGAAGATCTCCGACAAGGGCATCCGCTCGGCCAAGAAGCGAGTCGACCCGCTGCGCAGTCAGACGGGCATGCCGCGCGAAGAGGTCTTAGAGACCATGATCGAAGCGTTCCGAAGGGCAACCGGCGCCCAACTCGGCGAAGTCACCCCTGACGAGGTGGAGCGCGCCCGGACTCTGGTCGCGGAGAAGTTCGGGACTGAGGAATGGACTCACAGGGTCCCGTAACCTTGTCGTCACACAGGGGTGGCTCGCTCTTCACGCGGGCCGGTCATGGTGATGGCATGTCTGCACACACCCTCGAACGCGATCTTCACAAACCCAGCGCTCGCCAGCGCGGTGCAGGCGCGCTGTATCCGCCGGAGCTTCTGGCTGACGCCGCCTGGACCAACCCGTACGCCTTCGCAGCGGTCGTCGACGACGCCGATGTTCTCCTAGACGGTGCGGAAGACTACCGGATTGCAGGCCGCTCGGACCGCAGCCTGGGTGCCCGCACATTCAGCAAGCTGCCCGTGCGGGCGCGGCTGATTGAGCGGCAGAAGCGCGCTTTTGCAGATTTCACCTCGACCGAGGCCGGCCAGCCGGCACGGGTTGCCGGATGCGAAGTCGTGCGCGGACAGCTCGAAGTGATCCTGGACTGCGGCGGCACGCTGATGCGCGTGTGCTCCGTGGCTTCCGATGGCAAGCGCCCCGTGCAGGGCGCACCGGCGACGGTGTGGGCCATCAACCCGGAACTGACGATCATCAACGTTCAGTCGCACTGATCGCTCGGTCTGGGCAGCAGGGCCTGGACACTTTGGCCTGAGCCTTTCCACCACCTGCTGTTGTCGCAGGTCCCAGCCTCGCCTAGGATCTGAACAGACAGCTTCCGCAGACAGAGGAGTGCCCGTGCGCCAGGTCGAACCCCGCGTAGAGCTCATCGCGCGACCGAATATCGACTGGGAAGCCATGACCGGCTACCTCGACGAGGTCGGCGGGACCGCCTGGTCGGATCGCGTTCACTCCCAAGAATCGCCGGACGGTGAAGATCTTCTCGAATTCGCCGGCCGTATGTGCTACCGATCGTGGGAACCCGGCCTCAACCCGAACGTGTCGCGCGTTCGCACCGATTCGGCCCAATACTTGGGCAATGTCATCGGCTCCCAGCACGGCTCTGTTCTCGAACACGCCAACTACACGTTCATCTTCCACAACGTGTCACGCGTTTTCACTCACGAACTCATTCGCCACCGCGCCGGTGCCGCCTATTCGCAGGAATCGCTGCGCTACGTGCGGCTGGAAGACATTCCCTTCTGGTTTCCCGACTGGGCGCGCGAAGACGCCGAACTCATGGAGCGCAGCCTTGGGCTTCTGGACCAGCTGGAAGAACACCAGCGGTGGATGGCCGAGCACTTTGAACTCGACGAAGAGGGCCAGAACTTCACGCACAAGAAGCACATGACCAGTTTCATGCGCCGCTTTGCGCCAGAAGGTCTGGCCACGGGAATCGTCTTCACCGCGAACCTGCGCACCCTGCGTCACGTGATTGAAATGCGCACCGCAAAGGGCGCAGAAGAAGAAATCCGCCTGATCTTCGACAAAGTCGGTCAGATCATGCGCGAAGAAGCCCCCGCCGTTTTCGCTGATTACACCGTCGAAGACGGCGAATGGACACCCGGCACCCGCAAGGCCTGAGCAAGGAGGCTCCCATGGCGATTCTCTACGATGTTGATCTGTCACCCGGCAAAATCGAACTGATCGAAAAGTGGCTGCCCGAGCAGCCGTGGGCGAAACTCGAACCCGGCGCCAAGCTGAGCCGTGTTTCGTCTTTCCGCTTTGACGATCCCGCTGGCGAGGTCGGGGTTGAGTTTCATCTGGTCAAAGCACCAGACGGCACCGTCTACCAGGTGCCGCTGACGTACCGCGGCGCGCCGCTGGCCGGGGCGCAACAGCACCTGATCACCGAAATGGATCATCCGAAACTCGGCCACAGGTGGGTGTACGACGGTGTGGCCGACCCCGTGTGCGTTTTGGAGACGCTGCGGGCTATCGTCACGGGCGGACGCTCTGTCGACGAGTTCTGGCAGACTGACACCGGTTTCGAGCAGAATACGGATACGGCTGAGGCGTGGGGAACCACAGAACCCAATCTGACAATCTCCGACCTTCCGCAGGGCACAGATGCCGATAGGGTTCAGGTCACTGTCGAAACTGTCGGGGATCTCACACTGGCAGTTCTCGGCGAAGTGAAGCTCGGCTTCCTCCGGGTGCCGTCGCCGGTGGCAGTCGATGCGCTCGAAGCCCCTTCCGGCCAGCTGCAGGTGAAAGTCGACGCAGACGAGTACGTATCAGCACGTCTGCTGGCGTAGGCTGTTTGCCCTGCCGTTAAAATCACGTCACCGGCAGGAAAGGACTTCAGCGTGATCGAATGCAAAGTGTTCGCCGACAAAGCGGCGGCTAGTGCGTGGGCTGCTCAGCAGGTCTGCGACATCATCCAGACCAACCCCACGGCGAATCTGGGTGTTGCGACAGGTTCGAGCCCTGCCGGTGTCTACAGCGAAATCGCGCGCAGAGTCCAGGCGGACGGCATTGACGTCAGCCGCCTGCGTGCTTTCGCCCTTGACGAATACTTGGGCCTGGACACCACACACCCGCAGAGCTACCACTTCTTCATCGACGAACACGTCACCAAGCAGATTGGGCTCGCGCCGCAGAATGTGAGGGTGCCGCTGGCCGAAGGCCATTCGCAGGGCGATGTCATTGACGACTACGACGCTGAAATCGCTGAGGCCGGCGGCATCGATCTGCAGATTCTGGGCATTGGCTCCAACGGTCACATTGCGTTCAACGAACCTGGCACGCCCTTTGACTCTGTGACCCACGTGGAACCTCTCACCGAGTCGACCCGGGCCGACAATGCGCGCTTCTTCGACTACACGGCAGAAGTTCCCATCCTGTCGGTCACGCAGGGCATCGGCACAATCATGAACGCCCGCAGGATCGTTCTGCTGGCCTTTGGTGAGAACAAGGCCGAAGCTGTCCGTGATTCAGTTCTCGGCCCCGTTACAGAAGACGTTCCCGCGTCGGTCCTGCAGACCCACCCGAGCGTCGTGTTCGCCCTGGACGAAGCCGCTGCAAGCCTCCTCTGAGCAGCGCCGACACGCCCCTGGTCGGGCGGTTCTGCAATGCCGCGGGCGTTGTCCAAGGACTGCCCACAACGTGTGAACAATGCCGGTGACTATTCTCACCACAGCAGCATTGCGTGTGACATTCATGCTCAAGCCCGGCTAGGGTGCATTGAGCAGCTAAGCACTGATAAGGAGAACAATGCTTACAGTTATTCTGTGGATCCTCGCAGCGATCCTGGTCATATCCGGCGTTTTCGCGCTCTTTCGCGGCCAGCTTCTGTGGGGCATCGTGCTGATCGTTGTCGGCCTGATTGTCGGCCCCGGCGGTGTCAGCATATTCAATTGACTTTCAGCGGTTGATCTCGACCGCAAAGGCGCACAGCTTGAGGCTGTGCGCCTTTTCTGTTGTGTGCCGCAACTCTACCGTCTAGGTGGAAGAGTAACTTTTAGCGGTCGAGGGCCACACGGCACCACGAGGTGGAGGTACGGTTTTCGTTGGCTGTCGGGGTGGGGCTGGCCGGTAGGGAGCGGCCTACGCTTCTTCCCATTCTTGGACTTCCAGGCCATCCACATAGCCTTCGGGGCGCTCATCCAGCAGGTCGAAGCGGGCCGTGATCTTGTGGGGCAGGCGACCGTGCGGGTCGACGATCGTAATGTCGTGGCCTTCGGCTGCCAAACGGCGCAGCGCTTCGGCCATGAGCTCCCCGCCGACGGTGGGGATGGCAGAGACGAAGCTGACATCGAACACGATGTCGCTGTCGTCCTGTTCGATCTGCTCCAGGTGGCGCAGCACCATCTCCGTTGTGGAGAAGTCCAGCACGCCCTGAATCTCAATGAGGGTGTCGCCGTCGAGCGTGGTGGAGCGCTGCGAGACGGCCTCGACCGATGAAGCGGGAGTTGCCATGATGTGCAGGTTGAGCTGTTCGCTCATCTTCTGGAAGGCCTTGACTCCGCGCACCGAGTGGCCATAGGAATCGAGTCTGGGCGAGAAGGCGCTGATGCCCACCTGGCCGGGGAGTGCACCCACCAAGCCACCGCCGACACCGGATTTCGCCGGGATGCCGATGCCTGTGAGCCAGTCGCCGGCCGCATCGTACATACCGCACGTGGTCATTACAGAGAGCACTTGACGGGCCACCCATTCGGGAATGACACGCCGTTCAGTCACGGGGTTGATGCCTCCGGAAGCCAGGGTCATCGCCATGACGGAAAGGTCGTCGACCGTCACTTTGGCGGCGCACTGCCGGATGTAGCCGGCGAAGACCTGGTGCGGGTCGGCATCGAAAATGCCGTTGGCGCGCACCAACGAGGCCAGCGCCAGATTGCGCCATCCCGTGCTGACTTCGGATTCGTAGACCGCCTCGTCGATTTCGAGTTCACGTCCGGCAAATTCGCACAGTCCCGAATAGACGCCCTCCCAGCCGACAGCTTGGCGCAGCACGCCGTGAGTGGCGATCGCCCCGATGTTGATCATGGGGTTGTCCGGTCGTCCCGTGCCCTCCTGCAGGGAAGCTTCGTTGTAGGCGTCGCCGGAAGGTTCGACGCCGACTGCGGCCATGACCGCGTCGTAGCCGCATTCACGCAAAGCCAGCGCGTAGGCGAAGGGCTTTGAGACCGACTGGATGGAGAACAGTGCGTCACTGTCACCGGCGGAGTACACCGTTCCGTCGGGGGTGCACAGAGAGATCGCAAAGCGGTGAGGGTCGACCGATGCGAGTTCTGGAATATAGTCCGCCAGGTTCCCCGAATCTTCGTTCTTGCAGTTGGCGTAGATGCGTTCGAGGAAAGAATTGACGGGACTTTTCATAACGGTCTCAGTTCGACTGGTTGAGGGCGAGTTCTTCGGCGCGGTCGACGGAGTCGATGAGCGCGACTCTGAGTCTATTGGCCTTTTCGGAAAGACTCTGCTGGCGCTTCATGTATTCGGCTTTGCCGGCGGCGGTTTCGATTGCAACGACACCATAGCCCCACGGTCTGACGTCATACGGCGAGGCCTCCATGTCGAGTGTGCGCAGCTGGAGTGCCAGGTCGAAGGCTTCGAGCACAATGCTTCCCTCAACCATGGGCTGCAGCTTCATGGCCCACTTGTACAGGTCCATTCCGGCGTGCAGACAGCCGGGCTGTTCATTGTCGCGCATACCCTCCCGTGTGGGTTGGACGGTGTTGAGTCCGCGCGCATCGGGGGTGAAGAAGCGAAATGCATCGAAGTGGGTGCACTGAATTCGGTGGTTCTCGACGACCTTGTCCGTTTCCTCCTGGCTCAGTCGCAGGGGGACGTCTTCGTGTCGCTGCTGGCCGGGTTTGAGCTTGTACACCATGGCCCATTCGTGCAGGCCGAAACAGCCGAACGCTGCCTGCCTGCCCAGGGTGCTTCGCAGCAGGTCGCGGATGAACACCGCTCCGTCGCCCCGATCCTGCCACCACTCGGCGGCATCGACCCGGGCGTGGTCGGTCACGGTGTACCAGCGGCGCGAGAAATACTGCCGGTCGTCTTCTGTTTCTATGCCCAGCACAGTGCCGGGGGCCGGGTTCCACTGGGCGATCTTTGCCGGTTTGAACGGGTAGTAGGTGAACAGGAAGTCTTCGACCGGGTGCTTTTCGCCCCGGGAGCGCCTGGCTAGGTGGGCGGCTGTTCTGCTGTTGACGGCCTGTACGTGAGTATCACGCCGCGCCCTCCACTCACGAGGCGCCAGGACCGCTTCCCGGTTCACTTCAGTCTCCTTGTGGTCTTCGCGGTCGCCACGTGGTTCCACGGGTCTTCCGGCCACGGGTGTTTTCTGTACTTGCCGCGGTTTTCGGCACGCACATCAGAATAGGCCCCGTTCCAAAACGATTCGAGGTCGGCGGTGATCGCCAGCGGCCGCCCGGCGGGGGAGAGCAGGTGCAGCAGAACGGAAACGCGACCGTCCACGATCCGCGGACTGGCTTCCCACCCAAAGCACTCTTGGAGCTTGACCGCCAGCACCGGCGGTTCGTCGCCGTCGGGGTAGTGCACCCGGTGGCGCGAACCGCTGGGCACTTGGATGCGCTCAGGAGCCAGTTCGTCCAGACGCGCTGCCTCCGGCCACGGAAGCAGACCGGTCAGCGCTCGTTCCATATCCGGTTTGCCGCCTGCAGCAACAGCAGAGATTTCACCGGCCAGCCACGCTGGGTCATCTGACAGCGCCTCGAAGCTGACATCCGGCCATGGTTCGCCCAGTTCGCGGTGCAGAAGCGCCATGCGCCTGCGAAGAGCTTCGGCCTGTTCCGACAGCGGGAGCACGTCGGCCAGTCCCCGAGCGGAGATTGCTTCCTCAATTGCGCGGCGGGCGGTCTCGGTGTTTGCCTGAACCGGGGTAGATGACAGTTCAATTGCGCCGAAGCGCCGAACTCTGCGTGCACGCACTGACCGACCGTCGAACTGAGCGATGTCGTCTTCACCCAGAAGAGAATCCGCCGCCAACTGGGCCTGCTCAAAGTCAATCGGCACCGCCGCACCGATGACGGAGCGGCTGCCCGCACGGCGGATGTCCGCTATTGCCAACCATTCGTGGCCGCGAAGAGCGCTGTCGCGTGGAAGTTCGCCCGCTGTCCCGCTTGCCAGTTTGTACGTCGATTCGTCGACCGCTCGGGCAATCCGCTCTGGAAAAGCCAGCGCGGTGACAAAAGCCAGACCGGCTTCATCAAGATTCGGTCCGGCCTCCGCCTCGACAAGAGCCGCGAAACGGGCAACCTCCCGGCGGAAATCCGCAGCCTCACGGACCGCGCGATACCCCTGCCACAGAGCACCGCCGGGGGAGCGGACATCCGAAACCAGAGCCGCAGCCGCCTGCGCAGCCGCGGTGCCTCCAATGAAGTCCGCACCGTCAAACAGTGCGCGGGCCAAACGCGGATCAGCTGGAACCGCGGCCAGCCGTCGCCCAAGGTCAGTGGGCTGTCCCGCCTCGAGTGCCCCCAGCCTGTTCAGCACCGCCTCGGCCTGGTCCAGGGCCGGCTCAGGAGGCGGAGTCGGCAGTGCGAGACCCTCACCTCGGGGAGCACCCCAACAGGCGAGGTCGAGGGCAGCCTGCGTGAGATCGGCAGTGGTGATCTCCGCGGGAGCGTGCGCTGGCCGTGCGGCAAAATCCGCCTCGGCCATACAGCGGACCACGGTTCCAGGCCCCTGTCGGGCAGCGCGCCCGGCCCGCTGCACCATAGAGTCCTTCGCCGCGCCGACCGTCACCAGACCTGACATGCCGCGCACAGAATCCAGCCGCACCTGCCGGTCGAGCCCGGCATCGACCACGGTGCGAACACCGGGCACCGTCAGAGAAGACTCGGCGACATTCGTGGCCAGAACAATTCTTTGGCGATCACCGCCGCCAGAGGTGATTCGGCGCTGCTCACGCGCCGGGGTGCTGCCCGTCAGGGTGAGAACCTCCGTGTCGGTCAGCGAAGCCAAAGCTGATTCCACCCGGGCAATCTCGCGCCTACCGGGAAGGAAAACGAGGATGTCGTGTGCCACCTCGTGAGCGTGGTCAGCAGCGATCCGGGCAACGTGATCGAGAAAATCCCGCTCAACCCCGCGCACACCCAGAGCGGCAGGCCCGGGCGCCCAGCTGTGCTTCAGGTCATACAGCTGGGCTGGGGCGCTTAGAACAGGTGCGGGAGTACTCGGTTCGCCCAGAAGGTCAGCCCACATCTGCGCATCCACCGTGGCGGACATGACCACGAGGCTCAGATCTTCGCGCAGATCTGCCAACTGGCGCAGCATGGCGAAGACAAGATCAGATTCGAGGGCGCGTTCGTGCACCTCGTCCATGACAACAGCGCCAATGCCGGACAGTTCGGGGTCATTCAGCAGGCGGCGCAGAAGAACGCCCGTCGTTGCGAACTCAACCCGATCACCCCGCCGATGCTCACCGCGCACGGCAAGGCCCACGCGCTCGCCCGAGAGGTCCGACAGACGGTCCGCGGCGGCACGCGCCGCCACCCGCCTGGGCTGAGTCACCACCACCCGACCGGGCACCAGATTCGCGACCGCAGGCGGAACAATCGTCGTCTTGCCCGTGCCGGGAGGAGCCTCGATCACCGCGCGCAAAGGTCCAGGCACACAGCAGTCAGCCAAGCGGGGGACAAGAGAAGCCGCCGGAAGTCCGCGCCCAATGGCATCGAGGTCGAAAACACTCACCCCAGTAGACTAAGGGGCATGCGCATTGTCAGATTTGTCCACAACGACGAACCCACCTACGGGGTGCTCGAAGGCCAGGTTCCCGAACCCGCAGACGACGGCACTTTCGACACATCGGGCCTGGAAATCGCGGTCCTGTCAGGAGACCCCTTCTTCAGCCCCGCTGGGTCCACCGGCGAACGCCTGCCGTACGCGGACGTGCGCCTGGTCGCCCCCATCATCCCGCGCTCGAAAATCATCGCCGTCGGCCGCAACTACGCCGACCACGCCCGGGAACTCGGCAACGAAGTTCCCGCAAGCCCGCAGTACTTCTTTATTCCCAACACCGCCGTGGTCGGGCCGAATGAACCCGTCCGCCTGCCCGCAGTGTCCGAAGAGGTGTCCTACGAGGCCGAACTGGCCGTCATCATCTCCCGCGTGGCCAAGCAGGTCCGCCGCGAAGACGCACTCAAACACGTGCTCGGCTACACGGTGGCCAACGACGTCACGCTGCGCGACCTGCAGAAAACCGATCTGCAGTGGGCCCGCGCGAAGGGCTTTGACACCTCGACCCCGTTGGGACCTTGGATCGAAACCGAGCTCGACACGGAAGACCTCAGAGTGCGCTCGTGGGTCGATGGTCAACTGCGCCAAGACGGCACCACGGCAGACATGGTGTTCGACGTCCCCGCACTCATCGAATCCATTACCGAGACCATCACGCTGCTGCCCGGAGACATCATCCTCACCGGCACACCGGCCGGTGTTGGAAAAGTCGAAGCCGGCCAGCGCATGAACATCGCAGTCGAAGGGCTGGGACTGCTGTCCAACCCAGCCATGGACGCCTGAAACAAGAAAAGGAAAAACGTGAGCGTACGAGTTCGCTTCTGCCCTTCGCCTACCGGAACCCCGCACGTCGGGATGGTGCGCACCGCACTGTTCAACTGGGCGTATGCCCGCCACACCGGCGGCACATTCGTCTTCCGCATCGAAGACACCGATGCCGCCCGCGACTCCGAAGAGTCCTACCAGCAGATCATCGAAGCGATGAACTGGCTGGGACTGGACTGGGATGAGGGCATTGACGTCGGCGGCCCCCACGGCCCCTACCGCCAGTCCCAGCGCGGTGAGATCTACCAGGACGTCATCCAGAAACTCAAAGACGCAGGCCACCTGTACGAATCGTTCTCCACCCCGGAGGAAACCGAAGCGCGCCACCGCGCAGCCGGGCGCGATCCCAAACTGGGCTACGACGGCTACGACCGCGACCTCACAGAAGAACAGAAGGCCGCCTTCCGCGCAGAGGGACGCGAACCCGTGCTGCGCGTGCGCATGCCGGATGAGGACATCACGTTCACCGACGTGGTGCGCGGAGAAATCACCTTCAAGGCGGGCTCAGTTCCGGACTTTGTGGTTGTGCGCGCCAACGGCCAGCCGCTGTACACGCTCGTCAACCCGGTTGACGACGCACTCATGGGGATCACCCACGTGCTGCGCGGAGAAGACCTCCTGTCCTCGACACCTCGTCAGATTGTGCTGTACGAAGCGCTCAAGGACATCGGCATTGCTGAATTCACCCCCGAGTTCGGCCACCTGCCCTATGTGATGGGCGAGGGCAACAAGAAGCTGTCGAAGCGCGACCCCGAATCGAACCTGTTCCACCACCGCGACAACGGCTTCATTCCCGAAGGGTTCATCAACTACCTGGCTCTGCTGGGCTGGTCGATTGCTGCCGACCGCGATGTCTTCACGGTCGAAGAAATGCTGCAGGCCTTCGACATCCACGACGTTCTGCCCAACCCGGCCCGCTTTGATGTGAAGAAGGCCACGGCCATCAACGCCGACCACATCCGCATGCTCGACGAAGACGACTTCGGCCGCAGGCTCCTGCCGTTCCTGCAGAATGCCGGGCTGATTGACGCTGAGCCCACCGAACGTCAGCTCGAGGTGCTGCGCCAGGCCGTGCCTCTCGTTCAGACCCGCATGAACCTGCTGAGCGAAGCTCCAGACCTCATGAGCTTCCTGTTTGTAGACGAAGATAAGTTCGAACTCCACGAAGACGGGCTGAAGACCCTGCGCGAAACCGCGCCCGAGGTTCTGCGTGCCTCCATCGAGGTGTTGGACCCGCTGGAGGACTTCACGGCGGAAACGCTGCAGGCGGTTCTTAAGACGAAGCTCGTTGAGGAAATGGAAATCAAACCGCGCTTTGCCTTCGGCCCGCTGCGCACTGCGCTGTCGGGCAGGCGGATCTCCCCACCGCTGTTCGAGTCGATGGAAATCCTCGGCAAGGACGTCACGATGGGCCGTCTGCGCGGCCTTCTCAACCACCTGGAGGGCTGAATCACTGTGCTGAAATGCGAAGACCTGCGCATTGAGGTTCCCCTCGATCACTTTGGGGACACACCCGGAACAATCGAGGTCTACGCGCGCATCGTGGGCACTGCCGACAGCGACAGCAAGCCGTATCTGCTCTACCTGCAGGGCGGGCCCGGTGTTGAGGCTTTCCGACCGACAGTGAACAGCCCCTCGTGGCTGCCAGAAGCACTGAAAACCCACCGGGTGGTCATGCTCGATCAGCGCGGCACCGGGCTGTCTTCGCCAATCGGCTGGGTGGACGGCCGGTTTGTCGGCACTGGGGGAGCACAGGATCCCGAAGCGGTCGCTGAACGCATGAGCTTCTACAGGGCCGATGCGATCGTTGAGGACGCAGAAGCCGTCCGCCGGGCTCTCGGGGTGGAGCAGTGGGCGATCCTCGGTCAGTCGTTCGGCGGATTCACCTCGCTGCGATACCTGGCCGAACACCCCGAATCTCTGCTGAGTGCGCGTATCACCGGGGGACTGACCCGTGTTCCACAGCCCGGCGCCGACCCCGATCCGGCGATTGCATACGCCCGTACGTGGCAGATTATGCGCGAGAAATCACAGAAGTTCTTTGCGGAGTATCCCGGTGCGGCTGACGCCATGAAGAGGCTTCACGCCCGTGCTGTCACCGACGGCATAGCCCTGCCGGACGGCACTGTCGCCGCAGAGGCCCACGTCCGTTCGCTCGGACTCCTGCTGGGTGCCAGCGGCGGAGATCAGCAGCTGCGCTTCCTGTTGGAGCACGACATCGATTCGGCAGCCCTGGGGCACGACCTTCAGGCCTCGCTGCCGTTCAGTGCGCGCAATCCGCTGTACGCAGCCTTCCACGAAACCTGCTGGGCAAGCGGCGCTAAGACCGCCTGGGCTGCTCTGCGCGCACGCCCGGCCGAAGTTGCCGATGATCCGCTGTGGCTGTCGGGTGAACACGTGGACCCCGAGCTCTTCCGCACGGGTCCACTGGCCGTGTGGGACGACGTTGCACAGGCGCTCGCTGAACGGGACTGGCCTGTCATGTGGGATGTCGAGAAGCTGCGTGCGGCATCGGTTCCGACCGCGGCCGCGGTCTACACGCACGACGCCTTTGTGCCCCGCGATATGTCTCTGGAGACGGCCGGGATGCTCGCCAACTGTGAAGTGTGGGAGACCGATGCCTATGAGCACAACGGTCTGGCCGCTTCTGGGGGCGAGGTTCTGCGGAGGCTGGGCGGGCTCCTGCAGGGGCTGAACGCGCAAGCCTGAGCTGGGTTTTGCATTCCTGCCCGGCAATGATGTAGAGTTTACTTCTGTTGCCGAGCGGGAATTCCCGCCAGCTCATTGGGGTATGGTGTAATTGGCAGCACGAGTGATTCTGGTTCATTTAGTCTAGGTTCGAGTCCTGGTACCCCAGCCAACCTTCATAGAATTCAACAGTCTTGCCCCCGTCGTCTAGCGGTCCAGGACACCGCCCTCTCAAGGCGGAAACGGCAGTTCGAACCTGCTCGGGGGTGCAAAAGGCGAAAGCCCCAGCCAGTCGGCTGGGGCTTTCTGCTTTCCAGAGCGCGGCTTTGTCACCGGGAGGGCGATTCTGCTGGCTAGGTGGAATATTGAGGCAAAAACGCTGGTGGATTCAAGTGGTGGTTGCAACACCTGGTGTGTTGTCTTGGTTGAGTAGTTTAACGAGTCGTTCGGCTGGGGTTTCCCATTCGAGGGTTTTTCGGGGTCGGCTGTTGAGTTCGGCTGCGACTGTATCGAGGTATCCCGGTCCCCATTGGCTCAGGTCGGTGCTTTTGGGGAAGTACTGGCGCAGTAGTCCGTTGGTGTTTTCGTTGGTGCCGCGCTGCCAGGGTGAGTGCGGGTCACAGAAGTAGATCTCCATACCGGTTTCATCGGTGATGCGTTCGTGTTGAGCCATTTCTCTTCCTTGATCCCAGGTCAAGGACATGCGCAGCTGCTCCGGCAGCTGGTGGATCTTGGTGATCATGGCATCAGCGACTTCCTGGGCGGTGTGTTTACCGGGAAAGTGCAGCAGCAGGGTGAACCGGCTGGCTCGCTCGACCAGGGTGCCGATGGCAGAACCGGTTCCTGCTTTGCCTAGGATCAGGTCCCCTTCCCAGTGTCCGGGCACAGCACGGCCTGTGGCTTCCTTCGGGCGCTTGGAAATGTTGACCATCCCCGGTATGCGGCCTGGGCGTTTGTCTGTGGTTCTGCGGGGTTTGCGCAGGCTTCTGCCGGTACGCAGATGGCGTACCAGTTCGCGTTTGAGCTCACCCCGGCCTTGGACGTAGAGGGCTTTGTAAATCGTTTCGTGTGACACCCACATCTCCGGCTGATCGGGAAAGTCTGCACGCAAACGGCAGCTGATCTGTTCAGGCGAATGGTTCTTATTCAACCGTTCCTGCACTTCACGACGCAGCCGCTCATTACAGGCAAGTTTGCCACCCCTGGCCCGCTTGCGCTTCAGGTCCGCATCTTCCTGCGCTGCCCCTGCCCGATACGACGGCCTACTAGGCCTGACATTATTCGGATTACGCGGAGCACGACGCAGTTCACGACTGATCGTCGAAGGACTGCGCCCCAACAACGTCGCGATAGCACGCACGCTAAGCCCCTCCGCGTTGCACACAGCGATCTCTTCACGCTCAGCAAACGTCAAATACCGTTTCGAACGTCCATATCCCACTGGTGGTTTCACACCACCACGATCAGCCAACCACCGAAAACACGACCCCGTTGACACGCCAATCAACGCAGGAACCGCATCAGGAACCTTCCCTTCACGCACCCAATCCCAAAACTCAGCCTCTTTTTCCACCGGCAACCGATACCTAGGCACAACCAAAACCTCTTCTGACCAGAGGTGTTGCAACGACCCCTTGAACCCAGGGCTCGGTTCGCCTCTGTTTACTGCCGAATCAGCAGTATCGCCCGCCAAGCTCAGGCGCGGTTGAGAGCTTCTGTCAGTGCGCGCGCAGCTTCAACAACAGACTGTGCGTGCAGACGACCGGGCTGGCGCGTCAGACGGTCAACCGGACCGGAAATCGACACTGCGGCAACAACCCGGTTTGACGGCCCCCGGACGGGCGCGGAAACGGAGGCGACACCTCGTTCGCGTTCGGCAATCGACTGCGCCCAGCCGCGCCGGCGAACACCGGAGAGCATGGTGGCAGAAAAGCGCGCCCCGCGCAGACCGGAGTGCAGGCGGTCGGGTTCTTCCCACGCGAGCAACACCTGGGCGGCAGAGCCGGCGCGCATCGACAGGGTCGCTCCAACCGGAACCGAGTCGCGCAGACCGACGGGGCGCTCAACAGCGGCAACACACAGGCGCAGATCGCCCTGACGGCGAAACAGCTGAGCTGATTCGCCCGTGCGGTCGCGCAGCTGGGCGAGGATCGGCCCGGCTGCAGCCAGCAGGCGGTCTTCGCCGGCGGCTGAAGAAAGTTCGGTCAGGCGGGGGCCTAGGATGAACCGACCCTGGAGGTCGCGGCCGACAAAACGGTGGTATTCCAGCGCGACTGCCAGGCGGTGCGCTGTCGGGCGGGCGAGCCCTGTGAGCGCAACAAGTTCTGCCAGCGAGGCGGGCCCGGCTTCGAGTGCGGCTAGAACGGCCGATGCTTTGTCTATAACACCGACGCCGCTTCCGGATTGACTGCTCATGCCACTATTCAAGCGTCTCAGGATTCAAGATGCAAGTCCGATGCTTGGACATTCGCTCGTACAGTGAAAGCCACATCAGGGAAAGCCGATGCGAAAGGACGCGCACTGTGGGCAAGACGCTTGCGGAAAAAGTGTGGGATGACCACACGGTCAAAGCCGGAGAGGGCCAAGACCCCGATCTCATCTACATTGACCTCCACCTTGTCCACGAGGTGACATCGCCGCAGGCCTTTGAAGGCCTTCGCCTGGCCGGACGCCCCGTGCGCCGTCCCGATCTCACAATCGCGACGGAGGACCACAACACCCCAACGCTCGACATCTTCAAGCCGATCGCCGATCCCACCAGCCGCACCCAGATCGAAACCCTGCGGGCAAACGCCGAAGAGTTCGGCATTCGCCTGCACTCCCTGGGCGATGCCGAACAGGGCATCGTGCACGTGGTCGGACCCCAGCTCGGTCTGACCCAGCCGGGAATGACGGTTGTCTGCGGTGACTCCCACACTTCGACCCACGGAGCATTCGGATCGATTGCCATGGGGATCGGCACCTCGGAAGTCGAGCACGTCCTGGCAACCCAAACGTTGCCCCTCAAACCGTTCAAGACCATGGCGATCACCGTCAACGGCGAACTGCCGGAAGGATCGACCGCAAAGGACATCATCCTGGCGATCATCGCCAAGATCGGCACCGGCGGGGGGCAGGGATACATCCTCGAATATCGCGGTGAGGCCATCGAAAAGCTGTCGATGGAAGCGCGCATGACCATCTGCAATATGTCTATCGAAGCGGGTGCTCGCGCAGGAATGGTCGCGCCCGACCAGACAACCTTCGACTACATCAAGGGCCGCCCGCACGCCCCACAAGGCAAAGACTGGGATGAAGCCGTCGAATACTGGAAGACCCTGCGCACCGATGACGACGCCGTCTTCGATGCCGAAGTCGTCCTCGAAGCCGAAGACATCGAACCGTTCGTCACGTGGGGCACCAACCCCGGGCAGGGCCTGCCGCTGTCGGCTTCCGTGCCCAACCCCGCCGAAATTGCTGACGAAACCGAGCGCTTCGCCGCCGAAAGCGCAATCGAATACATGGGGCTGACACCCGGCATACCGCTGCGGGACATTCGGGTGGACACGGTCTTCCTGGGCTCGTGCACGAATTCCCGGATTGAAGACCTCCGAGGTGCCGCCGACATCATCCGAGGCCGCACCAAAGACCCTGAGGTTCGGATGCTCGTGGTGCCCGGTTCGGCTCGTGTCCGCCTGCAGGCCGAACAGGAGGGGCTGGACAAGGTGTTCACCGACTTCGGCGCTGAGTGGCGCTTTGCAGGCTGCTCGATGTGCCTGGGCATGAACCCTGATCAGCTGGCAGAAAGCGAACGCTGTGCATCGACCTCGAACCGCAACTTCGAAGGGCGTCAGGGCAAGGGCGGACGCACCCACCTGGTGAGCCCGCTCGTAGCCGCCGCGACCGCGGTGCGCGGAACACTGTCAAGCCCGGCGGATCTGGACTGAGGGAGGAAAGCTGTGAAGAAGATCACCAAGCGCACCGGGATCGGCGTACCGCTGCGCCGTTCGAACGTCGACACCGACCAGATCATCCCGGCGGTCTACCTCAAACGGGTGACCAAGACCGGCTTTGACGACGCACTGTTTGCCCACTGGCGCAAAGATCCCGAGTTCATCCTCAATCGCGAACCGTTCTCGGGTGGATCCGTGCTCATCGCTGGGCCGGACTTCGGGACGGGCTCCAGCCGCGAACACGCAGCGTGGGCGCTGAAAGACTACGGGTTCAAAGCCGTGCTCTCCAGCCGCTTTGCCGACATCTTCAGGTCCAATGCGGGCAAAAACGGCCTCGTCGCAGCACAGCTTGAACAGTCCGACATCGAACTGCTGTGGAAGGTCATCGACAACAACCCGAACGCGGAAGTCACGGTAGACCTCGAAACGAAGACCGTGTCGGCTGAGACCGTCACGGTGCCGTTCCAGATTGACGACTTCACCCGCTGGCGGCTGATGGAAGGCCTCGACGACATCAGCCTGACCCTGCGCGATGCCGACGCAATCGACGCTTTTGAAGCACAGCGGCCAAGCTACAAGCCGCTGACGCTGCCGGCCCGCACGGAAGACTGACCCGGGCGCAGCTGCGCTTCAGACGACGGGCAGGCCAGACAGGGCAGGGCAGAGAGCACCAAACGCGCAAGGCCCAGGACCGACACCCACTGAAGGTCCTGGGCCTCAGCCGTACCGGATAGCATAGAGTCCGGCTGATACGCAGAAGTACAGGAGGAACATGCTCGAGGTCAACGGCGGCAATCCGCTCACAGGCACCGTTCGCGTCAGAGGCGCAAAGAACCTGGTGCCCAAGGCGATGGTGGCCAGTCTTCTGGCGGACACGCCATCGGCGCTGCGCGGGGTGCCGCGAATCAGCGACGTCGACATTGTCACCGGACTTCTCGAACTCCACGGGGTCAGCGTCACCCAGCATCCCGACGGTGACCGCCCCGACGGAGAGCTGCGCATGGACCCCTCGCGCGTCGAACAGGGATCAGTCGCAGACATCGACGCCCACGCGGGCTCGTCGCGCATCCCGATTCTCTTCTGCGGTCCGCTGCTGCACCGGTTGGGACGCGCCTTCATTCCCGACCTCGGCGGCTGCCGAATCGGAGACCGGCCCATTGACTTCCACCTCGACGTTCTGCGCTCTTTCGGTGCGCAGATCGAAAAGACCGCAGGCGGCATCAGCCTCACCGCACCCACTCGACTTGCCGGAACCAAAGTCGAACTGCCCTATCCGTCGGTGGGCGCAACAGAACAGGTGCTGCTCACCGCGGTGCGCGCCCAGGGCCTGACCGAGCTCAAAAACGCCGCTGTCGAACCCGAAATCCTCGACCTGGTGGCCATTCTGCAGAAAATGGGCGCCATCATCTCGGTCGACACAGACCGGGTCATTCGGATCGAGGGAGTCGACTCACTCAGCGGCTACACCCACCGGGCGCTGCCGGACAGGATCGAAGCGGCATCGTGGGCTTCTGCGGCTCTGGCAACCGGCGGCGACATCTTCGTCGAAGGCGCAGACCAGCCCAGCATGCTGACCTTCCTCAACACCTTCCGCAAAGCCGGCGGGCAGTTCACAGTGAAGGAAAACGGCATCCGGTTCACCCACCCCGGCGGGCGCCTGCAGTCGCTGGCACTGGAAACAGCGGTCCACCCGGGCTTCATGACCGACTGGCAGCAGCCCTTCGTCGTAGCACTCACACAGGCCACCGGTCTGTCGATCCTGCACGAAACCGTGTACGAAAACCGGCTGGGATTCACGGGTGCGCTTGTCAAAATGGGCGCGCAGATCCAGCTGTACCGTGAATGCCTCGGCGGCACACCCTGCCGCTTCGGACAGCGCAACTTCCGCCACTCCGCTGTGATCTACGGGCCCACACCGCTTAAGAGCGCAAACATCGACGTGCCCGATCTGCGCGGAGGGTTCTCCCACATCATTGCCGCGCTTGCCGCCGAGGGCCGGTCAGAAGTGTCCGGAATCGAGATCATCAATCGCGGCTACGAAGACTTCATCGCCAAGCTCGGCGGCCTGGGGGCCCAGGTGAGCCTGTCGTGAGCAAAGACCAAAGCAGCGGGGGTGAACCGAGGGGAAGCCTCGGCTTCGAAGTCTCCTACGACCCGAAGTCGACCCAGCGCCAGCACCGGCGGGCGTCACTTCTCGCTCCTGTGGTGCGCGGAGCTCTCCGCCCCCTGGGAAAGATCGCCGTCCGCGGTGCCGAAAACATCCCGCAGGACGGTCCGCTCATTATCGCCTCCTACCACCAGTCGAACCTTGACCCGCTGGTCGTGGGCGTGGCCATATACAACCAGGGCAGGCTGCCGCGTTTTATGGCCAAACACACCCTGTTCACGTTCCCCGTGGGACTGCTGACCCGCACTCTGGGCCAGATCCCGGTGGTCCGCGGGTCCCGCGAGGCAGGGGACTCCCTGGCGTATGCAAAAGCTGCTCTCGCCGCTGGCCAAACAGTCACCATCTATCCCGAGGGCACCCACACAAAGGACCCCGACATGTGGCCCGGACCGTCGAAGTCCGGCACCGCGAGGCTGGCCCTGCAGACGGGCACGCCGATCATCACCGCTGCCCACTGGGGTGTGCAGGATGCGCTGCCGGGCAAATCTCTGCGCCCGAAGCTTGGACCAGGCCGCGTGATGACCGTAGACTTCTCCGAGCCGATCGTCACCGAAAGCGTCCCTGACACTCAGGACAACGTCGTGTCGCTGACCGAGCACATCACCGCTCGCATCGCCTCTCAGCTGGCCGATCTGCGCGGAGAGGCAGTGCCCGATCGGTTCCGCACTGCACTTGAATGGAGGAAAGCGTGACAACAGCCGTCATGGGCGCCGGATCGTGGGGAACAACCTATGCCGGTGTGATTGCCGACGCGGGGTTCCCCGTGACTGTCTGGGCGCGTTCGGAAGAGGCTGCCCGCGAACTGCGGGAAGAGCACACGAACTCCAAGTACCTGCCGGGCATTCGCTTCAACGATCGGGTCAGTGCCACCAGCGACCCCGTGGAAGCACTGCGCGATGCCGAAGTCGTTGTGCTCGCCGTTCCCGCGCAGTCGCTGCGGGAGAACCTTCAGCAGTGGAAAGACCACATTCGGCCCAGCGCGATCATCGTCAGCCTCATGAAGGGCATCGAACTGGACACCGGCCTGCGCATGAGCCAGGTCATCGCAGAAGTCACCGGCTTTGACGACAAGCAGATCGCCGTGGTGTCTGGACCCAACCTGGCCCGTGAAATCGCCGAACATCAGCCGACCGCGACGGTTGTTGCGTGCTCCTGCCCTGAAAACGCGGAGGAAATCGCCCGGCGCAGCGCAAACTCCTACTTCCGCCCGTATACGAACTCCGATGTTGTCGGAGTCGAATTCGGCGGCGCCGTGAAGAACATCATCGCGCTGGCAGTCGGCGTTGCCGACGGTCAGGGGCTCGGCGACAATTCGAAGGCGTCGATCATCACCCGCGGCCTGGCGGAAATCACCCGTCTGGGTCTGGTGATGGGAGCACAGGCGCACACTCTGGCCGGTCTTGCCGGAATGGGCGACCTCGTTGCCACGTGTGCCTCACCCCTGTCGCGCAACCGCTCTTTCGGCCGTCTGATGGGCGAAGGCCTCAGTGTCGAAGAAGCCGCAGAAAAGACCAAGCAGACCGCCGAAGGCGTCAAGTCAGCCCCCGCGGTGCTGGGACTCGGCGCAGCACACAACGTCGACCTGCCCATCACACAGGCTGTGTCCGCAGTCATCGACGGGCGCCTGCACGTTGACGATGTCGCAGGCCTGCTCCTTGCCCGCAAGCGCAAAGACGAATCACAGAGCATCTGAAGGCCGGGCGGATAGGCTGGCCGCGCAAGCCCAACAGAGGAGGAACAATGCCGAACTCACCTTTTGCCAGGCTCAACGACGTACCGCGTTTCGAACTGACCAGCACCGATGTAGCCGAAGGGCAGCGCCTTCCGCAGGCTCAGGCCTCCGGGCTCATGGGCGTTGACGGCGGCGAAGACGTATCTCCACAGCTTTCGTGGAGCGGCTTCCCCGAAGAGACCAAGGCCTTTGCCGTCACCTGCTACGACCCGGATGCACCCACCGGATCCGGCTTTTGGCACTGGACTGTCGCCGATATTCCCGGAACCGTCACCTCGCTTCCGGCCGATGCCGGAAATCCCGAGGCGGGGCTTATGCCAGCAGGCTCAGTCACGGTCCGCAACGACGCCGGTGACCGCCGCTTTGTCGGGGCCGCACCGCCCGAAGGCCACGGTCCTCACCGGTATTTCTTCATCGTCCACGCTCTGTCGGAGCCGCTGGGCGTTGACGAAAACGCGACACCGGCCTTCGTCGGCTTCAACATCTTCTTCAAGTCGATCGGGCGCGCCTGGATCGAAACGCACTACGAACTCTGAGAGCCCCTATGAGCACCCCGCGCACCACCGTCGCCGTTCTCTTCGGCGGTCGTTCCAGTGAACACTCGGTCAGCTGCGTCAGCGCAGCCGGCGTCATCGGCGCCCTTGACCCGGACAGGTACCGTCCCGTGCCCATCGGCATCACCAAGAACGGCACCTGGGTCACGGTCGAAGACCCGACCGCCTTCAGCTTTGCCGACGGCGCAATGCCAGAAGTCGAAGAGAACGGTTCGGCTGTCTTCGTGTCGCCGTCCACGCAGGGTGCTTCGCTGCTTGAGCGCACCGCCGACGGCGCTGTTCGAGATCTTGGTGAGATCGATGTCTTCTTCCCCGTGCTGCACGGTCAGTTCGGCGAAGACGGCACGCTGCAGGGACTGCTGGAGCTCAAAGGCGTTCCCTTTGTCGGACCCGGTGTGCTCACCTCGGCCGCGGGCATGGACAAGCACTTCATGAAGACCGTGCTGCGTTCGGCTGGGATTCCCACGGCTGAGTGGCAGACCGTGACCGCGAAACAGTGGGCAGATGACCCCGCCGGGGTGCGGGCGCGGATAGCTGAGCTGGGGCTGCCGGTCTTCGTCAAACCGGCTCGGGCCGGATCCTCTGTCGGGATCAGCAAAGTCGGGTCCGCCGAAGACCTCGACGCGGCTATGGAAGAGGGCTTCGAACACGATCACAAGGTCATTGTCGAACCCGGCATTGACGGCCGTGAAATCGAGTGCGCGGTTCTGGGCTCCCACTGGGACGACGAACTCACCGCGTCCGTGCCGGGTGAGATCGTCATCTCCGGGGACCACGAATTCTACGACTTCGAAGCCAAGTACCTTTCCGCGGACGATGTCCGCCTCGAGGCTCCCGCAGACATCCCGGATGACGCCGCTCGCACCGTGCAGGACATCGCAGAAGCCACGTTCCGCGCTTTTGAGTGCTCCGGACTGACCAGGGTCGATACATTTGTGCAAGCCGACGGGACCGTGCTTGTCAATGAGATCAACACGTCGCCGGGCTTCACCCCGACATCGGGGTATCCGCACATGATGGGTAAGTCCGGGGTGAGCTACTCCGAACTCATTTCACGGCTTATCGAGATCGCGCTCGTCGACGTCGACCGGCGGTGAAAGCTGGGCCGGGGGAGTGGGCCCAGACGAGTGCTCCCGCCTCTGCTCGCCACAGTAGGTTCTGCTGATAAGGGCGAAGGTTGAGGCGATCCGTGCGATTTCGCCGCAATGTTTCCCCTGACCAGCAGATTTGGGCGCGGTGGGCTGGGCAAAGAGCCTCAGCCTTCGGCTTTGCCGCCTACGTCCTCGGCTCCAACACATTCGCGCTGCGCTTCGATCTGCTTGACGGCAGCTGACAGAGCCGACAAAGACTCAGCGCCGGCAGCCTGCGTGGTGTCGAGCGTGATCTCAACGGAGGGGCTGCGGCCGTAGGATTCAAAAGTCCACGTGTCTCCTTCGCCTTCGCGGGAGACCCAATCGACGTCGTCAGCGCGCACACAGTGGTCGGTCGACGGGGCGGGCATTTCCCCGCCGCAGCGCAGAACAATGGCGCTTGGGTCACCCCACGCGGCTGTGGCCTGGGAAGACGCGCGGCGCTTCTCGTGTTCGCCGATGACTTCCGGCAGTCGCAGCATGACGTCGGCACAGGCCGGGTCAGTTGCGTGCGGCTGCGGTTCGACGACGACAACCGGCGCACACGCCGCCAGCCCGACAACCGTCGAAAGGCCGATGGCTGCGGCGGAGAGCTTCCTCAAAACCATGTCATTAAGGGTATCGCCCGCCGTTTCGCACTAGGCTGAGGCCCATGTCCAGCAAGCCGAACCATCCGGGGTCCGCCGAACCCGAGACCAGCGACGGCACAGCCAACGTCGCGAGCTCTGGCTCCGCGTCCCAATGCAGTCCTGACCCTGCAGATCTGAACCTGAGCGATGTCGGCGAAGACGGGGTTCTCGACCAGATCTTCTCGGTTCTGGGGCAGGCGTCGGAACCTGCCTCCGGGCTGGTCGTCGGCCCCGGCGACGACGCCGCCGTGTCCCGGGCGCAAGGAAATCTGGTGTCCAGCGTCGACATCCTCACCGAGGGTGCTGACTTCCTGCCCGAATGGTTCGACCCCTACAGACTGGGCGTGAAAGCCGCCGCACAGAACCTCGCCGACATCTGCTCCATGGGTGCGCAGCCGCACGGTCTGCTGCTGGCTCTGGCAGCCCCAGATGACACCCCCGTCAGCACGGTCCGCCTGTTGGCGCAGGGGTTGGCTGACGAAGCCGCACGAGGCGGAGCTTCTGTAATCGGGGGAGACCTGTCGTCTTCGGCTTGTCTCACCTCGACTGTGACGGCACTGGGTTTTCTCGACCGGGGCCTGACCCCGGTCACACGGATTGCGGCCGAGCCCGGCCACGATGTGTTCCTTGCCGGAACCGTCGGCTGGGCGGCTGCGGGACTCGCTCTGCTCTTTGCCGGAGTGCGGCTGGGAGACGACCTCCGGCTCGACCCGTTTATCGAGGTGCAGTTGGCGCCTCGCCCTGATTATGCGGCGGTGCGGGACCTGGCGAGGTGGGCGGCAGCCGGGATCGACGCCTCGGATGGTTTGGTCGGCGACTTGGGCCGCGTTGCCCGAGCCTCCGGTGTGCGCATCCGCTTGGATGAAGCCGCTGTTGAGCGACTTGCTGAGCCGCTGCTGCCGGCAGCACAGCACCTGGGCACCCCGGAAGTCGCCCGCGAATGGGTGCTCGGCGGTGGGGAAGACCATGGTTTCCTCGCCTGCGGCCCAGCCGACTCCGCTCCGGTAGGGTGGACGCGAATCGGCGCGTGCGAAGAAGGCCAGCCGGATGTCCTCGTGGGCACCCGCTCGGCAGCTGACAGCGCCTATCGACACTTCTGACACGGCTTGGCGGAAACGGACATGGCAAACGACAACAGCATGCGCTTGGGCGGACTGCTGGCTGCCCGCTGGGCGCGGCAGGCAGTGGATCGGATGCGCCGCCAGCGCAACAGCATTGACTCCATCAACGTGTTCCCGGTGGCTGACGGTGACACGGGTTCGAACATGTACGCGACCGTGAAATCCGCTTACAGTGCAGTTGAAGCCCTCGACGGGTCGGCGACTCTTCCCCAAGTGGTCGAGGCGATGGCCGCCGGTGCGCTGCGCGGTGCCCGGGGCAATTCGGGTCTCATCCTGGCTGTGGCCCTGCGGGGAGTGGCCGACGAGCTCGGTCAGGCGCAGCTTGCCGACGGCAGTCTCACGCCCGATCGCTTTGCCTCGGCAATTGAACTGGCCGCACAGCGGGCACAGGATGCGATTGCCGAACCGACCCACGGCACAATGCTGACGGTGCTGCACGCAATGGCTGAAACCGCCCGCGCACAGGCTGATAGGGGTGCGGGACTGGTTGAGCAGATTGAGGCGGTGCGGGCCTGCTCGATTGCCGCGCTGCGGGACACAACGGGGCAGCTGGACGTGCTCGGTCAGGCGCAGGTCGTCGACGCCGGCGCCACCGGAATTGTTGAGATCTTCGACCTGCTGTACCTCACCGTCACCGGGGGAGCGGTCGGCGAAGCCGCCAGTCCCACCGCGAATCTGACGGCAGTCCCGCCGAAAGTCACCAGCGGAGAGCTGGGGTGCAGGCCGCACGAGGACGGTGCTGCCAGTGCCCGAGGGGCCGGTGCCGCGGGGCAGGCTGCCGCTGGGGCCGACACTTTGGAACTCGTGTTCACACTCAGCGACAGCAAGGATCGAACACGCCCTCTCAAGCGCATTCTCGCGAAGGCTGATGCCCGCTCGGTTGTCATTTCGTGGCCCATGGTGCACGTGCACGTGAAGAATGAAGACCACGCGCTGCGCGTTCTGCGCGAGGTTGAACAGTACGGGCTGGCGCAGCTGCGCGCGGAAGACTTGGTGAATGGCGCAGACCACGGGCCGCTGCGCGCAGCGGCTGCGGTTTCCACAGCGCCGCTCATGCTGCGGGCCGCGCTGACAGGGGCGGTCGCCGTCCTGCTGGACCGCGGCGGACAAGCTCACACCCTGCTTGACGTTGTCTCCGACGGCAACACGACGGTGCTCGTTGCCGACAGCCCCGAAGGGCAAGCCGCCATCAACGCCGCAGCCGCTGACGGGGTTCACGCGATCACCACCGGCAGTCCCATTTCGATGGTCAGCGCACTGGCGGTATTCGACCCGAACGCAGACGCCGCCGAAGTCGCAGACGACATGGCCGATGCGGCTGGAATCGACATCCGCAGGCTGTGCTTTGCCGGACAGTCCGCAGCCGGCCCGCTGGTGTATTCGAAAACCGATGTGCTGGTCCTGTCCGAGGGCCGCATCCTCTTCATTGAACACACTCCGGAAGCTGCCATCGTCGAGGCCATTGCGCGTCTGGCCCCAGAAGGTGACCCCGAACTCATCACCATCAGCTACGGCCAGCAGGCAGCTCCGCACATGCGGGGGGCGATAGAAGCCGCCGTCCGCAGCACCTACCCGCAGGCGGAAGCCGAAATCTTCGATTCTGACCTCAGCGGGGTCTGCGCTGATGTGGGTGTGGAATGACAACACTGACAGACTTCGTCAGCAGCCGTGATGAAAAAGCGCTCGCCAAGCTGGGCGTCAGCACGGTCGGCGAACTGCTGCGGTACTTCCCGCGCACCTACATCCACCCCGGCACCGTCACCGAAATCAGTCGACTGGAGGCTGGGCAGACAGCAATCGTCTACGCCACCATCCAATCGGTGAACACCAGGCCCATGCGCAACCGGCGCGGCACCATCACCGAAGTGACACTGGCAGACGAACACGCCAAGATCACTGCGACCTTCTTCAACCAGAAATACCTCGCAGAACAGCTCAAGACCGGCACTCGCATGGTCCTGACCGGCGACATCAAGGTCTACCGAAACTCCCTGCAGATTCAGAATCCCCGCTGGCTGGGACACGAGGACTACATCGACCGCGGCGACATCGAAAATCCCATCCCCATCTACCGGTCAAGCAAACAGTTCGCATCCGATCGGCTGGCAAAAACCATCCGCACCGTCCTCGATGCCCTCGGCCCAGAAGACTTCGCAGACCCCATCCCCGCAGAAGTGCTCGCCGACCACGGCCTGCCCGGTCTTCGCCAGGCCCTCACCATGATTCACCGTCCCGGCAGCGAGTCCGATGTGAAAGAAGCCATGGCGCGCTTTCGCTTCGAAGAGGCCTTTGCTCTGCAGGCGGAACTCTACGGTCGGCGGCAGCGGGCTAAGGCCGAACAGTCCGTTCGCCTGCCCGGCAAGGTCGACGGGCTGCTGGCCGCTTTCGATGAGTCCCTGCCGTGGTCGCTGACCAAATCGCAGCGGCGGGCGGGCACGGAGATCTCGCGCGATCTCGATTCGGATTCGCCCATGAACCGGCTTCTGCACGGTGACGTCGGTTCGGGTAAGACTCTCGTGGCAATGCGGGCAATGCTGCAGGCGGTTGACTCCGGTCGGCAGGCGGCGATTATGGCTCCCACGGAAGTTCTCGCGGCACAGCACTTTGAGAGCTTCTCCCGCATGCTCGGTCAGCTGCGCACCGATGACACCCTTTTCTCGCGTGCTGAAGGGGTGCGGATTGCGCTGCTGACAGGTTCGACACCGCAGGCTCAGCGGCGCACCACCCTGCTGGATTTGGCCAGCGGGCAGATCGACATCATCGTCGGCACTCACGCTCTGCTGTCGGAAACGACGATCTTCGCGGCCCTTGGCCTGGTTGTCATCGACGAACAGCACCGCTTCGGCGTCAATCAGCGCGAAGCTCTGCGCACAAAAGCCGGGGGAGTCATCCCGCACGCTCTCGTCATGACCGCAACTCCGATCCCGCGGACGGTAGCCATGACGGTCTTCGGTGACCTCGACGTGTCCACTCTGACGGACATGCCGGGCGGGCCGAAGAAGATCGCAACTCACGTTGTCGCTCTGGGCACCCATCCGCACTGGATCTCCCGGGTGTGGGAGGTTGTGGCCGAGCACGTCGAGTTGGGACTGCAGGCCTATGTTGTCGTCAGCAGGATTGAAGACGACCCAGAGCTGTTCGGGATTGATTCGGCGCTGGCTGCGATCAACTCTGTTCCTCGGCTGGCAGGCCGTCGGATTGAAGCACTGCACGGGCAGATGTCGCAGGAGGACAAGGACGCCGTCATGGCGGAGTTCACCGCCGGTGACATTGACGTTCTCGTCTCGACAACCGTCATCGAGGTCGGCGTGGACGTCCACCGGGCCCGCGCCATGGTCATCCTCGACGCTGACTGCTTCGGCTTGGCCACACTGCACCAGCTGCGAGGCCGGATCGGCCGTGACGGCCAGCAGGCGATCTGCTTCCTCGTCACGTCCCGAAGCACCGACGACGAGGCTGTGCAGCGACTGACCACGGTCGCCAGCACCTTGGACGGCTTCCGGATTGCCGAACACGATGTCGACAACCGCCGCGAAGGTGATGTTCTGGGCCGCGGCCAGTGGGGTTCGCGCAGTTCGCTGCGCTATCTGCGGGTTCTGCGCGACGAGGGTATTGTCGCTGCGGCTCGCACCGCCGCGCACGCCTATATGGACGCTCACCCGGATGGCACTGCCGAACTGCACGCTTATGTTGACGGCCTTGTGGGCGATGACCTCATGGAGGTGTCATGACGCGCATCATCGCAGGTCAGCTGGGCGGGCGCAGGATCGACACCCCTTCTGGGTCTGATACCCGTCCCACATCTGACCGGGTGCGCGAATCCCTTTTCGCCCGCCTGGACTCCCTGGGAATGCTCGTCGACTCAAACGTCCTCGACCTGTTCGCCGGTTCTGGGTCCCTGGGCCTCGAAGCGATCTCCCGGGGTGCCGCCCGGGCCGTGTTTGTTGAGCGCGCCGGCAAGGCAGCCCAGGTCGTGAAGAAGAACATTCGCATGCTGGATCTTGAAGATGTGTGTTCCGTGCAGGTGCGCGCCGCCCAGCCGGTCGTCGAAGCCCTTGCGGGTTCAGACGAGCGCTTTGATGTCATCTTCGCCGACCCGCCCTATCCGCTGGGGGAGTCCGAGCTCGCCCAGCTGCTCGAAACTGCCGCGCTGCTGCTGAAAGACGATGCTTCGCTTCTTGTCATAGAGCGAAGCGCACGTTCGCCTCGGCCCCGGCTGCCGCATAGTCTTAGCGTGTACGCGAAGTCTCTTCACGGCGAAACCGCGCTGTGGCTTGTTGAGAGGAGCGGAGAATGAAGGTCGTCTGCCCGGGCTCCTACGACCCGATCACCCTGGGACACATAGATGTGGCGCTGCGTGCGGCAAAGCTTTTTGACGAGGTTGTGCTCGCCGTTGTGCACAATCCGAATAAGACCGGCACCTTTCCCGTTGCCGAGCGGGTCCGGCTGATCCGCGAATCTCTCGCCGAAGCCGGCGGGCCTGACAATCTCACAATTGACGATGTGCCCGGTGGTCTGCTGGTCGACTACTGCCGCGAAGTGGGCGCAGTTGGTGTGGTCAAGGGCATACGAGGCGGCACCGACTATGCCTATGAGCTCCCGATGGCGCGGATGAACAGCGAGATCGGGGATATCGAGACCATTTTTCTGCCCGGCTCGCCGCGTTTGGAACACGTGTCGTCGTCGCTCATCCGCGAAGTGCACGCACTCGGCGGAGATGTTTCATCTATGGTGCCCAGCCCCGTTCTCACAGCGCTTGACTCTCTGAAGAACAAGTAGTGCGCCCAGGCTGGTTTTTCGGGCTCGTTCTCCACACGGTCCTTCTGCACGGCACGTTCAATGCCGCAAAGGTCATGGTGTCCTATAAGACCCTGGCTGAGGGCGGGGATGCTTTTGCCGTCGGTCTGATGGTCACGGCCTATTCGTTCGTTCCGCTGTTTGCAGCACTTGCGGTCGGCAGGCTTGTGGACCGCGGCCTGTACGTGCCTGTCCTCTGGGTGGGTACGGCTGCCTGTACTGCAGCTTTGGCTGGTGCCGCACTGTGTTCGGGGATACCGGCTCTCCTGCTGTTCTCGATGCTTCTGGGGTTGGGACAGCTGCTCATGACGGTGTCGTCGCAGGCGTTCATTCCGGCTTCCTTTGGTCCGAGAGAGCTCAATTCTCGTTTCGGCACTCTCACGCTGGGTGTGTCGATTGGGCAGACGCTCGGCATGCCGCTGGCGGGGGCTGTCGCTGCCTGGGCGAGCAGTGGTGACGGCCCGAATGCCGAGGCGGGGCTGTGGGCAATGTGCGCGCTCGCGGTTCTTGCGTTCCCCTGTGTGCTTGTTGTCATGCGCCGTCCCGCCGCCGAGCGGGTTGCCAAGGCCCAGGCGAAAGCTGCCGCGGTTCCGCCGCTGACGCTTCTGGGCACTCCGGGCATGAAGTCCGCAATATTCGCCTCCATGGCCACCCTGGCCGCCATTGATCTGATGAGCGCCTATCTGCCGGTCATCGGAGAGGAACACGGCCTGTCTGTTGTCGTGGTCACCGCTCTCATCACGGTGCGCACGATAGCCACGATTGTGTCGCGTGCTGTTATGGGTTCTCTGACGGCTCGGTTCGATTCGATGCTGCTGCTGTGGTTGTCGTCGTTGGCTGCCGGGATCACGGTTTTTGCCATACCGCTGTGGGTGTGGGTGCCGTTTTTGGTGTTCATTATGGTGGTGTCGGGTTTCGCCTTCGGGCTGACTCAGCCGCTGACGATGACGTGGGTGTCGATGCTCGCGGCATCTGGCAACCGGGCGGCTGTCATGGCGATTCGCCTGGCGGGCAATCGGCTGTCACAGGTGGTCATGCCGGTTGCGGCATCTGCCGTGGCATCCTTGGCCGGGGTCGGTGCGATCTTCTTCCTGTCCGGTTCGGTGCTGGTGCTGGCGGCAGGACTCACAATGCGGGCACCGCGCCCGCAATCAGCCCAGGCGTCTGACCGTTAAGCTCATCTGCCTGCCAGGTCCAGCAGGTCGCCCACGATCGAGATGGCAGTGAGTGCACTCGTCGACGGGTTGTGCGGTGAGGGCGCACTGGAGATGCGGAAGGTGAAGTCACCCGCGGGTCCTGCCGCTTCGATGTCGTGGAAGGTGGGATCATCCGATCCATTCCCGATCAGCTCAACGCGCACCCTGGCCAGCGAGGTTCGCAGGGACTCGGGCGAAATACGGCCGTCGGAGAGATCTCTTTCGGCGGTTGCCCATGCCAGCGCTGTTGCCACGTTGAGGTTCGAGGGGAACTTCTCAATCGCCTCTGCCGGGTCGCCGTCAAACACGCGCGCAGTCTGCCCCGCCGGCAGCTGCGCCAGCCGAGTGCGCTCATCTTTGCTCATCCAGTCCTGCATGAGGGTCGGCGCTTTTTTCGTGGTGGTGATGGACACACGGTCAAAACCGAGCAGAGCAGCCGAGCGCAGCACGTCGAAACCGCCGATCGCGCCGTTGGTGACCACCAGGTCAGGCATGTCCAGCAGCGCCTGGGCAGTCGGCTGGTGGGCGAGGGCTCCGACACTGGTCAGCACGAAGGGCTTGCCGATCGCGGCTATCCGCTGGGCGTAGGCGCGCACCGCGGCACCACCAGCGCACTCAACGATGACATCGGCTCGTTCAGCAGCCTCTTCCAGGCGCTCCTGCCTGAAGATCGGGATATCGGCCTCACGGTCGGTGTCACGGTGGACGACGGCTCCGCACAGCTCAACGGCGCGGTTCTCAAGCAGACTCCGAATGTCGTTGGCGATGGTGCCCATGCCTATGAGCAGCGCTTTCACTGTGTCCGCCCCGCAGAGTCGTGCCCGGCTGCCTCAGCGTCGTCTTCGTCGGCATTCGCCTCGCCCTTTCTGTGGAGCACGGGGTAGAGAGCCCAAAAGGCGACCGTGCCGGCTGCTGCACCCAAAACTGCCGAAAAGAACGTGTTGACCAGCCAGCCCAGGGCGGCCCCGAATGCTCCGGTCGCAGAGGCGACAGCTGTTTCACAGGCGTGGACGAACTCATAGAGGGGACTGAAGCCCAGATCGTGCATGCCGACCAGCAGAATGTGTCCGCCCACCCACAGCATGGCGATGACGCCGACAATCGACAGGGTCTTCATGACAATCGGCATGGCCTTCACAATGCCGAGTCCCAGCTTTTCGGTTGTCGGCTTCTGCGCCAGGTGCAGGCCGATGTCGTCCATCTTCACAATGACGGCGACGACACCGTAGACCAAAGCGGTGATGAACAGCGCGACTGCAACGAGTGAGATAAGCCGGGTCCAAAAGCCCATGTGGTCAACCGTGGACAGCGCGATGACCATGATTTCGGCCGACAGGATGAAGTCGGTGCGCACAGCGCCGCGGACAATCTGCTTTTCCTGTTCGGGACCGCGTTCGACCGCAGGGGCTTCCTTCGCCTGCGAACGGCCCAGCGCGAGCTCCCACAGCTTCTCGGCACCCTCATAGCTCAGATAGAGCCCGCCGATCATGAGCAGAGGGGTGAGCACCCAGGGGACAAACTGGCTGAGCAGCATAATCGCAGGCAGGATGAACACCAGTTTGTTGATAATCGACCCGCGGGCGATCTTCCACACCACGGGAAGTTCGCGGGCCGGTGAAAAGCCGTCGACATAGCGCGGAGTCACAGCGGCGTCGTCGACGACAACGCCGGCGGCCTTGGCCGAAGCGCGCCCGGCGGCCGCACCGATGTCGTCGATGGATGCGGCGGCTGCGCGCGAGAGTGCGACAACATCGTCAAGAAGGGCGGCAAGACCACCGGCCATAGGAGGGTCCTCACTGTTGAAATGCGGGTCAGAACGATTCTACGGGCAGAAGCCGGCGGCCACTCCGATGCCGCGGCGACAGAGCACAGAACAGTGTGCAAAGGGCTCTATCTGCACGGTGCGCAGGTGATTTGCCCGGCCGTGGCGGACTGGACTATGATAGAGCGCTGTGTGTCATCAGGGGCGCACTGATTTCGACGGTGATCGACGCTTGGGAAACGCGAAAGGGGAAGAGCCGTGGAACGCAAAGATCTGCAGCTCGACCTGCGGAAGCTCGGCATTGCCGACAAGCCCGGCGCGTGGACGGACGTCGAAGAGACCGTTGCCGCCCCTGAGGATCTGCGGAACGAAATGATCGGCGTCCCGGAAGGGGATCCACTCAGGGTCAGTCTGCGGCTGGAAAGCGTTGTCGACGGCATCTATGCCTCGGGAACCTTCGAAGCCCTGGCCAAAGGCCAGGACGCGCGGACGCTCGAGGATCTCGAACTGCCGCTGTCGGTCGACGTCCAGGAGCTTTTCGTCTACGAACTTGGAGAAGATGAAGACTCCTACGCCGTTGAACGCGATAAGATCAACCTCGAACCGCTCATCCGCGATGCAGTCGTGATGGCGCTTCCGCTCAACCCGGTGAACTCCGACGACGATGGTGAATTCACGTACACCGTCGGCGAATTCCCCGAAGACGAAGAAGCGGGATCGGTCAACGATCGCCTCGCGGCACTGAAACATCAGTTAGAGAAGAAAGAGAGCTAGACGTGGCTGTTCCGAAGCGTAAGATGTCGCGCAGCAACACCCGCCACCGTCGTTCGCAGTGGAAGGCTCAGGTCCCCGGCCTGGTCAAGACTGTGGAGAACGGTCGCGTTGTGTACTCGCGCCCCCACCACGCAAAGCTGGTGGAAGACTCCAACGGCAACCCGCTGTTCCTTGAATACAAGGGACGTAAGGTCGCTGACGCCTGACACTATGACTCAAGCGCAGAATCTGCGTGAACTCAACGAGCGTCTCGGGATCGACATTGATCTCGAGACGCTTCGTCTTTCACTCACACACCGTTCCTACGCCTTTGAAAACGGCGGCATCCCCACCAATGAGCGTTTGGAGTTCCTGGGCGACTCCGTGCTGCAGCTGGTGGCCACCGAATGGCTCTTCCACAACAATCCGGCGATGGCCGAAGGGCGTTTGGCGAAAATGCGCTCCGCTGTCGTCAACACCCGCGCCCTGGCAGCCGTGGCCCGCCAGTACCGGATAGGCGACTATCTGCTGCTGGGCAAAGGGGAAGAGCTCACCGGCGGGCGGAACAAGGACTCCATTCTGGCCGACACGGGCGAAGCGATCATCGGCGCCTGCTATGTCAGCCAGGGTCGGCAGACGGCGGAAGACCTCGTGCACAGATTTGTCGACCCCATGCTCGATGACGCCGTCAACCTCGGCGCCGGCATGGACTACAAAACCACCCTGCAGGAAGCTGCCGCAGACTTGAACCTTGGGGTTGTTGCCTACGACATCACCTCTGAGGGCCCCGACCACGCGCGTGTCTTCACAGCGCACGCCCGCCTGGGCACAGCCACGTGGGGCAGCGGTGAGGGCACGTCGAAGAAGAATGCCGAACTCGCTGCAGCAGAAGCCGCTGTCAAGGCGATTCGGGCCAAACACCCCGACTGGTCCCGCGCCTGATGCCGGAGCTGCCCGAGGTCGAGCACGTCCGTGCCGGGCTTGAACCGTGGGCGGTCGGTTCGCGGATAGAAGCGGTGCGGGTGCTCGACCCGCGGATTCTGGGCACAACATCGCAGCGCACTGTCGAGCCCGCCGCCGTTGACAGGCTGACTGCGGCTGTGCCCGGAGCTCTTGTCGAAGGGGCGTGCCGCCGAGGCAAGTTCATGTGGCTGCCCCTGGCAGCAGGCACCGTCTTTCCCGACTCCGCAGCCGAGGTGCCGTCCGGCTGGGCAGTGGCCCTCCACCTCGGCATGTCAGGGCAGGTGAGGATCCACACCGCCGCAGAAGCCATGCACCGGCACACGCGCGCCGTGTTCGACATGCGCTCAGCCGATGGGACCCAGTGGCAGATGCGCTTTGTCGATCAGCGGATCTTCGGCCATATTGGCCTGGAACCGCTTGTGACAGGGATTGGTTCGCCGCGTCTGGTCGCAGCATCCGCGGCCCGGATTGCACCGGATCCTTTTGAAGAGGGCTTCGACGCGGCCGCCCTTGCCCGCACGCTCAAAGGGCGGCGCGTTGCTGTCAAGGCGGCTCTGCTGGATCAGAGTCTGGTGTCGGGAATCGGCAATATCTACGCTGACGAGGCGCTTTTCGCCGCGAGAGTCCACCCCGCCGCCCGCACCGACCGGCTGCGCATCAGCAGGATCGAAAACACTCTGCGCGCCGCTCGGGAAGTCATGGCCCGGGCCATTGAAGCCGGTGGAACGAGCTTTGATTCGCTGTATGTCAATGTCAACGGCGAATCCGGCTACTTCGACCGCAGCCTCGGAGTGTACGGAAAAGCCGGTGGTCCGTGCACGCGCTGCGGGGCGACCGTTCGGCGCAGCGCCGTCGCAGGACGCTCATCCCACTGGTGTCCCGCCTGCCAGAAGCCCCAGCGGCTGCGCTGAGCGGCCGAGCCTGCTGCGGGCTCGGCCGGCTGTCGCG
>NZ_LR723001.1:0-43051 GCF_902500275.1 Brevibacterium sp. Marseille-P9724 | reverse complement strand
GCAAGACTCCAAACGGACCATTTCGATGATCTGATGAACCGCCTTCTCCTTGAACTCGACGGAATACTTTCTAGGCATAGTTCAATCCTTCCTTACCTAAGGTAGGAACTAAACCCAGGACGCTTCACCTTGCTGTTACAAATCCACCCAGCACTGGAACGTGTATTCAAAGGTGGTGTGCTGACCCGCCAGATCACGCTGGATTTGCTGATCCGCTACAACGGTCCAGCAGGGCTGCGGGCCGCGGGGAATCCAGGGGTGAAGCGGTGGGCGCGTAACCACACCCGCAAAGACCCTTCAGCACTGGTGGATGCGATCTTTGAAGCACTGAGCCAGCAGACCGTGATCGTGCCTGGCAGTGAAGCTTCTGAACAGATCGTGCCGCGTCTGGCCGCCACGATCAAAACGCTCAAAGCCGAACGGGCTGACATCGCTGCACAAGTTGAGGAACTCATTGATTCGCTCCTCTTCTTCAGGTCTTAACGTCCATGCCGGGAGTCGGCGTTAAGACCGCCAGTCAGATTCTCCTGGCCGCTGGAGATTTCTCCACGTTCCAGTCCGCTGCCCACCTGGCAGCCTATGCCGGTATCGCGCCTGTCACCAGGAGATCAGGAACCTCGATCCGCGGGGAGTTTCCCTCCCGTGCAGGCAACAAGAAACTCAAAAGCGCGCTATTCCAATCCGCCTGGGTCGCATCCAACCACGACCCGATATCCAAGGCCTACTACGACCGGAAACGAGCCGAAGGAAAACGCCACAACGCAGCCATCATGCGCCTAGCTCGCAGACGACTCAACGTCGTGTACGCCATGGTCAAACACGGAACCCTCTACGAAGAAAAAACACCCGAAGCAGCTTGACAATCAATGTAACGGGCGAAGCATGAGCAGGCCTACCCCTATCGTTCCGAGAAATGGCAAGCCCAATACTCTTCCGGGCGGCATTCCGTGGAGTCGATGAACAAGTCGATCAAAGACGGCAAGTTCATGCCCGTGGACGACGCAGAGACGCTCCCACGACGCGGCTGGACCAACCAGTTACTCAGCGCCATCGTCATGGTCGCCGCCACCAGCGTCCGCAAGATCATCAACCGGCTCCACGATCAGGTCGGCTTGACGCGCGTGGCGTCTGCAGCTCTTCGCCGGGCACGGCGACGAGAGGTCACCCGAGGCTGGTCGGTCGTGCCGAACGCCCCACCTGCAATCGCGGTCGGTACATGACATTCACTTCGCCCACGCACTGCCCTGGCGCACGCCTGGCCGGATTCTCCACCCATGCGTGCCTTCAGCGACCTCAACCCTGCCTGCCCCTTACCCATGAAGCTCCGAGTTGTGCAGGGCGACGAACGAACAAGGCCGGATTACTCCCGAAGGAGCAACCCGGCCTTGAGCTGGTCATCCGTACAAACGACACTCTGTGCGCGAGGGGGGACTTGAACCCCCACGATGTTGCCACCACTGGCACCTGAAGCCAGCGCGTCTACCAATTCCGCCACTCGCGCGAAGCAGCAAAAAGAAACTATACACACATCTGGTGCCCAGCAGCAAAACGAGCTCCAAAACCACCCTTGCGGCGCCCGCCCTTTAACCGGAGTCAGCGTCTTAGCAACAGCTGCTAAGGCGCAGATCTGTTGCTGCAGGGAGCTTCTTTGCGGCTAACGGGTGGATTCATTGCCAGCCGGTGTGCCCCGAGCGCACTCAGTCAGCCCGCGCCCAGTGCCCCACCCAACCGCACGATCCAAATCCCCTCAATATCCCCCACGCGTGAGCGATTTCGCATTGGTGTCAAATCAGCCAATGCCGCGAGCAGTCAGCCGAAGATGCGGTTCTCAGGCCCCGTCAATGGTTCGGCCGTTAATATGATGTGTTGACTGATTGATCGTCGAAAGGGGGTGGAACGCACCGTGGGCATGCTCGACCGTTTTGAGCGCGGAATTGAACGCGTAGTCAATGGCGCGTTCGCCAAAGCCTTCCGCTCCCAGGTCGAACCTGTTGAGCTCGCCGGAGCGCTTCGCAAAGAAGCCGATGCCCGCGCCGCCGTCGTATCACGCGGCCGCACTCTGACCGCCAACAGCTACACCGTGGAACTGTCCTCGACCGACTTCGAGAGACTGACCCCGATTTTCGACGAACTCAAAACCGACCTCCGCCAGGTTGTCGGCGAACACGCCGTTGAACAGGGATACAGCTTCGTAGGCCCCGTAACGGTTGAGCTGACCGTCGCATCTGACCTCGACACCGGCGTCTACCGCGTACTCGCGGGAACCGAGCGCCCCGATGGTTCGCCCGCCGCGCAGCCAGCCAACCGCGGCGGCTACGACCCTGTAAGCCGCGCCAACCCCATCGTGCCGGAAGCCTACGAACAATCCCGCCGCCGCGAAACCAGCCCAGCCCCAAGCCCCGCGCCCAACCAGGCCAGCCCAGCCCGCCCGGCGGGCCGCCAGTCGGCCGCGCACTTCACGGTGTCGGTGGGCTCGCGCAGCTACCGGCTTGGCCAGGGGTCCACAATCTTCGGCCGTTCGTCTTCAAGCGCCGACATCGTCATCGACGACCCGGGTGTTTCACGCCGCCACTTCGAAGTAACCGTCGACGGCTCTCACGCTCAGGCCTCTGACCTGGGCTCAACCAACGGAACGCTGCTGGACGGCAAGCGAATCTCCAAAGTCAATGTGACCGATGGGACTGTTCTCCAAGCTGGTGACAGCGCGGTCGTGTTCCATCGATCGGAAGCAGGGAGCTGATGACTGAGCTCACCGTCATGGTGCTGCGCCTCGCGTTTTTTGCGCTGCTGTGGATTTTCGTCTTTCTTGTCGCCGGCGTGTTGCGCCAGGACATCTTCGGCCCGCGCACAACGAAGGCTCGCCGCCGCGGCAGGAGCGGACGCTCCAAGAGCAGCCGCCCGCAGAGCACTCCCGCCGCAGCTCCATCGGCATCCGGCGGTGCCGTACAGCCCGGTGACCAGGTGACAACAGCCCACTACGCCCAGCTGGTCTTCACCTCTGGCGCTCTGCAGGGCCGCGTCATCTCGCTGAACGGCCAGCCCGTCACCATGGGCCGGGCCGGAGGCAACGACGTTGTCCTGCATGACGACTTCGCTTCCGGCGTTCACGCGCGCGTCGTCGCTGACAACGGCCTGTGGTACGTCGAAGATCTCGGTTCAACCAACGGGACGTTCGTCGGCGATCGCAGGCTCCACGGCGCTGTGCCCCTTCCTGCTTTCACCCCTGTGCGAATCGGCAACACGACAATGGAGCTGCAGGCATGACGAACGAACTTCCCGAAATCATGTTCAAAGCCGCCGTCCGCTCCAATGTCGGCCTGGTGCGCCAGAACAATCAGGACTCCGGCTACGTGGGTCCGAACTTCCTGCTGATCGCCGACGGCATGGGCGGCCACGCCGGCGGTGACGTCGCTTCGGCCATCACGGTCAGCCGCCTGTCCGCGCTGGACACCCCACAGCACAGCAGCGATCTGCTGGGTGAGCTCCGCTCCGCGATCCTCGAAGCCAACGAACGGATCAACGCCGCTGTCGAAGAGCGTCCCGAACTGGCCGGAATGGGCACAACCGTCACCGCGCTCATGCGCCACGACAGCCGCCTGTGCTTGGCCCACATCGGTGATTCGCGCGCATACCTGCTGCGCAACGGCGAACTCACCCAGATGACCTCTGACCACACGTTCGTGCAGATGCTCGTAGACGAGGGCCGCATCACGGAGGACGAGGCGGAACACCACCCCCAGCGCTCCGTCGTCATGAAGGTGCTCGGCGATGTCGGTGCGACACCTGAGCTCGACATGTCGATCCGCAACGCCCAGGTGGGCGACCGCTGGCTGCTGTGCTCTGACGGTCTGACCGGCTTTGCTGATATTCGCGACATCAAACACGTCATTGAAACCGTCGACAGCCCCGATGACGCCTGCGACCAGCTGGTCGACCTCGCCCTGGACGGCGGAGGTGCTGACAATGTGACCGTCATCGTCAGCGACATTGTGGAAGCCGACCCCGCCCACACTGACGACCCGGGTTCCAACGCCGGTTCGGTGCGCATCAATCCGCACTACGCGCTCCTGGGAAGCTCTGCTGAGGCCACCCGCCAGATGACCGTCATCAACGACGACCCCACAGCAGACACCGACGTCATGCACGCCGACGACATCGCAGCGATCGGCGCGGGCGAGCACATCGGCCCAACCGAACCCGGCATGCCGGGTTCCGCGGACGCCGAACTTACCGCCCATCCCGCCTCGACCTCGGAATTCGATGACGAGGCGGAATCACCTGCCGCTGCAGCCGCACCTGGCGGCCCTGTCACCGCAGCTTCGGCTGTCGAAGAGGACCGGAAGCTTTCGCGCGCTGAACGCAAGGCACAGCGCAAAGCCGACAAGAAGGCTCTCAAGCCGGCGGCTGAGACACTGGAAGACGATGACGACTACGAAGAAGCTCCCCGCCGGAACTTCTTCGGCTGGATTGTCACAGTGCTCGTGGTAGCCCTCCTGGCCGGTGCCGCACTGTTCGGCTGGCGCTACATCCAAAGCCAGTACTACGTGACAGAAGAAAACGGCCGCGTTGCCGTCTACCAGGGCATTTCCCAGGACCTGGGCCCCATCAGCCTGTCTCACCTGCAGGAACAGACCGAAATCGAGGTCAGCAGCCTGTCGAGCTTCACACAGGACCGCCTGGGGCAGACCATTCCGGCCGGTTCGAAAGAAGACGCCGACGACATCGTCAACAACCTGCGCAGCGAAGCCAGCCGCGACACCAGCGGCGAGGACATCCAGCCGGGCGTCAACGAAGGTGGAGACCCCGCCCCCAGCAGCGATCCGCAGGCACCGGGCGGTGAAGGTCAGTGAGTCGCGCAACCCTGGACGACTACTACAAGTCGGCTGCCGGACAGGAAGAGACTCCGAAGGGCCCGCGCACATACCGCAATGTTGAGCTCGTGCTCATCCTGATTGCGGTCGTCGTAGCAGGCGGCGCCTACACGCTCGTCGGCATCGGAGCTTCCGATGCGATCCCGGCCAATGTGTACAGCTACACGGGCATCCTCGCCGCTTTCGGCATCGGCATCAACATTGTGCTGCGCATCCGCGCCAAGTACGCCGACCCGATTCTCGTGCCCACCGCCATCATGCTCAACGGCCTCGGGCTTGCCATGATCTTCCGGATTGGCGTTGCCAAAGACAACACGCGAGCGGCAGATTCGCAGCTCATCTGGATGGGCTTGGGCGTCATCCTGTGTGCGACGGTCATCTTCGTGCTGCGCGACCACCGCGCTCTGCGCAACTGGCCCTACGTCGCCTTCCTCGCCGGTGTCTTCTTCCTGCTGCTGCCCCTGGTGCCCGGACTGGGCCGGACCATCAACGGTTCGCGCATCTGGATCGGCCTGGGCCCCTTCAGCTTCCAGCCCGGTGAGATCGCCAAAATCCTCTTGGCCATCTTCTTCGCGGGCTACTTCGTCAACTACCGCGACCAGCTGCGCCTGGCCGGGCCCCGGTTCCTCGGAATGCGGCTGCCAAGACTGCGTGACACAGGGCCTCTCATCATCGCCTGGATCATTGCGGTTGCAGTCATGGTGTTCCAGACCGACCTGGGTTCGGCACTGCTGTTCTTCGGACTGTTCGTGGCAATGCTCTACGTTGCCACCGGCATCAAGACGTGGATCGTTTTGGGCTTGTCCATGTTCGGCGCTGCCGCCGTTTCGGCCTATTTCCTGTTCTCGCACTTCTCACTGCGCGTCGACGCGTGGCTCAACGCACTGTCACCCGAAGAGTTCAACCGAACACCCGGCGGTTCCTACCAGCTGGTTCAGGGCATGTTCGGAATGGCCAACGGCGGTCTTTTCGGCACGGGCTTCGGTGAGGGCCGCCCGCAGATCGTCCCCTATTCGGACTCCGACTTCATCATCTCCAGCTTCGGCGAAGAGATCGGCATGATCGGGCTGTTCGCCATCCTCATGCTGTACCTCATCATGTTCCAGCGGGGCGTGAAGATCGCCGGCAACCTGCGCGACCACTTCGGCACCCTGCTGTCTTTGGGTCTGTCGTTCCTCATGGCCTTCCAGACGTTCATCGTCGTCGGCGGTGTTACGCGACTCATTCCGCTGACCGGTCTGACGACCCCGTACCTGGCTGCCGGCGGTTCATCGCTCGTGGCCAACTGGATCATCTTGGGCCTTCTTCTGCGCATGAGCGACAACGCTCGACGCCCGCAGGAGGAGTTCCAGACCGGTGTTCTCCAGGCGGTCACCGACACCTCGCCCAAGGTGCGCACCGACAAAGAACCCGATGTCGTCGACTACGTGACCACGGACTACAACCCCAACACCAGCGGCTACGCGCCCAGACAGGCAGGAGGTGAACTGCAGTGAAGAAACCGTTGGGCCACGTGTTCGTCGTCGGACTCGTGATGTTCGCTCTTCTGTTCGGTTCGGTCAGCACTGTGCAGTTCCTGGCCGCTGACAGTCTGCGCTCCAACCCCTTGAACAACCGCACGCTGTTCGAGCAGCTGTCGCGGCCGCGCGGACCAATCCTCGTCGACGGAGAACCCGTGGCGAAGTCCGTTCCGGTGGACACTGAGTTCAAGTACCAGCGTCAGTACGGCGGGAAGGGCCTGCCTGCCGAAATGTACTCCGGGATCACCGGCTACTACTCGGTCGTCGGCGGTTCCACCGGGATCGAACGCACCGAGGGCAGCCTGCTGTCCGGTCTGGACGACCGTTTCTTCTACGACCAGATCTCCAACTGGATGACAGGCCAGGAGAACATGGGCGCAGCTGTTGAGCTGACCATCAACCCCAAAGCGCAGAAAGCCGCGTGGAACGCTCTGGGCGGTCAGAAAGGCGCCGCGGTCGCCCTCGACCCGAAGACCGGCCACGTTCTCGCAATGGTCTCCACCCCCGGCTGGGACCCAAACCCCCTGGCGTCACACGACAGGAAAAAGGCCAAGTCCGCCTATGAGAACCTCGTCGGAGCCAACGGACAGCCCGCTGTGAACAAGGCAATCGGCGGCAAACAGTACCCGCCCGGCTCCGTGTTCAAGCTGGTCACCGCAGCAGCGGCCCTGGAACACACCGACTACACGCCCGACTCCGTCCTGGAATCGCCCACCCGTCTGGAACTTCCGCAGACCAGCGCCACCATCGGCAACGCCGGCGGCGCAACGTGCGGCAGCGGCGGCGAAGCGACCTTCGAACACGCTCTGGCGAAGTCGTGCAACACAACCTTTGCCAAGCTCGGCATGGACATCGGCGAAGACGCAATGGCTGAAACGGCCAAGAAGTTCGGATTCGGCGAAAGCTTCGAATCCCCCATCAAGGTCGATGCTTCGCAGTTCCCCGAACAGCTCAGCCCTCCCCAGCTGGCCCAGTCGGCCATCGGGCAGTACGAAGTCCGCTCAACCCCCATGCAGATGGCGATGGTCTCCGCGGCAATCGCCAATGACGGCAAGGAAATGCGGCCCAACCTCGTCAAAGAGGTCAAGAACGCCCGCACCCTGAAAGTAATGGAAACCCCAAGGCCGAAGACCTTCTCAAGGCCCATCAGCAAGAAGACGGCCGGCCATCTCAATCAGATGATGCAGAAAGTCGTCACCGACGGCACCGGCACTGCGGGAGCGATCTCGGGTGTCAAAGTCGCGGCGAAGACCGGAACGTCGCAGCACGCAAAGGGTGCGGCCCCTCACGCCTGGTACACGTCGTTCGCTCCGGCTGACGATCCCCAGGTTGCCGTGGCAGTAGTTGTAGAGAACGGCGGTGCAGCAGGATCGGCAGCGTCCGGCGGCCGCACTGCGGGACCGATTGCTAAGAAGATCATGGAGGCGGTGATCAGCTGATGAAGCCAGAAGCAGGCACAGTGCTCGGCGGACGCTACGAACTCACCACCCGAATCGCCGTCGGCGGAATGGGCGAAGTGTGGAAGGGAACCGACAACGTTCTCGGCCGCCCGGTCGCAGCGAAGATCATGAAGGACGAGTACCGGGACGACGAGGCCTTCCTCGCTCGTTTCCGGGCCGAAGCACGGTCGATGGGCGCGGTGTCCGACCCCGGAATCGCCGGGGTGTACGACTACGGCGAAGAAACCGGCGCACCGTACCTTGTTATGGAGTACGTGCCCGGCGAAGCGCTGTCTTCGATCATCGAACGCGACGGCGCTATGAGCGAAGTCGACGCTCTCAACATCACCGCGCAGGCGGCCCAGGCGCTCGATGCCGCCCACAAGGCCGGCGTGGTCCACCGTGACATCAAACCGGGCAACCTGCTCGTCACCCCGGACTTCCGGGTGAAGATCACCGACTTCGGCATTGCTCGCGTAGCAGACCAGGCTCCGCTGACCCGCACCGGTCAGGTGATGGGCACCGCCCAGTACCTCGCTCCCGAACAGGCCACCGGCAAAGGCTCCGTGCCCCAGTCCGACCTGTACTCGCTGGGCATCATCCTGTACGAACTGCTGGCCGGACGCCGCCCGTTCATCGGCGAAACCCAGGTGGAAATCGCCATTGCGCAAGTCAACCGCCGCCACCCGGATCTGCCGGAGACGGTTTCAGCGCCAGTGCGGAGGCTCGTCGACTGCCTGCTGGCAAAGAAGCCCGGCCTGCGCCCGACCGACGGTGCCTCGGTTGCCGCGGCAGCCCGCGCCCTTATGGACGGCGACGTCGCAGCCGCCGAAACCGCTGTGCCGCAGCTTGCAGAAGACGCCGGCGGGCAGACCGCGGCAACCCAGCTCATCGGATCTGACGAAGCCTCAACGACCGTGTTGAGCCACACCTCGGAACACCAAGCCGCACAGCCGGTGGGCATCCAACGCGGATACCTCGACGGCGCTGATGCGGGATCTGACGAACTTGACGAACCCGATGAGCCCAAAAAGGGCGGCGCGGGTGCGAAAGCTGCGATCGCGATTCTTGTGATCGCCCTTCTCGGCCTGCTGGGCTGGGGAGCCTGGGCACTGGTCGGCGAACAGCTCTTCGGCGACCAGACCGCGGACGAACAGACCGACTTGGTGGAGATCAACCCCAGCGACTACGTAGGCAAGGACTACCGCGACGCAAAGAAGGCCCTGAAGGACCTTGACCTCAAGGCCGAAAAGAGCCTGGAGTACTCCGACGAACCAGAAGGCACCGTCACTGCTGTGCAGCGCGGCGCCAAGGGCTACAGTTTCGCCCCCGGTTCGCCGGTGACGCTCGTGGTCTCCCGCGGCCCAGACCCTTCCGACAACGACAACGACAGCGGACGGGACAGCCAGCCTCAGCAGCAGGAACAGCAACCGCAGGAGCGCAAGCGCTCCAACGACTCCAACCAGCGCGGAAGCAGCGGATCAGACACCGGCGGTTCTCGCGATTCCGGTTCTGGCAGCGGCAGCGATTCCAACCAGGCGCCCGGAAACTCCGGCGATGCCCCCAGCCGCGATCGCGGCAATTCCGGCAACGCCCCCGGTCAGAACCAAGACCAGGGCAACCAGGGGAACCAAGGCAATCAGGGCAACCAGGGCAGTCAGAACGATTCCGGCCAAAACGGCTCCGGCCAGGGCGATGCGGGACCGAGTGGTTCCGGCCAGGGCGGCGGACAGGTGAGCGGCGGGAACTCCGCCTCGAACAGCGGAGGTGAATGATGACGGACTCCCGTCTGCTTCTGGGCCGTTATGAGATCGAGGAGCTCCTGGGCCGCGGCGGCATGGCCGAAGTGCACGCCGGAACTGACCGCAGGCTCGGCCGTCGCGTGGCAATCAAACTGCTGCGCAACGACCTTGCCCGCGACAATTCGTTCCACGAGCGCATCAATCGCGAAGCCCAGTCAGCGGCCAGACTGAACCACCCCGGCATCGTCAGCGTCTACGATTCTGGCGAAGAGAGAGTCATAGAGTCCGGCGGCGGCGAAGTCACTGTGCCGTTCATCGTCATGGAGTACGTGGAGGGGCAGACTCTGCGCGAGGTTCTGTCCGCCCACGGACCGCTGACCGTTCAAGAATCACTGGACATCATTGCCGGGGTTCTCGCACCCCTGGACTACAGCCACCGCAACGGGATCGTCCACCGTGACATCAAACCCGCCAACGTCATGCTCACCCCCGAAGGCGACATCAAGGTCATGGACTTCGGGATTGCGCGCGCGCTTGAAGACACCGGTCAGCTGACGCAGACCTCGACGGTTATCGGCACCGCCCACTACCTCTCCCCCGAACAGGCCCGAGGCGAAGTTGTCGATGCCCGCTCTGACCTGTATTCGACGGGCTGCCTGCTGTACGAACTGCTCACGGGCCAACCGCCGTTCACGGGCGATTCGCAGCTGGCGGTGGCCTACCAGCACGTCGGCGAAACACCGCGCCCGCCGTCGGAGCTCAATCCGAACGTTACGCCGGCTGTGGACCGAGTGGTGCTGCACTCTCTGAGCAAGGGCCGTGATGAGCGCTATCAGGATGCTTTCACCTTCCGCGAGGATGTTCTGGCGGCCCGCGATGGCCGCCCGCTGAGCATTGACGGCGGCGACCCCAATGCCACCCAGGCTTACGCCCAGCCCCCGGCAACCGCTGCAACGCAGATGGTCGCCCCCGTCGGCGTGGGCTCCGGCCCGCCTGCCACCGGGACACTGGACGAAGTCTCGAACACCTCGGGCTTTTCGACTTTGCCCAGCCGCGAAGAAGAAGAGGATGACGACAACAAGAAGCGCAGCTGGCTGTGGATTCTCGCAACGATCCTCGTGCTTGTTCTGGGCGGGCTTGGCCTGTGGGTCTACCAGCTGTCCAAGCCCAAGGAACCGCCGACGATTGAACTTGCCAACCTGCAGGACGTTTCGGAAAAAGAAGCGATGCAATGGCTGCAGGACAACAACCTCAACGGTGTGACCGAGGAGGTCAACAACGACGACGTCAAAGAGGGCAATGTCGTCAAAACCGACCCCGAAGGCGGCACCGCTGTCGAGGTGGGTTCGGATGTCACGGTCTATGTTTCCGCTGGCCCCGCTGAGGTGGCAGTCCCGGATGTCTCGGGACAGACGGAGTCTTTGGCTCGCCAAACTCTGGATGAGGCCGGTCTTAAAGGCGGTTCGAACAAGGAGCAGAACTCACCTGACGTTGACAAGGGCACGGTGCTGAAAACCAAGCCCGGAAAAGACTCGAAGGTCAAAAAGGGTTCGGCTGTCGATCTGATCCTGTCCTCCGGACGAGTCGACGTTCCCAAGGTCACCGGCAAGAGCGCAGATCAAGCCTGCTCGATCCTCACCGGCGACAAGTACCAGCTTGAATGCAAGACCGAGGAAGTCGAAACTGACGAACACGAAGCCGGCAAAGTGTTCTCGCAGTCGGTCAAGGGCGGTTCCTCCACCGATCAGCACGCCACCATCACCATCAAAGTGGCGAAGGAAAAGCCGACTCCCACGCCGGAGCCGGAAGAAGAAGAACAGGAGGATCCGAATACGGAATCTCCGCTTTTCCCGGGCACCGATGACGGTTGGTGATCCGGCCACCGGCTGAGCTGATGAAAAGCGGCCGGGGCTGGGTGTGATGAGCACACCCAGCCCCGGCCGCTTAGTCTTTCAGGGCTGTGTCTTTCAGGGCGTTCAGCCGTCCTGAGCGTTTAAGCTGCTCAACGCTGCGGCTGATGCGACCGGAGCGCGATCGTGGGCGGCAGCGATTGCCTCTCGCATTCCGCACGCCGCCAAAAAGTTCGCGACCATCGGGTAGCCACTCTGTGTCAGAACGCTTTCGGGGTGGAACTGCACGCCGTGCAGCGGGGCCTTCCTGTGCCGGATGCCCATGATGATGCCGTCTTCCGTCTGCGCGGTGATCTCAAAAACATCCAGGGGCAGACTGTCGTCCACAATTGCCAGCGAATGATAGCGCGTGGCCGTCAGCGGTGACGGACAGCCTGCAAAAACGGATCCGCCGCTGTGGACAACCTGCGAAGTTTTGCCGTGCATAAGCACCGGGGAGCGGTCGACCACTGCCCCGAACACCTCGCCCAGCACCTGGTGACCCAAGCACACCCCGAAGTACGGAAGCGAGTGCTCGGCGGCCCATCGTACGATGTCGGCGCTGATGCCGGCCTCCGCCGGAGCACCCGGTCCCGGTGAGACGAGAACGCCGTCATACTGGGGCAGAAGTTCGTCCAGCTGTTCGGCCGAGACGTCGTCGTTGCGGATGACGTCAGTCTGCGCGCCCAGTTCCTGGACGTAGCTGACAAGCGTGTAGACGAAGGAATCGTAGTTGTCGATCACAAGGATGCGCGCTGTCACAGGTCAGCTCCCGGCGGGGTTATTGCACAGCCGCTGCGTCGGCAGCGGCCGTGGCGGTTACGTGGGCGGCTTGGCTTTCGATCGTGGCGTCGTTGAACGGCATGTAGGGCGCGATCACAGGGAAGACGTACTGCATGAGGACGAACACGACGACAGCGATCAACAGCAGGCTGAGGATGAATTTGATGAACCAGTTGCCCGGCAGCAGCCGCCAAATGAATTCGTACACGCTTACTGCCCTCCGGCCTTCCCATAGGCGGGCAGGTCGCTGAGCTCCTTGGGGACTTCGGAGCCGGCCGGAGCCCAGTCGGTGAGAGTCGCGTAGGCGATGTAGCGTTCGCGAGCCGAGAACATCGGATTGCACGCCGTGAGCGTCATAATCCTGTCTTTGCCTTTGTATTCAGGCGCTGCGGGAACCGGTGCCAGCACTTCCGTGGCGTCAGGCAGGGTGATGTCGTAGTTGCGGAACGTGTAGGTGTACACGCCTTCCTTTGTCTGAATGTAGATCCTGTCGCCCGGCTGCATTTCGGCAATGAGGTTCAGCGGCTTTCCGTAGGTCACACGGTGTCCGGCCATAGCGAAGTTGCCCACTTCACCTGGGCGTGCGGTCGACGGGTAGTGTCCCATGCCCATGCGGTTGAGCACGGGTTCCAGCGACACTCCCTCCGCGATGGTCCGGTAGTAGTTGGGGCCGAACCGCGGGATGTACATGATGCCGAAGGCTTTGTTCTCGTCCGGAAGCGCGGCGGGAACAGGGGTGTCGGGGTCCTCGGGAAGCTTATCGAGGGGATTTTCGCGCCACTGTTCGCTGAGCGAATCAGCCAGGTGTTGGTTGTCCTTATTGGCTTCGATGTCGGTCCACCACAGCTGCCACACCACAAAGAGAATGAGGACCAGGCCCGCGGTGATGCACAGCTCACCGAAACCGCGAATGGTTCCGCGGACGAAGCCGAGCGGTTCAGGCTCCGGCTTGCGCGGTTCGGGTTCCGGTTCGATATAGCCTGCCGGGGGGCTGTAAGCGGCAGGTGGGCTGTATGCGCCAGGTGCGGCATAGGCAGCCGGAGGGGTGTGGCCAGCGGGAGCCGCGTGACCCGTTGGCGGGCTGTATGCGCCAGGTGCTGCGTAGCCACCCGGTGGGCTGTAGCCGGTTGGCGGACTGTAGGCAGCCGGTGCCGCGTAGCCGGTGGGAGCGCTGTGGGACTGAGCGGGCGCGACATTGTGCTGCGGGCCGGTGCCGTGGCCGCGGCGCACATCACGTGCTGCCGGACGAATGAACGGCCGGTCACCCGATGCCTGCATGGGCGAGAAAGCAGGTCCGGAGCCCTGCAGCTTGTGATGCGGGCTGTGGGCCTGTTCAGCGGGAGCCGAGGATCGGCGGTCCCCCTGGCGGGAGTCTTCAGGACGCACGGCGTAGGTTTCACCAGCCGATTCGGCCTGCCCTGCACGCCGGGCCTCAGCCTTCTCACGCGCGATGCGTTCTCGGCGCGTCAGTGGTTGATCCACGTGTGTCCTCTTCGCTTTCCAACAATCCCAGCGGGGCTTTCCGGTTGTGTCCACGAGCTATCATAATGGCTCGATCCGACGAGCCTGTGCTATGCGAGCCGAAAACGACTAACATACCCTGAGGAATTCCGATATGCCGTTGTTTGGCCTGTGCAAGGCCAACCGAAGGAGAACTGTGGCCCCGTCAAGCAAGCGCGAAGAAAACCTCAAGGCAACCTCATCCGAGGTTCCGGCCGAAACCGACACCGAAGAATCGGCAGGACTCGACGCGAACAGCGCAGACGCAGAAGACAGCGCGAAGACCTCAGACGAGACCCCAGCCGCTGCCTCTGAAGCAGACGAAAGCGGCAGCTCGGCAGACAAAAAGCCAGCTCAGAAGAAGACTGAGAAGAACGCGGGCGACAAGGGCAGTTCGGGTACTAAGCAGAAGAACCGAAACGCCAAGCCCGCCAAGAAGTCGAAGAACGCAGCGAAGTCGGGCAACCCGGCCAAGCGCGCATCGGCGCGCAAGCAGACCAAGTATGAATCCGGCAGTTCGGAAAGCAGCCTGCGCCCCAACCCCCGCTGGTTCCTGCCGACCATGCTCACCGTGATCATCGTGGGCATGCTGTGGCTGATCGTGTTCTACCTGTCCGGCGGCGCGCTGCCGGTCGAGGTGTGGGGCAACTGGAACCTGCTTGCCGGCTTCACCATCATGGTCGCCGGTTTGGCCATGTCTACCCGATGGCGCTGAGGCCCGGATCGGGTCGAGGCGGCTCCGGCCAGCAGGCCAGGGCCGCAGACTTTCGGGTTCTGGCCCAGGCGCCTCTCGGCTGGCGACTGACGGCCCTGTTCGTGGGGCTTGCCTTCTACGGGCTGTCCTCTGGTCTCATGGTGATGTCCAACCTGGGGCCGGTGCCGTGGGATGTTCTGCACCAGGGCATTTCCCACCACGTGCCGCTGTCGATTGGGACGATCATCGTGATCATGTCGCTGATCGTTCTGCTGGCATGGATTCCGCTCAAACAGAAGCCCGGGCTGGGAACGATTGCCAACGCGGTGCTGATCGGCGTGTGGCTGGACTTATTCGTGTGGCTGATCGGCTATCCGGAACAGCTGTGGGTGCGGATTCTGTTCATGGTCTCCGGCATCGTCCTCAACGCGATCGCCACGGTTCTGTACATCATTCCGAACTTCGGCCCCGGCCCGCGCGACGGGCTCATGACCGGCCTGACCCGTGTGACCGGCAAACCCGTGTGGATGGTGCGCTCAGTCATCGAAATTGCCGTTCTCGTAGCCGGAGTTCTGCTGGGCGGACTACTGTGGATCGGCACCTTCGCCTACGCGCTGCTCATCGGTCCGCTCACAAACTTCTTCCTGCGGGTAGCCCAGTCCATCTTCGGGCCGTCAGACCCATTGGTCAGCGACGAAACGTGAGGCGGTGGGTGCGGCCCGGCGGTGAGGCCGGCCCGGCGGTAGGTGCGGCCCGGCAGCGGTGCCTGTCCTGTCAGCGGAACCGGCCCGGCGCCTCGGCAGCCTTTGCCTACTCACCAGTTCTGCTGATTAGTCGGAAGATTGATGCGAAATCGCAGTTTTTGCATCAATCTTCCGACTAATCAGCAGAGTTCACCTGGCGCAGCGGTGGGTTGGACCGGCTGGGCTCTCGCCCAGCCTGAATCCGCGGCAGCTAACGCCGCTAGCCCGCTGCCTCACACGACCGCGTAGGCGGCGACGAGGACAACAGTCGTCAGAACGGCCCCGGCCCAGAACACGCCCCGTGCTGAAGAGCTGCTTGCCGGAACAGCCGGTGTGGGCTCCACACCAATTCCGCCGCGCACATACCGTTTAGCGAGGATGCCGGCGCCACGAGGCATAACGCGGGCCACGCCCAGGACAAATCCCACGGCCAAACCGCCGAGGTGAGCCTGCCAGGCGATGTTCGAATCGACCGTCACAAGCGCCATGTTGAGGCACAAGAACAGCACGATTCCCATGAGGTTCCGGTCCAGTCGGCTGGTGGGCGCAAGCAGGGTCCCCACCACTGCGAACACCGCACCGGAGGCCCCAACGTAGGCGGAGCTGAATTCGGGGGTTCCCGGCGCAGCCAGCACAAGCGTGAGCACCGATCCGCCGAACGCCCCGATCACATATGTGACCAGCATGAACACGTGCCCCATGGACCGTTCGACAAAAGAGCCGAAGAAGAACAGCCCCAGCATGTTGAACAGCACGTGGCTGGGATTGGGCTGCGCGTGGACGAGCGCCGCAGTCAGAGCCCGCCACGGTTCCTCATGCGCAAGCATCGGGGCGAAGGCAAAACGACTCTGAAGTTGAAGCGGTGGAAAGAACTGCAGCAAAAAGAAGAAGAACGTGATGGCGATGATCGTCCACGTCACATAGGGCCGTGTGAGCACGACTGCCGGGCCTCGCTGCACCGGTCGCCCAGCGGGCACGCCTCCCGGGTCAGGTTCTTCCGAAAAGGGGGTCGCACCTGCTGAATCGCTCATGCACACGAGGATAGCCGAGCAGCTCTGGCGGCCTGACCAGCCTTCAAACGCCGAGGCGCCGCCCGGCTTGCTCAACACCGGCGCCCGGGAGGGGAGCTCGGGGAACCGGGGCGGCGCCTCGGGAGCTTGGGCTCTGTACCAGATCAGCACCCGGGCGGTTTGGGGCTGGGTTCTGGACCGCAGCCTCGGGAGTTTGGCACTGAGAAAGCGACAGCGCCGCAGCAGAAGCTGCGGCGCTGTGTCTCGCGGCCCGGCAGCAACCGGGCCGCACGTCAGTCGGAAGGGTCAGAGCAGATCAGAGAATTTCGACCGACTCGATGACGACGTCTTCAATTGGGCGATCCATGGCGCCGGTAGGCGAGGCTTCGATCGCTTCGACAACCGCGAGGGATTCAGCGTCGGCAACTTCCCCGAAGATGGTGTGCTTGCCGTTGAGCCACGGAGTTTCGGCGGTGGTGATGAAGAACTGCGAGCCGTTGGTGCCGCGGCCGCCGCGGGTGCCTGCGTTGGCCATGGCCAGCAGGCCCTTCTTGGTGAACTGGAGTTCGGGGTGGATTTCGTCGTCGAACGTGTAGCCGGGGCCGCCGGTGCCGGTGCCGACGGGGCAGCCGCCCTGGATCATGAAGTTCGAGATGATGCGGTGGAAGCCCAGACCGTCGTAGTAGGGGGTGGGGTTGGAACGGCCAGCGTCGTCCTTGTATTCGCGTTCGCCCTTGGCCAGTTCGACGAAGTTGGCGACCGTCTTCGGAGCGTGATTGCCGAAGAGGTCAAGCTTGATGTCGCCCTTGTTGGTGTGCAGGATGGCCTGCTGTGTAGCAATACTCATGGCTTCAGTCTGTCATGAAGGTCTGACACGACGCTGATTTGGCCCTGATGTTCCCCTTGGAACTTCCGCTGTCAGTGGAAATACCCTCACAATCTGGCCATTCACGTCGATGGGGTCTCTCTGCGTCAGTGCCGACCAGTACGATGGAGAAGACGAATGGCGCACACACATTCCCTGCACTGAGCAGGGTCGAACATCCCAGGAGGGTGAAATGTTCAAGAAGAAGTCCGCACCGAAGTCGTTTCTCGAAAACGTCGACAACGCCGTACACAACCTGAGCGAAAAGGCCGGTCAGCTTCTCCAGGAAGGCACGGAGGCCGCACGCCCCGCCATTAAGGAAGCCGGCGACCGCCTGCAGAAGACTGCCGACAACGTTCGCCCGCAGCTCGAAGACTGGGCTGAGCAGGGCCTCGGCAAGATCGAAGACGGGCTTGAGTACGGTCGCGCCAAAGCTGCCGAAGCCCAGGGGCTCCTGGTTGCACGCGGCGGTGAACGCGCCTCCGACCACGCCAAGACGATTGCCGCTGGTTCGAAGGACGCCGCCAAGGCCATTCGCAACGCTGAAACCCCCAAGGCTCTTGACGAACTGATCGAGCGCGTCACGGGCAAGAAGGGCCAGGTCAAGAAGTTCAAGAAGCTCGCCGCTAAGCGTGCCGACGAACTCGCCAAAGCTTCACGCAAGGCCTCGAAGCAGGCTGCAAAGGAAGCCCGCAAGGCTCAGGGCAAGCGCGGCATGTGGATTGTGTGGCTGCTGGCTCTGACCGGTGTCGGCCTGATCGGCTACTACGTCTGGACGAAGGTCAAGCCGGTTGAAGACCCGTGGTCGGAACCGCTGCCGGGCAACCGCCCCGCTGATGCTCGTCCGGTCGGTTCGCACCGTACGACCACCGTTGTCGAAGACGTTCCCGCACCGCTGAACGAAGACGGCGAAGTCATTGTCGAACAGGACGGCCTCAACGTTGCCGAAGGCGACGCCGCCGTTGTCAGCGACCTGCTCGACGAAGACGAAGAAGACAAGAAGGCCTGATCCTTGTTCTGGAGTCGGGCGCAGCTGAAAGGCTCGCTGCCTGACTGAATTCCCGAGGCGGAACTCACTTTTGTGAGTTCCGCCTCGTTTGTTTTTTTGGGGTGGGTTCTGAGGTGTGGGTCCGGGCGTTGGGTCTGCATATTAGGTCACATATAGAGGCGAAAACGCGGAGATCGCCTCCGTTTGTGCCCTAATCTGCACGCCTGGAGGGGGCAAACTGAGCTTCGGGGCGGCACCTGACCACCCGCTGCAACCGTGCGCCACACTCGCAGGTGACAGAAACACCCGTTAGAGGGAATCTGCGCCTTAAGCGCACAAAAACTCCCTTTAGCCACAGATCCGCGCCTTAGCCGCCACTGCTAACGGGAGTTTTTGTTGCTAACCGGTGTGCGGGTGTGAGGCTCTGCGGGCCCACCGAGGCGGGTTCAGAGTTTTGTGGGCAACGCAGTGGCCGGGTTCCACATGGAACCCGGCCACAGCACACACAGAAAGGAGATATCACCGGGACTTCGAAAGTACGCCGGATGCATTGGATCCGACTCAGAACACTGCCTATCGTCTTCGATACGCAACGTCCGGAGTTTTTTCCGTTGCCTAAACCACATTAGCTGGGAATTGCAGGAACACAAGGCTTTTGCCCGACCTTTCGAACGATATGTCGGACACCTGGCGCCTCAACCGGCTCACTCTGCTGAATAGGCGACAAAACGAGGTAAAAACTGCCGGATCGCCTCAATCTTCCGCCTATTCAGCAGAACTGACGAGTAACCGCCGAAGCCAGAAACCCCGCCCGCGCAGCCCCTCACCCCACCGTGGGCCGGGGGAACGGCATGAGCGCTTCGACAGCGGCGGCGACTTGCAGCACAGTTGCTTCGCGGTAGGGCATGCCGACAATCTGCACGCCCGTGGGCACTCCCGCCGAGCCGATGCCGCTGGGCACTGACATAGCCGGCATCCTGTTTGCGATGTTGAACGGCACCACCTGGTGAGCCTCCCAGTAGAAGCTGTGCTCACCGTCGGGCCGGTCGATGCCGGTGGTGAAGTCTTCTCCGGCGTCGAGGTCTTCCACGGCAGAGGTCGCGGTGATGAGCACGTCAACGTCGTCCAGTGCCTTAAGCAGCTTCTGCTGGATGTCTGATTCGACGATGGCGGCTTCAAGAAGCGACGTTTCTTCGGCAAATCGCGTGGTCCGGCGGACGAACTCCTGCGTGTAGGGCTCAAGAACCGTAATGTCTCCCCCGGCCTGCCGCATAACGTTGCGAGCCAAAAGCCCGCCGTAGTGAGCCATCGAGGCGCGCGTGACATCGTCAAGTTTCAGCCCAACTTCGACGGGCACAATGCGCGCTCCCGCGGCCTCCAATGTTTCGGCAATGCGCTCAACGCCGAGTCGCGTGGACTCATCGAGTTCATAACAGCCAAGGTCGGCGCTGACTCCGATCTTCCATCCGCTCAGGTCGACTTCATGCTTACCTGCTTCAGGCGAAACTTCCGACCCTGAGGTGAATTCGTGCCGCCCGAAGCCATATTCGACGGGGAACGTTCCGCTGACGGGAAGCGTCGCCATGTCGAACCTGGACGGTCCCATGATCTGGTTGAAGACAAGTGCGGTGTCAGACACGGTACGCGCCAGAATGTGGTCACCGCGGTACCAGTCGATGTTGGTGGGAACTGCCCCGGGTGTGCGCCCGTAGGAGGTCTTCAGCCCCGGCAGGCCGCAGAAGGCAGCGGGAATGCGAGTGGACCCGCCGATGTCGCTCGCAGTGGCAAAAGGTGCGAAGCCTGCGGCAACCGCAGCACCGGAACCGCCCGATGAGCCACCCGGGGTCTTGTTCAGGTTGTAGGGGTTACGGGTGACTCCCCATTCGCGAGTGTGGGTGAATGTTGCGCACGACATTTCCGGCGTGGTGGTCCGCCCAAACGGAATTGCGCCGGCCTGTTTGAGCCGCTCCACAATTTCAGCGTCTTTTTCCGCGATTCGCCCCTGTAGGGCTTGGGATCCGCGTGTTGCTGACAGGCCTGCAACATCGTGCTGTTCTTTGATGAGGAACGGCACACCCAGAAGTGGGGGTTCGGCATCGCGGTGGGAAGAATCCACACTGCTGCTGGCCCCCGCGCCTTCCTGGTAGCGCCGTGTGGCTGCCAACGCGAGTTCCCTGGCTGAATCGATCTGAAGATCGACAATCGCGTTGATTCCAGTGGCTTTGTCGAGTTCTTCAATTCGCTCAACCAGATGGTCAAGCACTTCCAGCGGGGTGAACGTACCTGCGCGGAAACCGCACAGAAGTTCGCGGACTGACAGCCAGTGCAGCTGATCGGTAGGCATTGCACTCCTTTGTGATGGCCTGTGTCGGTGGGGTGACAAGCCGTATGGCTCTGCCCCACTTTAAAGCCCCTACACGGATTTCCCTAAGCCGTTTACGCCTCTCAGCTGCCGCACAACAATGGCCAAAAGGACCAAGGCGCCGCCGGCTACCGCTGCGAACATGACTGCCGCTGCGATCGGCACTGCGGCGCCACCCGCACCTGCGGCGAAGCCGAAAGCCAGTGGTACGGCCAGTCCGGCCAGCCGTTGGGACATGCCCATGGCTCCGAAGTGTGCCCACGGGCGGAAGGACCCGATGGCGGAGCGGTTGACGTTGAGGACTGTGACAACGACTGTGCTTGCCACCACGGGCCCGCCCAGTGCGATGCCGACGGCCACCAGCCAGGGCTGACTGCTGAGAGCGGCCGTGACTCCGCCGATGCCTGCGATGACGCTTGTGATGATGAATTCGACATTGGCTCGCACAAAGCTGCCGCGGGCTATGAACGCCACAGAAAGAACTGACAGCAGCTCGCGCAGAATCAGGCCTACGCCGATTGCAGCCCCGACCGTGCTTCCGGCGCCTGCTTTTTCTACGGGAAGAACAGAGCCGTGCAGCAGGAACATAAGTGGTGTTATGCATGAGACCACGAGCCCCAGCATGAGCGTCGGCGAATGCAGAGTCGCCGAAACTGATGCCGCCATGGCGGCCAGTGGGTTCAGCGATGCGCCCTCTGCCGTGCGCACGGGTCTGGGGAATCGGTAGCTGAGCGCCCCGAACGTCAGCCCCAGCCCCACTAGGAACCACCACATGATCCACGCGAGGTCCTGAGTCAAGACCGCGGAGATGATGAGAGCCGACCCTAAAGCTCCGCCTCGTTGGAGGATGACCGAGATCCGCTGACCGTCGGCCTGCCGCGCCCCCAGGAGGTTCGAAAAGTAGGCGATTCCGGGAATGTAGAGCAGGCTCGAGCACACTGAGAACAGGACCGCCAGCACCAGCCATGCCCAGTCTTGGACACCGCCCAGGGCGGCCAAAAACGCCATAGCGGTGAGCAGGCCGCCGGCGATTCGGGCTACCCGCCGGTTGCCGATCCGGGTGGAAAGCGCCGTGGCAAATGAGTCAAACGCGATTCCCGCGCCCATGTAGAGGGCGAGCGCAATTGGCCTGATCACGGGGTCGGAGATGGACAGCGGGATGGCGGTCATGAGCAGCGTGTGCACGCCGAAGTACAGGGAAATCTGCGTGGAGATCGCCCAGTAGCGGCGGCCGCGCCTGCGCAGCTTCGCCCAGTCGATTCTGTGCTGCTTGTCCACGCTGTCCCTTTCTGCTCGCTGTTGCGGGTTCACGCTGCGGCTGACCCGGCATGGCTGTGGGCTGTTCCGTCGGCCGCACCTGCCTCTGTCACGTGCTGCGGCTTCGCTGCCACAGCAGTGCGGTCAGGAGTGAGGCTGCTGATTCTGGGTCGTCGAGTGACACTCCCAAGGTCGATGCTATGCGCCGGGCTTTTGCGTAGACAGCCGGCCTGCTGATTCCCAGCTGCCGCGCCACGGCGGCTTTCTGTCCGCGGCACAGCAGGTAGACCCACAGGAATTCGAGATCTTCTGACGAGGCGCCGCCGGCCTCCCGCCGTTTGTTTCCGCGGGTTTCGGTGTCGGCTGGGGTGGTTGGTTCGAGCAGCGGTCCGAGTTCGGCGTGGGCGAATGCGCTTATCCGCGGGTCGTCGTGGAGGCTGGCAATGAGGCCGTTGAGCCGCAGGTCGGAGAACCTGTAGAAGGGCTGACGGCGGATGGACATGCCCGCTGCGACGTGGGCGGCTTCGACCGCGGTGGGGATGTCATCGGCAACGGCCACGAGTGCTTCGCTGAGCGGGCCTGCGCCGACTGTGATGGTTTCGAGGATTGCCTCGGTGAGTTCGCGGCACATTTCGGCGGTGAGTTCGTCAGGTGTCGAGGCGGAGGCGGGTTTTGAGGCACGGCTCGGGCTGGGTGCAGACGCACGGTTGGTGCCGCCGGCGCCCGCACACTCGGAGAAACCGAGGATCGCAACAACGGTTCCGCTGCGCCAAGCGGATGTCACGGCGGTCAGCCCTAAGCGTTCGGCGGTTGCCACGATCTCCATGCGCAGGCCTCGTTCGCGCAGCTGGTATTCAGCGCGGTCGTCCTTGCTGACATATTCGCTTGCGCCCGCAGGTTTGTCCCCGCTGACGACGTCATCGCACATTTTCACGGCGATCGCCATGTATCCGCCAGGACCATCGAGCTCTGCTGTGCGGGCGCGTTTGCGGGCGTGTTCTTCGCTCAAGTGCGGAAGTTCTGACACGAAGTGGTCGCTGGCTCGCATCCGCAGATCGTGTGTGGTCTGGGAGTGGGCACGCACCAGGGTGATGGCTTGGCCTGCTCGCTCAAGGACCTCGGCCGCATAAGGGTCGTCTTCATGTGCCGAAGGAGCAACCACCCTCCCCCACCTGCGGCCTTTGAAGCCCACGGGAACCGCAGTGCTCGCGTTCGGCGGCCAGTTTTCTACTGCAGCGAGACCATCGGCCGGTGCGTAGGCGAGAATCCGGTGAGCGGCGTCTTCCAGCACCACCGGGGTCCCTAAGCGCTCGGCCGCTTCGTGCACGATTCTGCTTTCGCCAGCTCCGCTGAGGCTCAGTTCGGTGAAGACCTCGTGGAGTTCGCGCGTGCGTTCGACAATGCTGAGCTGCTGACCGATGAGCATCCGGTGGGCTTCCTGCGTGATCCGCACAAAACGGATGCGGGATCGAAACGCTATGACGGGCATCCCCGCTGCCCTGCCTGCCGCTGTGAGCACCTCGAGGGCTCGCGGGTTGGCAAGCCCCGCCTCGTCAATTGCCTCAACTGCGAACCCCACGGCTCCGGCCCTGCATGCCTTGGTGAGAAAGGCGCGGGTGCGCTGTACGGAATGCTGGAAAGCAGGCGATGAGGAGAGCAGCAGTTCGCCTCCCTCCAGGAGATCGGTGACTTCTTCGGTTTCGGCAATGTGGACCCAGCGAATCGGGGTGTCGAGGTGTTCTTCACCGGCAAGCACGACCGGACTGCCGAGCTCCACCTGGGGCAGCTGCACGAATTTCCTGACGGTGATGTCGCCCAGCGCGTCGGCTTCCTGACCGGAACCGATGTCCTGCACCGCTTCGCCTTTCAATGTGTAAACAATGTTCAGCGCAGACTTTACAGAATGACTCTTGGCGTGGCCTGGCGCGTAGGACATACTTGCCCGCAGACAACGAACCGCCGCCCCTGTTTGACTGTTCCGCATTGCCGCTGAACAGCCCAGCAGGGGCACTGTGAGCAAAGGGGCTCTTATGAACATCGACCTCGATGACGCTGCGCAGATATACGAACTCGATCGCGCGCACGTTTTTCATTCGTGGTCTGCCCAGGCGCAGATCAATCCCATGACCGTCACGCGCGCCGAAGGTTCGCACGTGTGGGACGGCGAGGGCCGAAAGTTTCTGGACTTTTCGTCCCAGCTGGTCAACACGAACATCGGCCACCAGCACCCCAAGGTCATTCAGGCCATCAAAGACCAGGCTGATTCGATTGCCACGATCGCCCCGGCCCACGCGGTCAAGCCGCGCTCTGAGGCTGCCGCACTCATCACCGGCCTGGCGCCAGACGGCATGGACTATGTGTTCTTCACCAACGGCGGAGCGGATGCCAACGAAAACGCCGTGCGGCTGGCGCGCCTGCACACGGGGCGGCAGAAAGTGCTGTCTGCCTACCGCAGCTTCCACGGGGCTACGAGCCTGGCGGTGAACCTCACCGGCGACCCGCGCCGCATTCCCAATGACACCCCGGGTGAGGGCGTTGTCCACTTCTTCCCGCCGCACACCTACCGGTCGCACTTCGGCACGGACAATGAACACGATGAAACCGAACGCGCTCTGCGCCACCTGGAAGACGTCATTGTGCTCGAAGGTGCGCAGAACATCGCAGCGCTCATCCTGGAGACGATTCCCGGCACCGCAGGCATCTACGCTCCCCCGCCGGGCTACCTGGAGGGCGTGCGAGAGCTGACCCGCAAGTACGGGATCATGTACATTGCCGACGAGGTGATGGCCGGCTTCGGTCGTTCCGGCACGTGGTTCGCCTTTGAGCAGTTCAATGTTGTGCCGGACCTCATCACCTTCGCCAAAGGTGTGAACTCCGGATATGTGCCGCTGGGCGGGGTCATCATGTCCAATGAGATCAAGCAGACCTTTGACGACCGCGTTTTCCCCGGAGGTCTCACGTATTCCGGTCACCCTCTGGCGACCGCGGCCGCGGCTGCGACAATCAAAACCATGCGGGAAGAGGAAATGGTCGAAAACGCCGCCCGGCTGGGAGAAGAAGTCATCCGGCCTGCGCTGGAGAAGATGCATGCCAACCACCCGTCGGTGGGTGATGTGCGCGGACGCGGCTGCTTCTGGGCCATTGAACTGGTCAAGAACAAGGAAACCCGCGAACCGCTGGCACCCTACGGGACGACGAGCGAAGCGATGAACGCCACGATCGCCAAAATCAAGGAGTACGGTGTTCTGCCTTTTGCCAACTTCAACCGCATTCACGTGGTGCCGCCGCTGAACACACCAGACGACGACGTTGTGGCAGGCCTGGACGCCATTGACCGCGCACTCGACGTGGCCGACTCATTCACGGAGTAAGGGGCACGATGTTCGGACTTCCTGTAACAACACTGCTCATCATCGTGGGCATCCCCCTGGGTTGGATTGCCTACACGCTCATCTTCTTCTTTTCATCATCACACTGGGGTGCCGAAGATGCGGAAGAAAGCGCACTCGGGACGCCTGAAGAAGGAGGTGCGCTGTGAGCATCGAACTGACATTCCTGCTGATCTACTTTGCCGCGATGATTGCGATCGGCGTGTGGACCATGCGGCGCAGCTCGACTGGCGAAGAGGGCTACCTCCTGGGTGGGCGCAGCCTGGGTCCGGCGGTGACGGCGCTTAGGCTGCAGTCGTCGTCGATGTCCGGCTACATGTTCCTCGGTGCGGGGTCACTCGGCTACACGCAGGGCTACTTCGGCATGTGGTACGCCATGGGCGACATCGGCGGTGGTGTGCTCAACCTGTCGATTCTGGGCAGGCGCATGCGGAAACTGTCGCAGATGCTCGGATCGCTGACTTCGATTGAGTATTTGGAGCACCGTTACCCGTCGGCGTGGACGCGGGCGGTGGCCGCACCGATCGCGCTGGCGTGCATGTTCCTGTACGTGCTGACACAGTTCATTGCCGGTGGGCGAGGGCTGGAAATGGTCACCGGAATTGACTTCAAGTGGTCGCTGCTCATTGCGATCGGCGTGATTGTTCTCTACACGTTCCTGGGCGGATACCTGGCTGTTGCGTATTCGGACTTCGCGCAGGCGATCATCATGCTGATCGGCATGCTGTGGATTCTCATTGCCACGCTCATGGCTGTCGGCGGTCTGACCGCGGGCAACGAGGCGGTCGGCGAGATCAACCCGAACCTGCTCACCATGTGGGGACCCGACGGCTTTGAGTCCGTCGAATGGGGTGTGATCATCGGTGCGCTGCTGATCTTTTCGATCGGCTACATGGGCTACCCGCACGTGAACGTCAGCCACATGGCCATGAAGAAGCCCTCGGTTGCGCGCACTGCGGCGCTGTACTCGACGGGCTTCAACCTGCTGTTCGTGCCGGCCCCGTACCTGGTTGGCGTTATGGCGCTGGTGCTGCTTCCGAACCTGTCGGATCCTGAACTGGCCGTGTTCGGAATTGCCGAGGCGGTGCTGCCGAACTTCGCTGTCGGCATCGTCATGGCTGCCATCATGGCAGCGATTATGTCGACAGCGGATGCGCTTCTTCTGCAGAGCGGCACGATTGCCTCGCACGATATTTTTGAGCGCTTCATCAGCCGCAGCGGTTCGCAGCGCCAGGCAGTGTGGGTTTCGCGCATCACGGTGCTGGTGCTTGCTGTGATCGGTTTCGCTGTTGCTTTGACGGGAGCGCCCGGTGTGGCTGACCTGGTCATCTTCGCCACCACGATTCTCGGCACGTCGTTTGTTCCGGCGTATGTTGCCGCCGTGTGGTGGAAGAAAGCGAACACTGCCGGAGCTATTTCGTCGATGATCGTCGGTGCTGTGGTTCCGGTTGTGTGGCAGCTGGGCGGTCTGACGGAGAAGACGTCAATCGACCCGATGGCAACGGTTGTTATCTCCGCGCTGACGCTTGTTGTGGTGTCACTTGCCACGCAGAAGGCCAACCCCGTGCCTGAGCACATTGTCGACGCTCTGAACGAAACTGCGAAGGTTGGGCCGATTCCGGCTCGCCTGGCCATGGGGCAGAACCCCGGTCTCGCCGCGCAGGTCCCGGTTGAGGATGAAGCTGGTGCTGGCGACGATGGTGCTGGCTCAACTGCCGCGGGCAGCGCCGGTCAGGTGACGGACGCTGACGGCTCCGATGGCGGTCAGGTGAGGAAGGCTGGCGAGGTGGAAGGCACCTCGCGTGACTGACCCGAACCTGGTGACGGGGTCAGCTGGGCTGCGTGCAGTCCGGCTGACCCCGTCGGTTTCGGCCGCTGAGGCCGAGGAGGTTGTTCGCCGCAGATTGGGCGGCGGGCAGGCTTCCGCGCGGCTGGTTCACCACCCGTTTTGGCATGTGCGGTTGTTGGTTCAGCGAGAGCGCGGGCGGTCGTTGGCGCGGCTGTTCGGGCGGGGTGACACTGGTGGTTTCGGCGCTGGTGGCGCGGCGAGTTCAGCGGCAGTCGACGTGCTTGTCGATGCCAGGGGCGGCACCTCGTTCATTGCGCACTTCCCGGTGGAGGGAACAGCGGTTGAGGCCAGCGGCGCTTTGGCAGAGGCTCCGTCTGAAGCGGTTGCGCGGCAGGCGCGCGACCTCGCTGCCGCAGCCCTGCGGAAGCGCTACCGGCTGGGCATGGTGTTCGACCTGGAGCCGGAAGAACCCCGCGGCGTGCTCAAACCCAATTGGGTGGTTGAGGCCCGCGGGCGCGGGATGAGCGCGCGGATGCTGGTCGACGGTTTCGATGGTTCCCATTGGGTCATCGAGGCGAAGAAGACCAACTGATCGTATTTACACGCAGTCGTTTTCACAGAGCCGTATTCACGCACAGTCGGGCACGGGGAATGTTGGAGTCTTGCGAGCTCAGGCTTTGAGTACGTAGCGGAGAGTTTCGACTACCTGTTCGGTGGTTTCGCACCACGCCTGCGCGTCGGCGTCGACTTCTTTGAGCGGGTGGATGATGTCAGCATCGTGCAGTGTGATGTACGGCTTGCCCAGCCCTGCAGCGTAGCCCGCATCGAATGCGGCGTTCCACTGCTTGTATTTATCCCCAAAGCGCACAACAACTATGTCCGCTTTTTCAATGAGGGTGCGAGTGCGGATGGCGTTGACCTTGGCGGACTGGTTGTCGCGCCAGAACTGGGAGTGGGTTTCAGCCAGGTGGTCACCAGCGGCGTCACTTGCCGGATGGTCGGTCACGGGTGCGGTGAACGTGATGTCGAGGCCTGCGCCTTTTGCGCCGCGTTCGATTTCTTCACGCCAGTCAGTGTGGATTTCACCGGACAGGTACACGTTGAACGTCATGAAGGGCTCCTTCGTCGAATGTGAGCTGAGTTCGTCTGAACAGTCTGCCTGGACGGTTTGTCCATTAACTGTCTCACATTGCGCAACACGGCACACCCGCAGTCCGCGCCCGGGCCAGCCCGACCCGGCGGCTCTGGCGGCCCCGACCCGGCGCCTCGGCATTCCACACCCGGCCCTCCACCTCGTCGGCCTTCGGCACCCGGCCCGGCGGCCCAGCCCCACCTCGTCGGCCCCCAGCCAACCCAGACTCACGCTTTAATGCAGGTTTGCGCGCTAATGCGCCGCATTAAAGCGTGAGTCTGCATTACCGCGTGCGCAAGGGCAGGTAAGGGGACGAGGTGGAGGTCGGCTGGGCAGGGCCCGGTTACTTCGCTACGAAGTACATCCGCTTATTGACGAACTCATCCATGCCAAGCGGTCCGAGCTCACGGCCAAAGCCTGAGCGCTTGACACCGCCAAACGGGAACTCCGCGCCCTCACCGGCGAAAGTGTTCACGTTCGACATGCCGACGTCAAGCTGCTGAGCTATCTTCTGTGCTCTGTCTTCATCACGTGAGAACACAGCCCCGCCGAGCCCGAACTCAGTGTCGTTTGCCAGTGCAAGGGCTTCTTCATCCGACGACACCCGATAGACGACAGCCACGGGGCCGAACAGCTCTTCCCTGTACGCGGCCATGTCCGATGTGACGTCGGTGATGACTGCCGGCGAAAAGTAAGCGGCTTCACCTCGCTCACCGCCCGCGTGCAGAGTTGCACCGTCTTTCACCGCCTGCTTGACCTGCTTGTCCAAGCGCTCCGCGGCAGCCAATGACGACAACGGGGTGTAGCTGTTCTCGTTTTCGTCTGCGGGCCCGCCCGGATACATATTCTCAGCGAGCGCTTTGAGCTCTTCAACGAACTCGTCGTAGATGTCATCCATAACGATCATTCGCTTGTTTGCGTTGCACACCTGGCCGGTGTTGATCAGCCGGGTTTCCCACGCTTCCTTGGCTGCGGCTTTGACATCGGCCGTATCGAGAATGACGTAGGGGTCTGAACCGCCCAATTCGAGTACAGCTTTCTTCAGGTGCTGGCCCGCTAAGGCTGCAACCGCTGCGCCTGCACGCTCGGAGCCCGTCAGCGAAACCCCCTGAACCCGTGGATCGGCAATGATGTCTGCCACTTGGTCGTGACTTGCAAAGACGTTGTTATATACGCCCTCGGGGACACCTGCATCGTGCATGATCTTTTGGATTGCCAGGGCAGACCGGGGGCAGATCTCTGCGTGTTTGAGGATGATCGTGTTGCCGAGCATGAAGTTCGGGGCGGCGAATCGTGCCACCTGATAGTAGGGGAAGTTCCACGGCATAATGCCCAGAAGCGCTCCGATTGGCCTGCGTTCGATGAAGGCTCGGCCGGACGCATTGGTCGGAATCTCCTGGTCAGCAGACAGTTCTTCAGCATTGTCTGCAAAGTACTGGAAGATCTCTGCACTGAATTCGGCTTCTTCGATGCCCTCAGACACGGGCTTGCCCATCTCTTCGGAGATGATTTCTGCCAGTTCCTGCTTGCGCTCGGCGAACAGCGCTGCAACTCGGTACACGATTTCTCCGCGCTCGGCCGTAGACATCTTGCGCCACGACTGGTACGCGTTATGTGCCTTGTCAAGCGCTGACTCGACCTCTGCACTCGACGCACTGTTGAACTCTTCTACAACTTCTCCAGTTGCTGGATTCTGCACTCGGTAAGACGATGAGCTCATAACGTTTCCTTTCTCGACGGCGTGCTTCGCTGCACGCAGCTTTGAGCTGTGGTTTCGACTGATTTCCGTGGCGGTCGGCTACGAAGCGAAGCCGACACCCATTGCATCGAGGACCCGCAGCAGCGGTCCTCGTTTGCCCTCGTTCTGATCGGATTTGATGAGAGCCTTCGTTGTGAGCTTTGCGCCAACCCACATAAAAGGTTCGGGCGGGAACGGCAGTGGTTTCTTCTTGACCATCTCCAGTTCAGTGATCTCCGTCTTCGCTCCCGCCAACAAGTCGAGCATGACTTCAGCGCCGAATCGGGATGCGCCCACACCGAGCCCGGTGAAACCGGCTGTGTAGGCCACCTTGCCGCGAAAGGCGGTGTCGAAGAAGGCGAAGAATCGGGTCGAGGCGTCAATTGCCCCGCCCCAGGCGTGGGTGAACTTCGTGCCCTCAGCTTGAGGGAACGTTTCGAAGAAGTGCCGGGCAAGCGTTTCGAAGGTCTCCTGCCTGGTGTAGAGCTTTGGCGACACTGCCCGCCCGTAGTAGTAGACCGCGTCCCAACCGCCGAACAGGATCCGGCCGTCGACTGTGCGGCGGTAGTAGTGGAACTGGTTTGCAGCGTCTGCGAGCCCTTCACGCCCGGCCCAGCCTATTTCCGACCACTGTTCGTCGCTCAGCGGCTGTGTCATGAGGGCGTAGTCATAGATTGGCGCGGTATGCCACTTGACCCGATTGAGAAGAGAGGGAAAAGCGTTGGTGCCCAGAGCCACTCGGCGAGCGGTCACGGTGCCGTTGTCCGTGGTCAGCTTTACCGTGTTCCCTGCATTTTCCAAATTCCTGACGACAGAGTTCTCGTAGACTTCAACCCCGAGGTCACGGCAAACCCGCAGCAGACCCCAACAGAGCTTGGCCGGGTTGAGGATCGCGCACTCGCGTTCCATAAACAGTCCCGCTTTGTATGTGGGGGATTTGATAGACGCCTGAAGTTCTTCTTGCGACAGAAAGACGGCATCCTCCTCCGGGTTGTGAGCTTCCCTGAGACCGGCAACCTGGTAGTCCTCCAATGCAATGTCGATGAGGCCGGTGCGCTCGAAATCACAGTCGATCCCGTAGCGAGTGATGGCGGCTTCGATTTCGTCAAGGTTGCGGTAGCCAAGGCGAGTGAGCTGGGCGTTTTCATTTGGCAGGTGCTTTTCGCCGTTGTCCGCACCGTGAGTCAGACTCGCTTCGCAGACCCCGCCGTTACGGCCCGATGCTGCCCAGCCGACCGTGCCGCCTTCAAGAAGAACAACGTGTCGGTCGGGGTCGCGTTCTTTGGCAAGCAGGGCAGTCCAAAGTCCCGTGAAGCCCCCGCCGACAACAGCGAGATCACAGCTGCGGTTCCCCGATAGCGGGGCTGTTGCCTCGGGCCGTTCTGGGCTGTCTAGCCAAAATGCTTCGTTGGAGACGTCGGCAAGACTTGATCTGATCTGAGATTCCGAAACGGGCATTTTTACCTCACCATTGTTTTGACGATGTCGGTGGATGATTCACCTGAGCGCCGCAGGACCAGTCCCACGACCCCAAGGGCAATGAATGTCAGGACGAGCATGACGGTCGAAATCGCGGCCACTTCCGGCCGCAGCGCCACGCGCACGGCAGAGAAGATGTAGACCGGCCACGGCGTATAGCCCGGCTGTTGGACAAAGCTGGACAGAATTGTGTTGTCTAAGCTCAGAGTGAAGGACATAAGAGCACCAGCCAGAATCCCCGGAGCTGCAATCGGCAGCGTCACTCTGCGGAAAGTCGACCAGGGCGTAGCCCCTAGGTCGGCCGCCGCCTCTTCCAGCGAGCGGTCTACTCCTGCCATACGCGTGCGGACAATGAACGTGACCACCGCTACGGAGAACATGGCATGCGAAACGGTCAGGCGCACGAGGCCGTTATTGAACACCCCTAAATGCGCGTCGACTCCCAGTGTCACAAACCACGGCAGAAAGGCGATGCCGTCAACGATCTCCGGCGTAACGAGAGTGACCGCCAACAGCGCAGTCAGCCCTGCAGCCCACCAGGTACCACCTCGTGCACGTGCCAGCGCGATTCCGCCCAGCGTGCCCAGCAGTGTCGCCAAAGCTGCTGACCCCACCGCCGCTTGAAGACTGGTCACCACAGAGGACACGATGACATCGTTGTTGATCCCCGACACATAGGCATCCAGGCCGAAGCCCTGCCAAGACGCCAACATGCGGCCAGTGTTGAACGAATAGGCGACTATGACTGCGATGGGAGCGAACAGGTAGACGAATACGAGGACTCCCCAAATAAACAGCCCTGCGTTGCGAGCTGAACTTCTCATCGTGTTCCGCCTTTCAAAGCAGTGATTTCCTCAGCTTTGAGGTGCACCGAGTTGATTCGCTCCATCATCCGCCGTCCAAGGAACATCAATACCGCTCCGAGACCAAGGACCAGCAGTGTGGCAAGCATCAGAGTCACGGCCATTGCGGAACCGAGCGCCCAGTTCTGGGCCGTGTTGAACTGGTTCGCAATCAGCTGGCCAACCATCGAACCGTTCGCTCCGCCAAGCACGGTCGCCGTCACGTAGTCGCCGTTGAGCGGAATGAAGACAAGCAGGCAGCCAGACACCACACCCGGCATAGCCAGCGGCAAAGTCACTCGGAAGAAAGTCGACCAAGGGCCTGCGCCGAGGTCGTAGCTTGCCTCTCTCAGCTGTCTCCCGGCCGCATCCATTGCTACGAACAGCGGAAGAATCATCAACGGCAGGTAGTTGTAGACAACGCCGATCTGCACTGCTGCCCGCGTGTAGAGAATATCGAGGCCGCCTTCGCTGAGCCCCAGCGCTTGGAGCGTTTTCGACACAAAGCCTTCGCTCGACAGCATGATCTGCCATCCAAGGGTTCTGACCAAAAAGTTCGTCCAGAACGGAACCATGACCAAAGCCAAGAGCAGCCCCCGACGCTCCGGTCTGACCTTCACAGCCAGCCAGTACGAAAAGGGAACCGCAATCAGCAAGCAGATCAGAGTGCCGAGTATCGAAATCCGCAGCGTTGACAGGAAAGTCGACAGAGCCGAAGAAGACAGAGCCTCGCCGTAGCGATCAAAGCTCAGCCTGTCCATTGCTACCGTCGTGAACGCATCTGGCTTATAGCCGAAGCTGTACCACAGCACGAGGGCCACCGGGATGACGAAGAAGAAAACAGCGTAGGCCCACGTGGGAAACGAGAGGGCCCCGGGGCCGAGGATTCGGGATGCTATGCGCTTCATGCTGAGCTCCTAGTCCTTGCGTCTGCATAGATATCGACCCTGGGCTGAATGCCCTTTCCTTCTTCTGAGGGAACCAGCCGATCCAGGATTGTTTGTTCTGGGAAGATCAGTTCGGGAAAGTCGAAGTCGCCCGCCGCCTCTTTCAGGCCCTTCGTCCCAACGTGATAGCCGATGTAGTCGACATTTCGCAGTGCCGCTTCGGGAGTCAGCATGTAGTTGATGAACTCATACGCAGCATCTGGGTGGGGCGCCCCGGTTGCAATACACCAGTTGTCCATCCACAGGTTTGCAACCGGAGTGGGGAACACGAACTTCCAGCGGTCAGGGTCGTCAGCTTCCAAAAGCCCTTGGCGCGCATCTCCGTTGAATGCATGCAGAAGACTCAGCCCGCCCTGGGCCATACCCTGGGCAACTGTGCTTGAATACGCGCGAATATGAGGGGCGATGTCGTCGACGACAATCGACCGGGCCTGCTTCAGGACATCGGAGTCTTCTGTATTGACGTCCTCACCCATAGCAGCCAGCGCGATTGCGGTGAGTTCCCACGGGTCTTCGAGGACGGCAGTCCGGCCAGCGGCCTCTTTGCCCGCAGCGTCAATGAAGTCCTGCCAAGTAGTCAGGTCCCGCTTGATGACTGTTCGGTCGTATATGTAGCCAGTGGTTCCCCATGCCTTGCATATTGAATACCTGTTTCCAGGATCAAACTGCTGGTCGATGAAGTTCGGATCCATATTCGCAAAGTTGGGGATCCGGTCGAGGTCGAGCGGCTGAATGAGATTGTGCTCGATCATCAGCGGTATCCGCGAACCGGTTGGGACCACGATGTCGTAGCCGGAGGTGCCTCGACTGCCGGCAAGTTTAGCGACAAGTTCGTCGTTTGAGCCGTACGAGTCGACCTGCACTCGAATGCTGACATTCTGTGAGAATGCCCTGATGTTCTCAGGGTCGTCGTAGTCGCCCCAGGAGTACAGGTTCAACTTGTCTTCGAGTCTGCCGTCAGGACGAGGGGAATCGGCCATCCTCCCGGTCTGCCCGCAGCCGGCCAGCCCAGCCAGGCCGACTAAGCCCATTCCACTCAGAAAAGCTCTTCGGCTCGGGTTGGCTGCGGCAGTCAGCTGCCTTTTGATTCGGCCAGCCTGCGACCGAGGTGCGAGAAATCGAACCGCGCGCTTGTCATCGTTCATGGCTGAACACCTGAACCTGGCCTGTTCCCCATGAAACACATACCTCTGCACCGGCAGCTGTCGCCTGGGCCGAAAGTGCGGACTCGCGGACCAGGATTTCGTGCCCGTCGAAAAGCCGGACTATGTACTGAACAACATCTCCGAGGAAGGACACTCCGACGACTTTGCCCTCGACCGCGTCCAGGAGGTCGTTGGCCGCAGCTCTGTTCTGCTGCCCGGCTGCGGTTGAATCATCCAGAGGAGTCAGCTTCATGTTCTCGGGGCGAATAGCGACTTCGACCGCGTCTCCCCTGCTGGCTCCCTCTGGGAGCTGAACAGCTCGCGCAGTGATCTTCGAACGTGAGCTGCGCAGAACGGCAGTGTCACCTTCGATGGCTTCGATTTTCGCATCTACAAAATTCTGCTTGCCGATGAACCCTGCGACGAACCGGTTTGCCGGCTGAAGATAGATTTCTTCGGCATTGCCGATCTGCTGAATCTTCCCTCCGCTCAACACGACGATTCGGTCGCTCATCGCCAGCGCCTCTTCTTGATCGTGGGTGACGAAGACGAATGTTGTGCCGAGATCGGCGTGCAGGCGCTTGAGCTCAATCTGCATCTCTTCTCGAAGCTTTCTGTCCAGCGCCGACATCGGTTCATCGAGCAGAAGCACCTTGGGGTCGATTGACTAAAGCGCGTGCGAGAGCCACACGCTGCTGCTGACCGCCAGACAGCTGACCTGGCCTGCGTTCAACGAAGCTCTCCATCTGGACCAACTGCAGGGACTGCACTACCCGTTCGCGAATCTCCTTTTTCGGAACCTTCTTTCGCTGGAGACCGAAGGCTACGTTGTCCGCCACGCTCATGTGAGGAAACAATGCGTAGGACTGAAAGACCGTATTGACTGAACGACGGTAGGCAGGCACCCCAACCAGGTTCTGACCGGAAAGGCACATCTGTCCCTCAGTAGGGTCCTCGAACCCGGCGATGATTCTCAGGAGAGTTGTCTTCCCGCAACCAGATGGTCCCAACAGCGAAAGGAACTCGCCGGATGCGACCGTCAGATCGAGGTCGTCCAGCGCAGTGTGGTCACCGAACCGCTTTGTAACTCCTCGGATTTCAAGTTGGCCGGCTTCTGCACATTCGGCATGGCGCGAAGCAGCTGCTTCAGTACTGGTTGTCATGCTTCCCCTCTTCTCTGGTGTCGCAGAAGGTTTCGCCCGTCACACCGGCAACTCTGCTGGTGAATAGGCCGTGGCTTTGCACTCTCGTCTCTGAGCGTCCAGAACAGACGTCATAGGACGCGGCGTGAGCTGCAACACAGCAACATCGAACACGGTACCGCGCAGAAAGCGCATGTGTCTACTGATTCAGTTGAAAACCAGAATCTTGCTATCGCTTTCGACAGTTTGATACTGTCATTAGTGCGCAATCGATTGCCGCTTTGCAGGAGATAAATGCATGGAACACCTCAAGGGAGCTGATCAGGAGTTAGAACTCGACAGCAAATCGAAGGCGATTATCGAAGCACTGCAGCAGGACGGCCGTCGCAGCTATGCAGAGATAGGCCGCGAAGTCGGGCTTTCAGAAGCCGCTGTTCGACAGCGCGCTGCGAAGCTCACCGCTGCGGGAGTCATGCAGATTGTCGCCGTCACCTCGCCCATGCAGCTGGGCTTCAAACGCCAGGCAATGATCGGCGTGAGGGTTCATGGGGACATAACCGAAACCGCCGAAGCGCTGAGCAGACTCCCCCAGGTTGACTACACGGTCGTGACCGCCGGAACGTACGACATCCTCATTGAAGTCGTCTGCGCAGACGACGATGAGCTTCTTGAAACCCTGCAGCAGCTGCGCGCCTTCGAATCGATCCAGTCAACAGAAACCATGATGTACCTCAAACTCTGGGACCAGAAGTACAACTGGGGCACCAGATAAGACGAGGCAAGAAAGCAAGGATTCCAATGTCAAACACTGACCTTCAAGCAGGCCTGCGCGATCACCTGTGGATGCACATGGCAAGCCACGAACACCTGTTCACCGGCGGTCGCACACCGATCATCACCCACGGCGAAGGCCACCACGTGTGGGATGACAAGGGGCACAAGCTCATTGACGGCCTGGCCGGACTGTTCACGGTGCAGGTGGGCTATGGGCGTGAGGAGCTCGCCCAGGCTGCCTACGACCAGACCAAGAAGCTGGGTTTCTTCCCCCTGTGGTCCTATGCGCACGAACCAGCCATCGAACTGGCCACCCGCCTGGCCGCCTACGCACCGGGCGATCTCAACAGGGTGTTCTTCACCTCGGGCGGTGGTGACTCTGTCGAGTCCGCACTGAAGCTCGCCAAGAACTACTTCCGCCTGACCGGCAAGCCGGGCAAGCACAAGATCATTTCCCGGGCGACCGCCTACCACGGCACCCCACACGGTGCCCTGAGCGTGACCTCGCTGCCGGACCTGCGCAATCAGTTTGCACCGCTCGTGCCCGGTGCGCACAAGGTGCCGAACACCAACTTCTACCGCGCTGACGACCGCTTCGCCGGTGACGAAAAGGCATTCGGCCGCTGGGCTGCCGACCGTATTGAAGAAGCCATTGAGTTCGAAGGTGCGGATTCCGTTGCGGCGGTGTTCGTCGAACCCGTGCAGAACTCCGGCGGCTGCTTCCCGCCACCTCCGGGATACTTCGAGCGCGTGCGCGAAATCTGCGATGAACACGATGTTCTGCTGGTCTCGGATGAAACGATCTGCGCCTTTGGCCGCATCGGCTCGATGTTCGCATGCAACGACTTCGACTATGTGCCGGACATCATCACCACTGCCAAGGGCATCACCTCCGGCTATGCCCCGCTGGGCGCGATGGTCGCCTCCGACCGCCTGTTCGAACCCTTCGGCAAGGGCGGGGAAACTTTCTACCACGGCTACACCTTCGGCGGACACCCCGTTTCCTGCGCCGTGGCACTGGCCAACCTCGACGTCATGGAAAAGGACGGTCTGAACGACCGCGTGGCATCGAACTCACTGGCCTTCCGCAACACCCTTGAGAAGCTCACGGACCTCCCGATTGTCGGCGACGTCCGAGGTGAGGGTTACTTCTTCGGCATTGAACTGGTCAAGGACAAGGCCACCAAGGAAACGTTCACGGAAGAAGAGTGCGAGCGCGTCCTCAACGGCTTCGTGTCGCCGGCACTGTACGAACGCGGCCTGTACTGCCGAGCTGACGACCGCGGCGAACCCGTCATTCAGCTGGCTCCCCCGCTGACCTGCGGGCCCGAGGACTTCGAGGAAATGGAGCAGATCATCCGCTCCGTCCTCGTCGACGCAGCCGAAAAACTGTAAGAAGAACGGGGACGAGGTGCCGGTTGCGGCACCTCGGCAACCGGCGCCTTGGCGGGGGTCGGCAACTTGGCAATCGGCACCTCGGCAGCCAACCGACCCCTCGGCCGACTCCCCAGCCAGTCCAGACTCACGCTTTAATGCAGCCTCACGCGCAAATGCGGCGCATTAAAGCGTGGATCTGCATTTCCGCGCGAGAACACGCCAGTAAACGGACGAGGTGCCGACCCGGTTTTCTATTCTGGCTTCGGCTTTTCGGTCAGCGCAGCAACGACTTCCTGGGCGGCGCGGCGGCCTGATGTGATCGCTCCGTCGATGTAGCCGTTCCATTTCTGTGCGGTTTCTGCACCCGCCCAGTGGATGAGCCCATAAGGTTCGGCGAGCTTTGGGCCGACCGTAGTCCACAGGCCGGTGCCGAAACGACCGCCGTAGCAGCCTCGCGTGTACTGTTCCTCAGTCCAGTTGCGCTGAAGCACTTCTAGGGGTTCACCCGCCTCGTGACCGAAGTAATGAACCAGGTCGCCGATGACCGCACGGGCTCGTTCGTTTTCTGTCATCGACGCGAACTCACGGGCGTGATGGCCTTCAACAAATGCAACGAGGATTCCACGATCGGATGATGGTACGCAGTTGTCGTAGATCAACGACACCGCGTGGTCGAGGCTCAGAACCGTCCCGTTCAACCCGGCTTCGCGCCAGAAGGGCTTTTCGTATTCAATCTGGAACTTGATGACGTCACCGGGGATCATCTGGCTGAGCGCAGTGAACCGGTCCGCTGGCAACGGCGGTTCATAGTCAAGCCTGCTGGCAATGACGGGCGGAGCAGTGACGATCACGCGCTTGCAATGATGCTGTGCCCCACCTGCGGTGACGGCAACCGGATACTGCTCCTCGCTCTGGCTCTGCTCAATCTTTGCGACCGGGGCATTCAGCACAATCTCACTGTCGATTCGCTCAGCGAGCTTTTCGGAGATCTGGTGTGTACCCCCTTCGACCCGCAGCTCCTGTGCCCCGTCGATTGTTGTCATCATTCGATGCAGTCCCCCGCCGGAAGACAGATAGAACAGCATGTGCAGGGCCGAATACTCGGTTGATTCGGCAGCGAAGATGGTTGCGAGCATGACGTGGGCGAAACGGCGGGCCAGTTCGTGCTCACAGTTTGCATCGACCCACTCGGAGGCTGACATGGAGTCGAGCCGCTTGGCTTCCGGGGAAAGCCACGGCGAGGCCCGGTCTATTGATCGAGCAGTCTCATCGACCAATTCGACAAAGCGAGCAAACGCCGCACTTCCATCAGCACCCAAGCCGAAGGCATCATCCGCATCGCCCGTGCCCTCTCTTCGCAGCCCTTCGGCGAAAAGCAGCGTCTTGCCTTCATCGTGAACCTGAAACGTGCTCAGTCCAAGCTCAGCGGCCAGTTCCAGCGCCGCATCCTGGGTTGGGCCCAGCCACTGGCCGCCCAATTCGATGGCCGTTCCGGAAGAAAACTGCCCGCACTCTGTTCGACCGCCCACGCGTGCCCTGGCTTCGAGTACGCGGACTGACAATCCGCTTTCTTCGAGCTCCCTTGCCGCACTCAGGCCCGCAGCCCCGGCGCCGACGATTACAACATCGACCGGGCTTGCGGTCGCATCAGTCTTGATGATCACCTTTGATCACTCCTTTGCTCTAAAGCTGCCTTCTATTGACCAGCGCACCTTCAGGCAGCGCCAGACGTGCCTCGATGGGCGAGGCGATCCGCAGCCGATAGTCTTCCTGATTTCCAAAGCGCACCAGTATGTGCGCATTCAGACCGTCAAGAAGCGCTATCAACTCCCATGCACAGCCTGAGACGTCTTCTACGCGAAAGTCGCCTTCGGCCGCACCGGCTTCGATTATCTGTTCAAGAAACCGCTGCCATTCGGCCATGGACTGTCGAACCACTTGCGCCATCGACTCATCCAACCGTCCTATTGACCAGCCGTCGAGCCACACGGCTGCTGAGCCTTCGCGGCCGGTGACTGACAGAAGATCGATGAGGCGTGCCAATCTGCTCAGCGCGGAATCGCAGTCTTCGATCGCCTCCCGAACTTCTTCCAGTTCTGCTCGAATCAGGTCCCCGTAGGCCTGTGCTCGCAGGGCCGCAAGTTCGGGAACGTAGTGGACAACCAGCGAATGCGAAACCCCGAGCCTGCGCGCGAGGCTTCTGTGGGTCAGAGCGTGCAGTCCCTGTTCGACAGCAAGGCTCTGCGCGGCTTCGCGAATCTGCTTGAGCCGGTCGGCGGGACGGTGCCGCTTAGCACCGCGCTTGGGTTGACTGTCGTCCATTGACACACCCCCACAGGACGCATACTGTGTCGAACATCACTTATTGACCTTAAGGTCAATAAGCAGGACAAAGCAAGGTAAAGATGCCTTGCGTCACCTTCGTCAAAGACGCCGAGGAGTGCACAATGCCAAGCCAGAAGACACAGAAGATGTCGTCGAAAACGTCCTTGAAGCGAAGTTTGGGCATTCCGACGCTCGTCATCTTCGGACTCGCCTACCTGGTCCCGATGACCGTCTTCACAACCTACGGAATCGTCAATGAGATCACCGGCGGATTCTTAAGCTCCGCATATTTTCTGACGCTGGTCGCAATGCTGTTCACTGCGATCAGCTACGCCGTGCTGAGCCGAAAGGTCAGCTCAGCCGGCTCCGCCTATGCCTACACGCGTCTGGGCTTCGGCTCTAAAATCGGGTTCCTGACCGGATGGACTGTCCTGATCGACTACATTCTGCTGCCGATGCTCAACTACCTGCTGATCGGCATCTACCTCAATCAGCAGTTCCCATCTGTTCCCGGCTGGGTGTTCGCTCTTGCTGCGCTCGTGCTTGTCACAACACTCAATATCGTGGGCATCAGCGCGGTCAAAAGCGCCAATGTGGTCATCGTCGCCCTGCAGTGCCTGTTCTTCGCTGTTTTTCTTCTGGTGGCCGTTCGCTCATTTCAGTCGGGCGTCAGCCCTCTCGACCCTTTTTTCCGCAGCGATTTTGAACTCTCAGCGGTCGCTGCTGGCGCGGCAATTCTCTGCTTGTCGTTCCTGGGCTTCGACGCTATTTCAACCATGGCCGAGGAGGCTCGTGACCCAGAGCGGACCGTTCCGCGCGCAATCGTGGCCACCACCATCATCGCCGGCATTTTCTTCATCGGCATCAGCTGGACGGCATACATGGCATTCCCCGAGGTCATCACGGGCCCCGAAGCAGAGTCTTCTGCGGTGATCATGCTCGCCAATATCGGGGGCAATTTCCTGACAAGCCTGTTCCTCGCCGCCTATGTCACCGGAGCTACGGGGTCGGCCCTGGCCTCACAAGCCAGCGTTTCGCGGATTCTGTACAGCATGGGCAGGGACTCGGTGCTGCCGAAGCGCGTTTTCGGAGTTCTGTCACGCCGGTTCCGCACGCCCGTCGGTGCGGTGCTCTTTGTTGCAGCGGTTTCACTGAGTGCCGTGTTCGCCGATGTTGACACTGTGGCGTCCCTTGTCAGCTTCGGGGCGCTGACCGCATTTTCGCTTGTGAATCTGTCCGTCATCAGCGTGTTCTTGCTGCGCAAAAACGTTGAAGGCACAAAGTCGTACTTCGTTCACGGAGTGATCCCCAGTATCGGTTTCCTATTGACCGTCTGGCTGTGGACGAACCTGAATATGTCCACTCTCGTCGTAGGCGTGTGCTGGATCCTCGTGGGCTTGGGCTACCTGGTATTCCTCACCCGCGGCTTCAAACGTCCGGTGCCGCGCATGACGGGTGCCTGAGCCAGCTGCGCGTCCGCTCCGGTCGGCTGCCTGGCCTTTCGACCCATTTTGGTCGGTCCAGATCCACGCTGTAATGCGGGTTTGCGCGAAAATGCGCCGCATTAGCGCGTAACTCTGCATTACAGCGTGAGAACGCACAGGTAAAAGCACGAGGCGGAGGTCGGCCACCCGGCCAACCTCCGCCTCCCCCATCACCGAGCGGTGATGGGACTTCCCGGGGTGGAAGGGCCGGGTTCGTCCGCCTTCACCTCGTCTTTGGGTTTGGCTGTGGCGATGAACAGTGCGGCCAGTAGCTGTGTTGCTGCCATGTAGAGGGCCACGGGCACCCAGCTGCCGGTGGCGGCAAACAGGCTAGTTGAAATCAGCGGTGCTGGAGCCGATGAAATCAGTCCGCACAGCTGGTAGCTGATCGATGCGCCGGTGTAGCGGACGCGGGGTTCGAACAGCTCGGCGATGAAGCCCGACGATGTCGCGTACACGAACGAGTGCCCAATGGGGAACGCCAGCACCATCGCGGCGTAGGCGGCCCAGGTTTGGCCGCTCATCATGAGCGCGAAGATCGGCACCGAAACGGCCGCGGTGACGAGAGAACCGACGATCATCATCTTCTTCTTACCGTGCTGATCAGCAAAAATGGCCACAAGCGGGATGGCGATGATGTCAAGCAGCGAACCGAATGCAATGGCCAGCAGCACGGTGCCGCGGCTCATATCGGTTTCCGCCGGCGCAAGAGCCAGCAGGTACACGGTGACCAGGTAGAACAGGGTGTTCGAACCGACCAGCGTGAAAATGCCGACGAGCAGTGAGTGTTTGTGGTCGCGGAACATCTCCAGGGCGGGGACGACGGCGTGCGATTCGTCTTCGTGCATTTTCTGCATGTCCGGGGAGTCTTCGAGCTTCAGACGAATGACGAAGCCGACCAGCACCAGCAGTGCGGACACGAGGAACGGGATGCGCCAACCCCAGGTGAGGAACTGCTCGTCGGGCATCATCTGCACCAGAAAGAACGCACCGGAGCTCAGCAGCGAACCGGCGGGCACACCGGCCTGCGGCCACGAACCGTAGAACGCCCGCTTGTGCCTAGGCGCGTGTTCGACGGCCATCAGAACGGCACCGCCCCATTCACCGCCAACACCGAAGCCCTGAATCAGCCGGAGGACCACCAGCAGGATGGGTGCGGCAATGCCGATCGTGGTGTAGCCGGGCAGCAGGCCGATCGCGACCGTCGCTCCACCCATCATCAGCAGCGACAGCACGAGCATCTGTTTGCGCCCGATCCTGTCGCCGAAGTGCCCGAACACCAGACCACCCACGGGCCGGGCGATAAACGCCACTGCGAAAGTCGCCAGCGCGCTCAGCTGGCTGGCTACCGGGCTGAGGCTGGGGAAGAACTGGTCGTTGAGCACCAGCACGGCCGCGGTGCCGAAAAGGAAGTAGTCGTACCACTCGATCGCGGTGCCGACAAAGCTGGCAAAGGCAACCTTGGCCGGGTTTTCCGGGGTTTTCGCAGCTGCCGAGGTGCCTGTTTGGTTGGCTGCCGAGGCGCCGGTCGCGACACCAGACTGGGAGCCTTCTGCGGGCGGCGTGCCGCCGGAGGAATTGAGCTTGTCGCTCATCGTTGAGCCTCTTTCTGTAAGTCCATGTATCTACCAGGCTGGACTGATATTCGCTTTGCGCATGGTGATGTGGCCGCAGTCACGCTACATGATGTGCGCTAGATGTAGTTCCTCGGGAGGTTGTGAACGGGATTTGAGGTCAGAGAAGACCCCCGGTATCGAGGTGGGTAACGACACGCACCCTGACCCGGAGGTCTTCCATGACACACCGTAACGCCCCGATGACCATC